>NZ_CP183215.1:3752870-4123241 GCF_048537565.1 Maribacter sp. X9
AAATCAAAAAAGTTTGAAACTGCCAAACTTTCGCAAAGCGAGCATATGTCAAATGCTATCTTAAAGTGGGAATGCGAAATAAACTTAGAGGGTCTATCTTTTGAAAATTATACTCCTATAGACCAAATGTGGTCCATGAACCTTATGATCGGCCAGTTAGCAGGGGCCAGTAGTTCCCAACCTTTTAAAACCGTAGAAGATTATGACAACTGGGCAGACCGATTGGAAGATTATGTAGTTTGGTTAAAATCGGCCAAAGTAAAAATGGAAGAGGGCATAGAAGTGAAAAATGTACTCCCAAAATCTTTGATTAGAAAAGTATTGCCCCAATTGGCAAGCGTAGCCAATACCGATGTGAATTCAAATCTTTTCTACAGCCCTATTCAAAAACTACCTAGTGATTTTTCGCAAGATGAGAAGATGCGCATAACCGCAAATTATACCTCTTTGATTACCAATTCGATCATACCCGCCTATAAGGAACTCTATGATTTTATGGCCGATGAATATTTAAATGCTGGTCGTGAAACTAGTGGCATACAGGGAATACCTAATGGTGACGCTTATTATGCCCATCAAATAAAATTGTATACTACAACGACGATGTCGGCGAACGAAATCCACGAAATAGGGTTGAAAGAGGTGGCGAGAATACGTACTGAAATGGAAAAGGTTAAAAATGAAGTTGGTTTTAAGGGTGATTTAAAGGCTTTTTTTAATGAGGTACGCACCAAAAAAGAGCTCATGCCCTTTACCGAACCTCAACAAGTTATTGATCATTTCAATAAAATCCATAAAAAGATGATGCCGCAACTAGGCCGCCTTTTTAGCAATCAACCGAAAACCCCTTTTGAAGTTAGACGGACGGAATCTTTTAGAGAGGCATCTGCCAGTGCCGAATACAATCCTGGATCTTTAGATGGTACCAGACCAGGCATTTTTTACGTACCCATTCCAGATGTTACTTCATACAATATTTACTCCGATCAAGATTTATTCTTGCATGAAGCTATTCCCGGACATCATTTCCAAATATCGCTGACCCAAGAAAATGAAAATCTTCCACAATTTAGAAAAACCTTGTGGTATAGTGCCTATGGTGAAGGGTGGGCCCTGTATACGGAATCATTAGGAAAAGAATTAGGACTTTACGAAGACCCGTATCAATATTTTGGTATGCTTGGGGCAGAAATACATAGGGCCATTCGATTGGTTGTAGATACTGGTTTACATTCAAAAGGTTGGACACGGGAACAGGCCATTCAATATTCCTTGGATAACGAAGCGGAATCTGAAGCCAGCATTACGTCAGAAATCGAACGTTATATGGCCAACCCAGGGCAGGCATTATCGTATAAGATAGGCCAACTTAAGATTCTTGAATTACGCGCAAAAGCCGAGGCTAAGTTGGGAAACGATTTTGATATAAAATTATTCCATGAAAAAATCCTTGAAACCGGCTGTGTTCCAATATCCATTTTGGAGGATAAAATATTGGAATGGATTAATGATATAGACGCCAAATATTAATTAAGAGTACCTAGAAAAGGTCTTCAGATAAACTAACTTTTAATATTTATGAACTATCCCTGGCATCTTTATCTAATGGCAGTAATTTATATTTTTGCTGGTTCTATGCATTTTATAAAACCAAAGATGTATTTGAGAATTATGCCAAGATACCTTCCCTTTCATAAACCACTGGTTCTATTAAGCGGTTTTATTGAAATCATTTTAGGAATCGGTCTATTTTTCAGCTCCACTAAAAACATATCCATTTATGGTATTATAATGATGCTAGCGGTTTTTCTTCTTGTTCATTTTTACATGTTATCAAGTGAAAAGGCAGGAGCGGGTTTGTCGAAGTGGGTCCTGGTATTAAGATTGCCCGTTCAATTTGTACTTATGTTCTGGGCGTATTCGTATTTAAAAATTTAAAATGAAAAAAGGGGACGCTCCCGTCCCCTTTTAATGAAATCAACTTAAATCAACTTAATTAACAACAAACTCTTCTGTGTATGTTTTACCGGCCGACTTAACAACTACTGTGTAAGTACCAGCAAAAGCATCTGTAAAATTGAATGCTTTTTCTACAATCATTTCATCTGATACTTCTTGAGCGAACACAGTTCTACTTTCTGCATCGTATATTTTAATTGACAATTTTGACTTGTCCAAGTTTAAATAGTTCATAAGAACCATATTCTTGGTCTTTCTAAAGAAAGGCTTAACATCTTCGTCCGCTTCAACAATTTTTACTTTCTTGTTTTCAAGAACGATAGTATAAGAATAGTTTTTAAGGTTATCATCAGCTGATAAATAATATTTACCATCTGCCAAATCTTTAAGGTTCAATTTTTTGCTAAAACGTCCTTCAGACATTTTTTCAGAATATATAATATTAAGGTCTGCATCCATTAACTTTACCTGTACGCCTTTAGCGGACGCATCCATGGTCAAAACCACACTTTGGGCTTTACCTGCGGTCAATACGTTAACTTTGGGCTCTCTTGCCATGCCAACTACTGTAGCGAACATGAAGGCAATAACTGTGGCGAATTTTACAATGTTTTTCATAATAAATTATTTTTAAGGGTTAACTATAATTTACACTACAAACATACACTCGTTATTCAACGCTCACTACATCATTATTTTCCAGTTTATGTTCTATTTTAACCAATGTAAGTACCATTTTTAGACAACATGTTAATATTACATAGATTTTGGTTAAATTTGCAAAGAATAGCCTAGTAAAGGTTAATTAATTTTATACTAGCAAACATAAATTAGCATGGTAAAACAGAAACCTACTTTCGAATCCATTGAGCCTGATTTTGGACATTCCTTTACTTATCAAAAATTTGACGAGAACAGGATAAATAAAAATAACGTTTGGCATTTTCATCCCGAATTGGAATTAGTCTACGTAAATGGTGGCGCGGGTAAGCGTCAGATAGGCAGTCATGTATCGTATTACACTAATGGCGACCTTATACTTATAGGAAGTAATCTACCTCACTGCGGTTTTACCGATGCCCTTACCGGAAATACCAGTGAAACGGTCATACAAATGAAAACCGATTTTCTTGGGACAGATTTCTTTAAGATTCCTGAAATGAAGAAAATTGAAAGTCTATTTAATGTTGCCAGTGGAGGAATTGCTTTTTCTGGAAAGACAAAACGTAAAATAGGTGACAAAATGGAAGTATTGGAATATCAGACCGATTTCCAACGCCTGTTATCCATTCTTAATATATTAAATGAACTGGGCAATTCGGAAGATATGCGTATGCTCAACGCAAAAGGATTTTCTTTCGCTACCGATGTTAAGGATAATGACCGAATCAATATTGTCTTCAATCATGTAAAGAATAATTTCAGGGAAGAAATTACCCTTGAAGAAATATCGGCTATGGTGAGTATGACCATACCCTCGTTCTGTAGATACTTCAAAAAAATCACCAATAAAACCTTTGTTCAGTTCGTAAACGAGTATCGATTGGTACATGCATCTAAATTGTTGGCAGAGAAACCGATGAGCATTACCGAAGTTTGCTTTGAATGTGGATTCAATAACTTTTCGCATTTCAATAAATCGTTTAAGGCCTTTACGGGACAAAATCCATCAGAATATAGAAATGAATTAAAAACGGTATTGGTTTAATGCCCGACCTTTTTAATCGAGGAAGACGATTGGCACTTCAAGATTCGGAGATAATATACTATCCGAACTTTATTGCTGTTCCAGAGGCCAATGCCTACTTTAAAGCGTTACTCGAGAGAACACCGTGGCAACAGGATTATATTACCCTTTTCGGAAAAACCCATCCGCAACCACGACTTACTGCGTTGTATGCGGACAATGGTAAACCTTATTCCTATTCGTATATTACGATGCAACCAATAGTTTTCACTAAAGAGCTACTAGAAATAAAAAATCTAGTGGAAGAAATAGCAAAAGTGGAATTCACTACATGTCTTTTAAATAGATATCGAAACGGAAAAGACAGCAATGGTTGGCATGCCGACAACGAAAGGGAGTTGGGAGATAATCCTGTAATAGCTTCGGTAAGTTTAGGAGCCGAACGTTATTTTCATTTGAAACATAATTCTATACCCAATCTTAAACATAAACTACTTTTACAACATGGCAGTCTTTTGCTCATGAGCGGTGAGACCCAGCACTTCTGGAAACACCAATTGGCCAAAACCGCTAAAGAGATAGGCGAACGTATCAATCTAACATTCAGGATTATTAAATAATACTTAAAGTGGTATTTTACATTTATGTATATATTATAAGGTATACGTATATTTATAGTGCTATGGAAAAAGAATTTACAGAACGGGAATTAGATCGTATAATAGAAATGGCTTGGGAAGATAGAACCCCATTTGATGCCATTACTTTTCAATTCGGAATCTCTGAACAGGAAACCATTGAAATAATGCGCCGAGAAATGAAACCAAGTAGTTTTAGAATGTGGCGTAAAAGAGTTCAGGGCAGGGCCACCAAACATGCCAAACTTAGAACGGTTGGAATCGACCGTTTTAAATGTACCCGTCAAAAACAAATTACGGGCAATAAAATATCAAAAAGATAACCTGACAAAAATCTTATTGAAAGACTTCGTTAAGAACCTTTGCCAGTCGTATTCCGCCTTTTTGTAGCTGACTGTCAACGGTATCCCACCAATCATAACTATATCTATAACCGAGTTTCTCACCAACTTCAACAGAATCATATATCTTATTTGCCAGTAGATGTGATTCTTCGACCCAATCCAATAAAGTTCCGCTTTGCAGATAGTTCACTTGTTGTTTGGATAGGTCAGGAACCTCAGATGCCAATTCCGTAAAACTCATTCCGTTATCATTGATCATATTAGAATCCCAAAGCCTATGCAAATTGGTTCCTTCACCGAACCATTGTAACTGTATATCGTTTCCTCCTTTATCCTCTAGTCTACCAACGTGCATGGGTTGATGCAGGTCACCAATAAGATGTATCAATAATTTCAAATAAAATACCTTATCTGACCTACTACTGTGTTCATCTTTAATAATAGATAAGCACTTATTGACTCCCTGTATGAGATCACCAGATGCATTGGGCTCGATTTCTGCATACGTCTTGCCAAAAGGAATATTCACATAATGCCAGGCACTAAATTTGCTATAGGCACGGTCAGCCTTTATTTCATCCCCAAAATTTGCGACTGCCGCTAAGCTTTTTCCATCCAACAAATTTTCAATTGCGCGCTTTGCTTTTCTGCTGAGATATTGCTCGGCTACTTCTCCCACCACCCTATGTCCGGTTTTAGACCAAACTATATCATTTGCAAAAGCTAAGTTCGATACCAAAAACAACAAAACAAGAATATTCTTCATCATCAAAATTTTGCTCCAAAAATAGGATTTCAAATTTTAAGGTATTGTTAAAACTTCGGTAAGGTTAAATTTATGTTAGAACTTGCGGCTATGAACAAAAAGCTATCTTATCTGTTACAACATAAATCGAAAATTCTTAAGATTATCGGATTTGGTATTCTTGGCATATGCGCATTATTTCTTCTTTTTATAGGAAGTGTTCAAGTGGGAGTTTGGGGCAAAATTCCATCCAAAAAAGAACTTTCCAATTTTCAATATCAAATTGCATCCGAAGTATTTACGGCCGATAGTGTTTTAATTGGCAAATATTATTTGTATGATCGTCAACCCATTTTATATGAAGAGTTTCCCGAGCATTTAAAACAAGCTTTGATTTCCATAGAAGACGAACGGTTTTATGAGCATTCTGGCATTGATTTTAAAAGTCTTATGCGTGTAGGTCTTAAAACCATACTCATGGGTGATGACGCTTCAGGTGGCGGAAGTACCATTACCCAACAATTGGCCAAAAACCTATATCCAAGAAAAGAGCGAAAAAAAACGAATCTTGTGGTCGATAAGATAAAGGAAATGATTATCGCTAAGCGGCTCGAAAGTGTTTTTACCAAAGATGAAGTATTGACGAATTACCTTAATACAGTATCATTTGGTGATAATACCTTCGGAATAGAAAGTGCTTCCTTAAAATTTTATAATTCCCGTACTGAAAACTTAAGTATTACTCAAGCCGCCACTTTAGTGGGTATGTTAAAAGCTACTTACGGGTATAATCCTAGGTTATTTCCAGAAAGAAGTCTTAACAGAAGAAATTTAGTAATCAGCGCCATGAACGCCAACGGATTTTTATCTGAAGAAGAAAAAAATGAACTGAGCAAGGAAGAATTAAACTTGGATTATAGGGATTTCGATTATAATGCCGGTATCGCACCTTATTTTAGGGAAGAGGTAAGAAAAGAAATGTTACGTTGGATAAAAGATCAAAATGAGAACGGAACGGATTACAACGTTTATACTTCCGGTCTAAAAATATACACTTCCTTAAATTTTAAAATGCAACAATTGGCAGAAAACGCCATGGTTGATCACATGACAAAATTACAAGGGGATTTTGAAAAAAGTTACGGTAAAAATGCACCATGGATCAAGGATGAAAAATTACTTGAAAAAATTGCCAGAAGAACTGGATCTTATAAGAAATTTCAAAAAAGGGGTCTGTCGCATGAGCAAATCATAGATAGTTTATCCAACGATAAAATAGAACGCACTTTTAGTACTTGGAAAGGTGAAGAAAAACGTATGGCAAGTACCATGGATAGTATTCAGCACTATACTAAATTCTTAAATACAGGTTCTTTGGCAGTCGATCCCACCAATGGAGATATTCTCGTGTGGATCGGTGGCGTTAATTTTGAACATTATAAATACGACCATATTTCACAAAGTAAGCGTCAAGTGGGCTCAACTTTTAAACCAATCGTGTATACTACCGCTTTAGATCAAGGTATTACACCATGTACCTACTTCTCGGCCCAAGAAGTAGAATACGAAAACTTAAAAGGATGGTCGCCCGGTAACTCTGGCGATAAAGATGAGGCTTACCTAAATTATTCAATGGAAGAAGGACTTAGTAACTCCGTTAACACCGTTGCCGTAAAAGTTTTGGAAAAAGCGGGTACAGGCAATGTGCTAGAAATGGCGAAAGCGATGGGAATACCCGAAAAACTTCCTAATGAACCTTCCATCGCTTTAGGTACGGGGGAAATTAAAATTTTAGATTTGGCGCAAGCCTATACCAGTTATGTAAACAATGGCAAGCATATAAAACCCATTTTAATTAAAAAAATCACCGATCAAAAAGATTCCGTTTTGGCGGAGTTTAAATCAGAGTTAAGTGAACGACCGGCATTTTCAAATGAAACCGGTCAGACGATGATCGAAATGATGAAATCTACAGTGAACTCTGGAACTGCATCAAGATTACGCAGTACCTACGGACTCGAAAATGATTTGGCAGGTAAAACCGGAACCACCCAAAATAATAAAGATGCTTGGTTTGTCGCCCTTATGCCAAGTTTGGTTCATATTACTTGGGTAGGCTTAGATCAACATGAAATTGGTTTTAGCTCTACCAGTCTAGGACAAGGCGCCAATGCCGCTCTTCCCCTATTTGGCCTATGGATGCAGCAATTGAACAAGGATAAGGAGTTTGATCCGCTCACGAAAGCATCATTTCCCAAACCCTCATCAGCCGTTCGGGAAGCCTTGGATTGTGACCCCGTAAAAAGGGACGGATTCTTTAAACGTCTCTTTAAGAACCCGAATAAGAAAAAGACCAAAAAATTCGATGGATAATCCCCTTTTCGTTTTTCCACCAAAAGATATTTACTTTTTTTTAAAATTAATTTGATATATTTATGATATCATTTTAATATCAAAAACTATGAAAGTAGAAAAAAACCACAGTGCACAAAATGGCTATGTTATGCTTTTTGTTGCTTTAGCCTTGTTATTTGGGGGAATTGCCCTTCTTAGAATTTATATTGGTGCCTTTATGATATTTGCCGCATTGATTATGTTGGCAGGTTTTGTTCTGGTCAATCCTAATAGCTCAAGGGTATTGCTTTTATTTGGAAAATATGTTGGTACCATCAAGGAGAACGGCCTTTTTTGGGTCAATCCGTTATACACGAAAAAAAGAATTTCATTACGGGCCAGTAATTTTGATAGTGAGCGATTAAAGGTAAACGATAAATTGGGAAACCCGATAATGATCAGTACCATATTGGTCTGGCGGGTTACCAATACCTACAAGGCAGCTTTTGATGTAGATGATTATCAAAATTTTGTACGTGTACAGACCGATGCAGCCGTACGTAAATTGGCCAGTATGTATCCTTATGATAATTTTGCGGATGAAGGTCTAGACGAGGATATCACCTTACGCTCGAGCGTTAACGAAGTTAGTGAAGCGTTAGAACAAGAAGTTCAAGAACGACTTTCCATGGCAGGAATAGAAGTACTTGAAGCGCGAATAGGATATTTAGCCTACGCTCAAGAAATAGCGAACGCCATGCTAAAAAGACAGCAAGCTACCGCAATTGTGGCTGCTAGGCACAAGATTGTTGAGGGTGCCGTAAGCATGGTAGAAATGGCCTTGGAAGAATTGAGTAGAAAAGATTTGGTAGCTTTGGATGACGAACGTAAATCTGCCATGGTCAGCAACCTGATGGTGGTACTTTGTTCCGATAAAGATGTGGCTCCCATTGTCAACACCGGAACATTGAACCATTGATTATCATATTGTTGAACCCTGTTTTAAGGATTCCTGATTATAACTTTTGATTTTTAAATGAGCAAGAAAAAACCATTTGCATTACGGGTAAACGAAGAAATGCTGCAAGCCATTGAAAAATGGGCGGCAGATGAGTTTCGTAGCACCAATGGTCAAATCGAGTGGATGCTCATGAAAAGCTTAAAAGAGGCTAAAAGGGAGCCCAAACCAAAAAAAACGGAATAATTCACGTGATAAGTTTCGTGACAAAAACTTAAATTTGGTCAACCAACCAACCACCACCATGACCAAATACCAAAGCACATTCGTGCTTTTCCTATTTTCCTTTTTTCTAAATGCACAAAATACCCATAATTCATTTGTCGTAAAACACGTTGATGCCACCATTGTTCCTGATGGAATTCTTGATGAACCTATTTGGCATACAGCGGATATGGCCCGCGATTTTTGGCAATATTTTCCATTAGATTCCATTCACGCTGAGAAAAAAACCGAAATACGAATGCTATATGATGAAACCAACCTTTATATTGGAATAACCATTTATACAGCAGGCAAAGATTACTCCATACAATCCCTCAAACGAGATTTTAGGGCGGGCAATAGCGACAACATAACCCTTCTCTTTGACACCTTCAACGATGGTAATAATGCGTTTCTTTTTGGCATTAACCCTTATGGGGTAAGACGTGAAGGCCTTGTTTCAGGGGGAGGGCTTGACTTAAGTGGTTTTACCATTTCATGGGATGTAAAATGGCGGGGAGATTCTAAAATTTATGATGATTACTATACTTCAGAAATGGTTATTCCATTAACCGCTTTCAAATTTAAGGAAGGAGAGACCAAATGGCGGTTTAACAGTTATCGATTTGATACCCAATCGAATGAAAACAGTACATGGATGAATATTCCACAAAATCAAAATATATACGGACTTACGTTCATGGGAGACATGATTTTTGAAAAACCATTAGGTAAATATAGGACTCCCCTAGCATTAATTCCCTATGTGAACATTGGTAACCAAAAGGATTTTGAGCTTGACGAACCTAATACCGATTTAGAAGTTGGAGGCGATGCTAAAGTAGCGATTGGCAATAGTATGAATTTGGATATTACGATAAATCCAGATTTTTCTCAGGTCGAAGTTGATGACCAAGTGACCAACTTAACCCGTTTCGAGGTTTCCCTTCCCGAAAAAAGACAATTCTTCATTGATAATAGTGATCTATTTGGGAATTTCGGAGGTAGAAGAGATGCCAATCCCTTTTTTTCCCGAAGAATTGGTATTGCTAAAGATACTGCAGACAATACGATTGAGAACAAAATCGTGGGAGGAGTGCGTTTAAGTGGTAAGGTCACTAAAAGGCTTAGGTTAGGCTTCTTAAGCCTACAAACCGCCGAAGACCTAGCAAATAATATTGCCACGAACAATAATACGATGTTGGCTTTACAACAAAAGGTTTTTGGAAGATCTAATATTGGCATGTTCTTTATCAACAGGCAGACGTTTAAGGAATATGAATTCCAAGAACCTGAAGATAGTTACAATAGAGTGGCCGGTATCGATTACAATCTTATTTCGGACAATAATGTTTGGAACGGGAAATTCTATTTACATAAATCTTTTACATATAATTCTGGTAACAAAAACTACTCTTCTGGTGCATTTTTGCAGTATAATTCAAGACATTGGAACTTTTTTGAAGATATGGCCTATGTTGGTCAAGATTTTAGGTCCGACCTTGGTTTTATACGAAGAACCGATATCGTTAAATCAGTAACACTTATGGAACGGGTTTTTTGGCCTGAAAACAGTGCATTACAGACCCACAGCTTTAAATTTTTTCCCATATTGACTTGGAGTCCCGACAATGATTTTCTTAATACGGATTATGAATTAAACGGCTCTTGGGAATCAAAATTCACAGATCAATCAGAAATTAATTTTCAATTTACGAATACCTACACCTACCTTTTTGAAGAATTCGACCCTACGAATTTGGAAGATGCAATTCCACTACCGAGTGAAAGAGGTTATAGTTACAATAGCGTCTCCTTGGAGTACAAATCTGATTCTAGAAAAAGGTTTGCCTATTCCGTTCAACCGTCTATCGGACGCTTCTTTAATGGTGACCGATTTGGAGTTCAAGGTGAACTGAACCTTAGATTTCAACCGAAGGTATTTCTTTCCTTGGCCATGAATTATGACCAGATATCCTTGCCTAAACCCTATTCAAGTGCTGATATCTGGCTCATAAGTCCTAAAATTGACATCACATTCAGTAAGTCCCTATTTTGGTCTACTTTAGTGCAGTATAGTAATCAGCGTGACAATCTCGGTTTTAATTCCAGATTACAGTGGCGTTTTGCCCCATTGTCAGACCTATTCGTAGTGTATAATGATAATTACTTTGTAAATTCTTTCGAACCTAAATATAGATCGGTCAATCTCAAATTTACGTATTGGTTAAATATTTAAAATGAAGTATAAAATTCTCTGTTCAGATTTAGACGGAACATTACTATCCACAAAAAGTGATGTTTCGGCATATACCATTTCCCAAATTAAAAAATTAAGGGGTACAACTCGAATTATATTGGTTTCCGCTCGAATGCCCCGGGGAATGCGTTATATTCAAGAACGTTTAGGTATAGAAGATCAACCGATTATCTGTTATAATGGCGCTTTGGTATTAAACGGGAAAGAAATAGTGACATCCGTATATATAGAACCAGCACTTTTACGGGAAATCTATTTCTTGTGTTCTGTTTTACAGACCGATTTAGGACTGTACTACAATGATGAATGGTATGTTCCAAAAACCTCTCAGCGGGTACAAAAAGAAATCAAATACACCAAGTCTCAACCCACTTTTCAAGAAACTTCGACAACCTTGAACAATTGGGTACAAAGAAATGTAGGAGCACATAAAATTATGCTCATGGGCACAAAAGAAAGCGCAGATAAATTGATGCCTTTATTACAGGAAAAATTTAGCAACACTTTAAATTTATACCGCTCCAATGACACGCTTATTGAAATTGCTCCCAAATCGGTTTCAAAACTTACAGCTATAGCATTATTACTCGATAAACATGAATCATTAAATGATGTTATTGCCTTCGGGGATAATTACAACGATATTGAAATGCTTGAAGCCGCAGGTTGTGGAGTAGCCGTTGCAAATGCTAGGGATGAGGTCAAAGTAATTTGCGACTATATTACATTGGAAAACACAAAAGATGGCGTTGCCAGGTTTATAGAGGAACACTGGTTAATTTGATTATATTTGAAATAAGCAACTTACCCTATTTCTCATGTACCACCTTTTTTTACAGCCTTTTATTACGAACGATACTGTTGTCTTTGGATTGTTGGCCCTATGTTTAGGATTTATTTTTTATACGTCAAGTTTACAAACAGGGTTTTGGAGTAAGTTCTATTCCATTGTTCCGGCAGTATTGATGTGTTATCTATTACCGGCCATTCTTGCCAGTACAGGTATCGTTTCAGACGAGGTTTCGAATTTATATTTCATGGCCAGCAGGTATCTCCTCCCTGCAGCATTGGTATTAATGACGCTAAGTATTGATTTAAAGGCAATTTCCAATTTAGGGTCAAAAGCCATAATTATGTTCCTTACCGGCAGTGTAGGGATTATTATTGGCGGACCATTGGCCATACTTATAGTTTCCATATTTTCTCCGGATACCGTGGGCGGTAATGATTTCGATGCTATTTGGAGGGGACTATCCACTATTGCAGGAAGTTGGATCGGTGGTGGTGCCAATCAAGCGGCTATGCTAGAGATATTTCAATACAATCCCGAAAAATATGGGGGAATGGTATTGATAGATATCGTTGTGGCCAATATTTGGTTGGCCATTATTTTATTAGGGGTCGGCAAAACAAAACAAATAGACAAATGGTTAAAAGCAGATACCTCTGCAATCGAGACCCTAAAAATAAAGGTGACCGAGTTTACTGAGAAAATAACCCGCGTACCTACGCTTAAAGATTATATGCTCATGTTATCTTTAGCCTTTACTGCGGTAGGTGTAGCACATTTCTTTGGCGACCAAATTAGCAATTATCTATCCACGAACTTTGAAACCGTTAGTGATCAGAAAAGCTTTCTTTCCTTTTTAGGCTCAGGCTTTTTTTGGATGGTGGTAATTGCCACCGGTGCCGGAATCGCTCTCTCGTTTACCAAAGCAAAAAATTATGAAGGCGCAGGAGCCAGTAAGATCGGTGGAATGTTCATTTATATTTTAGTGGCCACGATTGGTATGAAGATGGATTTGGGGAAAGTACTTGAAAATCCCGGACTGATCGCTGTTGGTTTTATCTGGATCACCATTCATGCCCTTCTTTTGATTTTAGTGGCAAAACTGATCAAAGCACCCTATTTCTTTTTGGCTGTAGGAAGTCAGGCAAATGTGGGTGGGGCGGCATCGGCCCCGGTTGTGGCCGCCGAGTTTCATCCGTCACTAACATCGGTAGGCGTATTATTGGCTGTTTTGGGTTACGTAGTAGGCACTGGAGGGGCTTTATTATGTGCCTATTTAATGGAGGTCGCCTCGCAATTATAAATTCTATTTTTTACCAACAAAATAAAAACGGGTTGCCTATATCTATCAAAATTTATGGATATTTGCGCCCTAAAATTAACCAATGAAAAGATTGATATTTGTTTTTGCAGCGATACTACTTTTAAGTTCCTGTGGAGATAATCCCGAAGAAACCTTAGTAGTAACGGGAAAAGTAAAAGGTTTGAAAAAGGGTATGCTCTATTTGCAACATGTTCCAGATTCAACTTTGGTTTCCATTGACTCAGTTGCAATAAACGGTGACGGCAACTTCTCTTTAAAAACTAAATTGGAAAGTCCCGAAGTGTTTTATCTGTATTTGGACAAAAAGGATAATAACGACATCAATGACCGTATCACCTTTTTTGCCGAACCGGGTACGATTACCATCAATACGGATTGGAATACATTTGATACGACCGCAAAAATATCCGGTTCGGAGAGTAATGAAAAATTGGAGGAATATCGAAAAACGATGTCAAGCATTAATAAACGAAATATGGAAATTATGCTGAACGCATCACGATCCGATAATGAACTCGATCAAATAGGTATTGACTCACTTCAAAATATCAGCAATAGAAATATGCAAAGGGGATACGCCTATGCTATTAATTTCGCACTTAACAATAAGAATTCCTACGTAGCACCATACATTGCTTTAAAAGAAATACCTGATGCCAACAAAAAATACTTGGATTCTATTTACAGTGTACTTTCACCGGAAGTGGCAAGCTCAAAATATGGCAAGGAATTAAAAGAATTTTTGAAAGGGGATTAATATTTTGCTTTATCAAAAGCTATAAAATAAAAAAGCATCCTAAAAATTAGGATGCTTTTTTATTTTTGTTCCAGAAAAGGATTAAGCTAGCTTGTTAAGCTCGTCTACCAATTTGGTAGCCTTTGTTTCAAGTTCGTTTCTTACTTCTTTAAAATGTGCTTTTTTATTCTCTACCTTACTTTTATTGACCTTTTCAATAAGTTCGTCAAAAGTTTCAATAGCCTCATCGATGATAGCTGCACCTTCTTTTGTATTATTTTTTCCGTTAGCGGCCTCAACCACATATACCCCTTCAATAATGTCACCGAGCACATTATTAATATCTTTCTTTAAATCTTTTATACTTGCCATTACTAAATATTTTTTGCAAAAGTACGATTTTTCATTTGCTAACGCTTAAATACTATTTAAATAGTCACTTCCAATAATTTAGCTCCTTTAGATTGAAGTTGAATTTTATTTGTAATTGCAGGTAAGAGTGTCGTTTCCCCCTTTTTAAGGGTTACTTCACCCTCTTCAGTTTTTATGACCGCCTCACCTCCAACACACATGAAAATGGTAAAAGAATCACGTTGGGTAGTATCCAATTCAAAATTTTCAGTTACCTCAATGAAATTGGTTTTAAAGTATGGACAATCAACCATGGTGTTCTGTGCATTGGTATCTTTTGAATAGGTTACTTTAAAATCATCCTTTTTATCATAATCTATGGCATCTAAAGCCAGCTCGGTATGTAATTCCCGAAGATTTCCTTCTTTGTCCTTTCTATTGAAATCAAACACGCGGTAGGTAACATCAGATGTCTGCTGGATTTCTGCAAGCATAACCCCTGCGCCTATAGCGTGTATTTTGCCTGTATTTATAAAAAAGGTATCTCCTTCTTTTACTTTCTCATAATTCAGTAAATCTAAAAGCGAGTCTTCTTGCATACTTTTTGCATACTCTTCTTTAGATACATCTTTATTGAACCCTACAATAAGCTCGGCGTTAGCGTCGGCATCCATGATATACCACATTTCGGTCTTTCCGAAAGAATCATGTCGTTTTTTGGCCAACGTATCATCTGGATGCAATTGAATGGAAAGATCTTGTTTCGCATCGATAAACTTAATAAGTATAGGAAAGTCGGTACCAAATCGTTCGACCACACTTTTACCTAGAAGTGCTTCTGCTTGGTCATCGATCAGTTCTTGAAGCGAAGTTCCTGATAATTTTCCATTCGCGACTATAGAGACATCTCCCTTAACGGTTGATAGCTCCCAACTCTCACCGGTAATATCGCTGGTAATCGATTTATTTAGCACATCCTTTAACTTGGTGCCGCCCCATAGCCGCTCCTTCAGGATAGGATTAAATTTAAGAGGATATAATTTCATTTTGACAAATTTAAACTACTAAATTAAGCTTTGTTAAACATGTAGCATTTTAAGGGGTAATAAAAACTCAATTACTTAAGGTGAACGACCAAGAACGTTCGGTAAATAGACCAAAACACCTTTTCGAAACTAACCAGAAAATGTCACGAAATTGCGTGGGGTTTCGTATAGCACAACTTCTAATTCATTTGTTTTTAAAATATGAGGGCGTAACTTTTTCCATATAACAACCGCAATATTTTCAGCGGTTGGATTTAGCTCTTTGAATTCAATCACTTCAATATTGAGGTTCTTATGATCCATATAATCCTCAACTTCTACTTTGATCAAATCTTTTAACAGCTTCATATCCATTACAAAACCAGTTTCCTTATCAATTTCACCAGTTACACTAACAATGAGTTCGTAATTATGGCCATGAAAATTAGGGTTGTTACACTTTCCAAATACTTCGGCATTTTTAGCTTCAGGCCAGTCACTTCTGTACAACCTATGGGCAGCATTAAAATGAGCCTTTCTACTGACCTTAACTTTCATTTCTTTTCAGGTATTTCAAAGACATGTTGATAGAACTTGTCGAAAATTATCTTGAACCAAACTGTATATCGCTCTGGATTATTGGCAATATCTAGTTTTACCAATTCTGGAGACATCCATTTCCATGATTGTACCTCTTCAGGATTTATGTTAGGTTCATCATCAAAGGTACCTATCATAACATGATCGTACTCATGCTCAGTTAGTCCATTATCAAAAGGAGCTTTATATATGAATGAAAAAAGATTCTCCAAATCTGTCATAAAACCCATTTCTTCCTGCAGTCTCCGTTTACCAGCTTCAATATTGGTTTCTCCCACCCTTTGATGACTACAACAAGTATTCGTCCACAACAAAGGGGAATGGTATTTTGAAGCTGCCCGTTGCTGCAACATGATTTCTCCATTTTTATTTAGTATAAAAACCGAGAAAGCCCTATGTAGTAAGGCTTTTTCATGGGCCTCCATTTTGGGCATGGTACCAATTTGCTCGTTCTCTTGATTTACAAGAATTACCTCTTCTTCCTTCATTTTGTAAAAATAAGGCGTTTAACTTATTTTACGAAAAGTAGAACATATAAAATACGTTAAGAGAATTGTTCTAGAAGAATCTTGGAGATTTTAAATTATTCTTCGAAGAAATAAAATCATACCTAAAAATAACTTCAAAAGAACCATCATTAAAAGCAGCACTGCCCAGTTCCGTAGTTTCTTTATCGTAAGCTATACCGATCAGAAACTTTCTTGAAATATTGAATCCTGCCATTCCCGTAAAGGCCGCACCCCACCTGTAGCCTGCTCCCACGATAAACTTTTCACTAAACATGAAATTTGCTGACAAATCGACTTGTAATGGAGCTCCCCGCACTAACTTGGTCAGCAATGCGGGTTTGAATTTAACAAACGGATTCAAATCCCAGACATAACCCGTTATCAAATAAAAATTCATATTTTCTTTGGCGGTAGATAGGTTTGATCCTTGAAAATGCAACGTCTCCAATATACGTGGAACAGATAGACCCACATAAAATTCATTGGTATGGTAATAAACCCCTGCGCCAATGTTCGGCGTTAACCTATTATCTATGTTTTGTTGTAAATTATTATCAAGATTATATTCGTCTAGCTCAGAAAACCGTACATCCAAGAGATTTGCGCTTGCCTTAAGTCCGAAACTGACTCTACCTTCTGTTGATGTCCAAATTGTATAGGAAAAATCGACATCAAAATTTGTTTCGGAAGTCGGGCCTATTTGATCATTTACGATTGACAGTCCTAATCCTACACCACGATATCCAATCGGGGAATGAACATTGAACGTTTGTGTAACCGGAGCACCCTTTAAACCCACCCATTGTGAACGATGTAGAGCGGCTAGACTAATTTGCCCTCGTGAACCCGCATAAGCGGGATTAACACTTACGGTATTATACATGTACTGTGTATATTGGGCATCCTGTTGTGCGTAACAAAAAGCACTCAAAGCTATCACCATCAAAAAAACAATCTTCTTCAATGTTTGAATTTGTAGTATGGAGGATGTATATAGGTTGAACATGCTTATCTATTTATGTATATATAACCGGAAAGTGTTTTCATCTCCCCATTGGGTAATTCGTAATCAAGAATATAGAAATAGGTACCAACAGGTAATTTACGTTCTTGATCCACGGTAGCCCTTCCCTCGGAGGTACCATCAAATATATTTCCTTCGGTGTTATAAGCCCGTGTATTGTAAACGGACACACCCCATCTATTAAAGATTTTTAAGGTATTATTCGGATAATTCTCCAATCCGTCTATTCTCAGTACATCATGGACTCCATCCCCATTTGGAGTAATTACATTTATTACTTTAATTTCTTCTTCCAACTCACCTAAATCGGTATCCAAATAGTTTGGAATTCCATCATCATCCGAATCATCATCGGCATAATTCCCATTCGAGTTCAAATCTTCATCAATGGTTTCGATACCATCATCATCATCATCTGTATCGCGATAATCAGATTCTTCATCACTATCTGTATTTGGTAGGTTTACATAAGGATCATTATATTCATCATTTACATCAACATCTACGATTATGCTTCCCTCGTAACCGTCATCTAGCCCATCGTCATCTTTATCAGATCCAATTAGGACAACATCTGGAATACCATCATGATTGTGGTCGTTGCCCTCAATAGCATCGGGTACCCCGTCGGCATCACTATCATAGTCCAAATAATCTGGAAGGTCGTCGCCATCTGTATCTATTGGAAATAATCCGATGGTGCTATTGTCTTCATATGCATCATCCAATCCATTTAAATTGGTATCGTTACCACTGGGGGCTACATATGCTGACGTTGTTTGTGCTTCGACATTGTCCGGTATACCGTCATTATCGCTATCGATGTCCAAATAATCCGGGAAACCATCATTATCCGTATCGGTGGGATTTGTAGCAGCATCGTTGTCACCATCTAAATTCAGGTCTTCAAAACTATCTACAATACCATCATCATCACTATCCAAATCAATACCTGATGGATTTATCAACAGTGTAACCATAGCGGCACTGCAATAACCAGAACTATCACAAATAGTATATTCAAAACTATCTGTTCCTATATAATTATTATTTGGAAAATAATTGACCGAATCATCGGTTGGGTCGTCTGGAGTACCGTTATCATCGATTGTAATTGACCCGTGCAAGGGTTGCTTAGCACTGAATGTACCAGTGCTTGGTAAATCATTATCATTAGTCTTCCAAACACCAATATTGATGATTTCGTTCATGTTTAGCGCAACGGAATCATCGTAAGTATCGAGTACGGGCCGCACATCAATCGTTACGGTTGCAGTACTACAATCACCAAAACTATTACAAAGGGTATATGTAAAACTATCGGTACCATTGTAATCTGGATTTGGCACATAATTTATAATATCATCCAAGGGATTATTTGGCGTACCATTCTCATCAATGGATATTCTACCATTTAAAGGATCTGTAGTCGTCAGAACTCCCATAGAAGGTAAATCTGAATCATTGGAGAAAATATCTATGATCAAGGAATTATCCTCATCGACCGATACCACATCATCAGCCAAGGTAGCTGCCTGGCTCATGCAAACGACCGTAAAAGAAGGTAAATTTTTCGAATTACCGGCTTTAACAACGGAAGCCATATATTTTTCTACCGTCTTAGTAGCTAATACCATTGGTTTTAATGGGTCTCCACTAAGTACCGGATTCCAATTTACGGTGGCCCCGGTAGGTACATTTGAAGTTATATCCATGGTGACCTCATTCTTGGGTGATGCACAATCAGTTAATATAAAATAACTTGTCGCGTTTTTTCCGCAAGCGGTCCCATCATATGTTGCAAAATAGACCCCCGGCTGGCTTACTTCATAGAAAAAATCCGTACCCAAAACAGTATTGGGGTCTTCCGCATTAAACCAACGATAATTATTTTCATCGGTTGAATTCGGTGCCTGCAATAAAAACTGTGCATTTGATATACCAATTCCCAGCATTGCGAATACGATGCTGGAAAATAAGACTCTATGTATATAACTTTTTTTCAAATCGATTTGGGAATCAGTTGAGTATAGAATTACTTCACTACGAATACCACGTTAATAAGTGTGTTATAGTTCGACGGTGTGGCTATAACATCATAAGTCATAACACCATTGGCCGATACACTTACATTGGCAAATACTGTTGGATCAAAATATGTTACATAATAGTAGAGATCGGTACTGGCATACGTTGGTATGGCCGATGGTGCACCTGCACTCACAACTGACGGAGTACCATATTGCGAAAGATATTCGCCATGTAAATTAATTGTTCTACCCGTACCCGTGGTCGCCACATCTACTTCAATAGAAGGGGGGTAGAATATGTTTGGCCTTGTGTTGGCTATTAAATATGGGTCTGCTGAAGTACCCGTACCACTTACACTAATATCAGTATCAGGTGCTGCTTCTACCATAGTTTCAGAACCATTTGCTGTGGGTACCGATAGATTATAATTGATACCACTAGAAGTAACCGTTACCGAACCGTCTATTGATGTTATTGTCTGTATTTCATTCGATGCATTCGAATCCGCATCGTTTACGTTCAGTGTAATGGCATTTCCGCCAGTGATAGAAATTTGTCCTGCAGTTCCATTCGTAGCCAAGGTTTGATCATCAGTTGCAGGATCGCCTGCAGGACCTTGGGGACCCGCTGGACCCATTGGACCAGTCGCACCGTCGGCACCGTCAACACCATCCTCGCCTGCTGGACCTTGGGGGCCTTGAGGACCCATTGGACCTGTAGCTCCGTCCGCTCCCGCCGGACCTTGGGGACCCGATGGACCCATTGGACCTGTCGCGCCGTCGGCACCGTCGTTTCCAGGGATTCCCTGTGGGCCTTGTGGGCCTGTGGCTCCATCGTTACCGTCAACGCCATCCTCGCCGGCTGGACCTTGAGGACCTGTTGGACCCTGTGGACCTGTCGCACCGTCGGCACCGTCGTTTCCAGGGATTCCCTGTGGGCCTTGTGGGCCTGTGGCTCCATCATTACCGTCAACCCCATCCTCGCCCGCTGGACCTTGGGGGCCTTGAGGACCCATCGGACCTGT
Source organism: Maribacter sp. X9 (assembly GCF_048537565.1). Classification (GTDB taxonomy): domain Bacteria; phylum Bacteroidota; class Bacteroidia; order Flavobacteriales; family Flavobacteriaceae; genus Maribacter. Next base: position 3,773,474 of record NZ_CP183215.1, read on the forward strand.
CGCTCCGTCCGCTCCCGCTGGACCTTGGGGACCGGCTGGACCCTGTGGGCCTGTCGCACCGTCGGCACCGTCGTTTCCAGGGATTCCCTGTGGGCCTTGGGGTCCTGTCGCACCATCGTTACCGTCAGCGCCATCCTCGCCTGCTGGACCTTGGGGGCCTTGAGGACCCATCGGACCTGTCGCTCCGTCCGCTCCCGCCGGACCTTGGGGACCCGATGGACCCATTGGGCCTGTCGCACCGTCGGCACCATCGTTTCCAGGGATTCCCTGTGGGCCTTGGGGTCCTGTCGCACCATCGTTACCGTCAACGCCATCCTCGCCTGCTGGACCTTGGGGGCCTTGAGGACCCATTGGACCTGTAGCTCCGTCCGCTCCCGCTGGACCCTGTGGACCTGTCGCACCGTCGGCACCGTCGTTTCCAGGGATTCCCTGTAGGCCTTGGGGCCCTGTCGCACCATCGTTACCGTCAACGCCATCCTCGCCTGCTGGACCTTGGGAGCCTTGAGGACCCATCGGACCTGTCGCGCCGTCCGCTCCCGCTGGACCCTGTGGACCTGTCGCACCGTCGGCACCATCGTTTCCAGGGATTCCCTGTGGGCCTTGTGGGCCTGTGGCTCCATCATTACCGTCAACGCCATCCTCGCCTGCTGGACCTTGAGGACCCATTGGACCTGTCGCTCCGTCCGCTCCCGCTGGACCTTGGGGACCGGCTGGACCCTGTGGGCCTGTCGCACCGTCGGCACCGTCGTTTCCAGGGATTCCCTGTGGGCCTTGGGGTCCTGTCGCACCATCGTTACCGTCAACGCCATCCTCGCCTGCTGGACCTTGGGGGCCTTGAGGACCCATTGGACCTGTAGCTCCGTCCGCTCCCGCCGGACCTTGGGGACCCGATGGACCCATTGGGCCTGTCGCACCGTCGGCACCGTCGTTTCCAGGGATTCCCTGTAGGCCTTGGGGCCCTGTCGCACCATCGTTACCGTCAACGCCATCCTCGCCTGCTGGACCTTGGGGGCCGGCTGGACCCTGTGGACCTGTGTCTGGATTTACCCACGTATAGGTTCCTGAACCATCGGTAGCTAATACTTGTCCGTTGCTACCGCCCGAGGGAAGTTCTATTTCATTGGTTGGATCTGCATCGGCATCCCTAATATCCAAAGTAGTACTGTTTCCATCAGTAATATCGATTCGAACACTCTCATTTGCAGTTAAAACAGTATTTGACAAATCTTGGTCATCTGTATCAACTGTTGCATCGGGCACATTAATCGTAAAATTAGGATAGGTTCCCCCTACTGTTACGTTCCCGTTACCTCCGTCTGTGATACTTACCGTTTGGTCAGGTGCCATATTGGTTATGGCGAAGTCCTGCCCTGTTTGGATTACGCCGATACCCGTACCGGCGCTGACCGTTTGGTTTTCATTATTAGGGTCGGAATCCGCATCCTCAGCATTGATGGTTACCGAACCACCATCAACTAACGATATTATTTTTCCGGTTGCGTCTATAGACAAATCCTGGGTGTCGGTGTTAACTCCCGATATATCTATGGTCTGGTCACCACCACCGTCGGTAATGCTCAGGTCTGTTCCGTCAAAGCTTATCCCGGTATTGTATTCGTTACCAACTACACTATCAGCATCGTCCGTATTGATGGTCACAGAACCCCCGTCGACCAGAGAAATTATTTTTCCGGTGGCGTCTATCGACAAATCCTGGGTGTCGGTGTCTATCGAACTCAGAGGAACTGAAAGCGTACCGTTACTATCCGTAATATTCAGGTTACCACTAGCAACAGTGAAAGCCGTGTTAACCTCGTTAGTTACACTGGCATCCGCATCGTCAGCATTGATGGTTACCGAACCACCATCAACTAACGATATTATTTTTCCGGTTGCGTCTATAGAAAGGTCCTGGGTATCCGTATTAACTCCCGATATATCTATGGTCTGGTCACCGCCACCGTCGGTAATGCTCAGGTCTGTTCCGTCAAAGCTTATCCCGGTATTGTATTCGTTACCAACTACACTATCAGCATCGTCCGTATTGATGGTCACAGAACCCCCGTCGACCAGAGAAATTATTTTTCCGGTGGCGTCTATCGACAAATCCTGGGTGTCGGTGTCTATCGAACTCAGAGGAACTGAAAGCGTACCGTTACTATCCGTAATATTCAGGTTACCACTAGCAACAGTGAAAGCCGTGTTAACCTCGTTAGTTACACTGGCATCCGCATCGTCAGCATTGATGGTTACCGAACCACCATCAACTAACGATATTATTTTTCCGGTTGCGTCTATAGAAAGGTCCTGGGTATCCGTATTAACTCCCGATATATCTATGGTCTGGTCACCGCCACCGTCGGTAATGCTCAGGTCTGTTCCGTCAAAGCTTATCCCGGTATTGTATTCGTTACCAACTACACTATCAGCATCGTCCGTATTGATGGTCACAGAACCCCCGTCGACCAGAGAAATTATTTTTCCGGTGGCGTCTATCGACAAATCCTGGGTGTCGGTGTCTATCGAACTCAGAGGAACTGAAAGCGTACCGTTACTATCCGTAATATTCAGGTTACCACTAGCAACAGTGAAAGCCGTGTTAACCTCGTTAGTTACACTGGCATCCGCATCGTCAGCATTGATGGTTACCGAACCACCATCAACTAACGATATTATTTTTCCGGTTGCGTCTATAGAAAGGTCCTGGGTATCCGTATTAACTCCCGATATATCTATGGTCTGGTCACCGCCACCGTCGGTAATGCTCAGGTCTGTTCCGTCAAAGCTTATCCCGGTATTGTATTCGTTACCAACTACGCTATCAGCATCGTCTACATTATCGACACCATCATTATCTACTGTCACCGTTCCGCCGTTCACATCGGTGATGGTCGTCGTACCGTCAAGGTTGTCGGTAACATCAGTGATCTCGTTGGTGGGATCAGTATCGTTATCGGCAGCATTACTTGCCGCCAAGGCTTCGATTGCAGATTGGGTATCCGTAGCTCCAATTCTGGCGGTCGTGTCGTCGAAACTTACCTGGCTTGCATCCTGTATTTCGTTTAAAGGGTCATTGTCCGCATCGTCCACATTATCGGCACCGTCATTATCTACTGTTACCGTTCCGCCGTTCACATCGGTGATGGTCGTAGTACCATTAAGGTTGTCGGTTACGGTTGTGATTTCGTTGGTATCGCTTTTATCTCCATCGCTATAATCTACCGTGTAATTACCATTACCGTCATCAGTTACAGAAATATCATTGATACCCGATACGGTCTCCCTATAATCGGATAAATCTATTGCTGTGGCAGTTGGGTCATTACTTAACGTCAAGTTGTCGCCGGTAAGGGTCAAATCTTGATTATCAGAACTATTCGCATCCAATTCTTCTAAAGCGGATTGAACATCTGTACTTGCCATATTTCCTGCGGGAGTAACCGAAACCTGTGCGGCAGTTTGGTCATCGGTTCCATCAAAAGTTGTAATGGTTCCATTTTCAGACTCATAATCGAAAATACCATCTGAATTGGCATCAGTAAGAGTTGTTATCGTTTCATTGATATCCACATTCGTAATTCCTGGCTCAGAAATAGTGGCTATCCTATTCCCTGAAACAGTATTCGCAACACTAATATCATCATCTGAAATACTATCTACATAGGCTTTGGTTGCTGCATCTTGAGGATTGGTTGGATCGGCAATATTGGTAATTGCCAAACCAGCGCCATTATTACCGTCCGCTAAAACTTCCCCTAAATTTTGAAGTTCATTTGTAGCATCCTTATCCAAATCTGCTGCATCACTGGCTGCAATCGCATTGGACAATTCTGTATCGGTAGCAAAGGTATTGTTCAAATCAACACCCGTTGCACCTGCCGCCGCATTGGTAAGCTCTAAGGTCGTGCCTGTAATAGCGATGTCGGATAACTCATTGGTCGGGTCTGGATCTGTATCTGGTGCGGCACTACCCCCCACTTGTTGCCAAGCACCCCCATCCCATACATATAATTGGCCTGTATCAGTATCTATATATGTATCACCTGAGTTGGTACCATTTGTTGTGGGTGCGCCTGAAGCTAATACCGCTAATTCGTTTGTTGGGTCGGTATCAAAATCAGCTGCGATATGATTATTAATTAGGTTTGTATTGCTTATAATTGCATTTCCGGCATCTATTTTGGCTAGATTTAAATCTGATTGTATCGCTGCCTCGGCATTGCTTGCACGGGTCGTCTCATTATTGATCAGCGTTGTGTTTGCCGTGATATCGGCGCTCTCCTCCAAACTCGAAAGGTCGGCATCGAAAATGGTCGTACCCTCGGATACGGAAACCCTGTTGGTCGAAGCGTCAAAACTTACCCCCGTGATATCGTCATCGGCTGTTGCCGATATCTGTGTATCCACATAGGTCTTTACGGCATTCTGCGTCGGAAAGGAAATATCGGAAGTACCTAATGCGGTATCAGTGGATTTATTGGCGGCATCCTCTTTTAAAGAGATTGCGGCATTAGCGGCTATCTCGTTGGCGTCTACATCTGACTGTATAGCCGACTCGGCATTGCTTGCACGGGTCGTCTCATTATTGATCAGCGTTGTGTTTGCCGTGATATCGGCGCTCTCCTCCAAACTCGAAAGGTCGGCATCGAAAATGGTCGTACCCTCGGATACGGAGACCCTGTTGGTCGAAGCATCAAAACTTACCCCCGTGATATCGTCATCGGCTGTTGCCGATATCTGTGTATCCACATAGGTCTTTACGGCATTCTGCGTCGGAAAGGAAATATCGGAAGTACCTAATGCGGTATCAGTGGATTTATTGGCGGCATCCTCTTTTAAGGAGATTGCGGCATTAGCGGCTGTCTCGTTGGCGTCTACATCTGACTGTATAGCCGACTCGGCATTGCTTGCACGGGTCGTCTCATTATTGATCAGCGTTGTGTTTGCCGTGATATCGGCGCTCTCCTCCAAACTCGAAAGGTCGGCATCGAAAATGGTCGTACCCTCGGATACGGAGACCCTGTTGGTCGAAGCGTCAAAACTTACCCCCGTGATATCGTCATCGGCTGTCGCCGATATCTGTGTGTCCACATAATTTTTAGTAACGGCATCGGTGCCTGCTAATGGAGTTCCTAGGTTTGAAATTACCGTTCCATTCGCATCTGCCCCTTGAGATAAAACATCGGAAAGAGTTTGCTTATCTGTATTTATCTGTGCTGCAATATCTGCCAAAGGCACCGAAACAACAGTATTTTCAGAATCGACCATATCTAAGGTGCCATTAGCACTATTGACCGTGAATGTAACATTGGTAGTGTTCGTATCAATACTAGTAGCGATATCTGCGAGAGGAATTGAAACAGTATTTAAATCGCTATCTGTCAAAATTAGATTTGCCCCATCTTCGGTTAAAGATGCTATCGTTGTATTGGCATCAGTAGAGGTTAACTCCCATGAATCACCGTCCCAAAAGAAAATAGTTCCAGTGGTGGTGTTTACATACAAATCACCCAAATCTGCACCCGCAGGTGTTGCTACACCTGGTGAAGAAACTGCGGTACCTTGTAATACTTCACAATTGCACTGGTCCTCTAAAGTTACTGTAGTCTGTGCTATAGAGATGGTGGAAAACATTAAAGTACATACTGCCAATAAAGCCTTAATGGTAATACTTCTAGTTTTAGTAGTTTGACTTTTCATACTTTTAAAATTCAATTTCACCTTCAAAAATTCTGTGGTTATATAGGTTTTTCTATTTGTTCATAACTTATGATTCCAATTATTTCTCAATAAGAGGGATTACAAGCAATCACAACGCACAAATATTAATTATAACTCTTGCCCCTTAAAATAAATGTTGTGTAGAGGGTTATTTTCACAGTATAGGCATGCAAACATGAGGTTTAGCTTTTCAAAAAATGGAAACCGACTGGGTGGTAGTTTATCGAGTATGGACTGCTATTGCAGTACATTTCGTACATATAAAAACCTTCATATTTTGGATATCAGGAACTGAATAATTAATAGAATAACTCTAATCATCAATTCTGATTTCGATACAACAGCTTTTAGTGGAAAAAAAGTTTTAGAGGCCTTAATTGCTATCTAAAAACTTTAGGTGAAGGGAAGTATTAAAAACTTAGTTGGATTTTATACGGTATGTGATTTGTCTATTCGTAATTACAGTATAAGCACTAATTTGGTCTATTGCTGAAAATTAAGAAAGTGAATTTGACCTTGTTCGTTGTCGTTATTCTTTCTCCCAAAATAGTAGTAGATGGTAATACACATTCATATTTGTTAGTATTATCGGTATTAACAGCTACATCCGTGAATAATGAAAAGGTTGGATCAACCCGTCACTACAAAGTAAGGTGATATTATCATCGATGACAATAATACTACCACAACTGGCAGTGACAAGAAAACAATCAATTCATGTAAATTTGCCCTTCTTCCAGTTGCTTATTACTCGAAAATCTAAATATAAACGTAGTGTAAGAAGATACATATGGTAATTTATTAAGACTTAAATTTCCTTTAGTATCGCTCTTGAAAGTTTAAATGGTTGTAAAAGCGGTGTCATTAGTGAATACCCTAATGCTTAATTCTTCACTGTAATTTCCAAAGCTATCTAATTTATCGGTTTTCTAAGTGAAGCTCAAAGTAGCAGAAGTGGCCTTCTTTTAGAAAGAATTTTTCAACGCTTAAATCAATGATGTAACCGCTACTTTTAATCGTTCTTAACCCTATACGTTATTCTTGGATTGGTAACAACGGTACCGACTTTAACCTTTAAAATAGCTGTAGCACTGGTCACTTCATTGGGACAGCTCCCTGAAGAATTTGAACCTATTATCCTGTAAATATTATTGTTTTGACCTACTTTGGCCGTATTGATCGTTAGCGCAGCACTCTGTGTTCCTGAATAGGATATTCCATCAAAGATGGAGTTGAAACTAATACCACCGTCTGTACTAACTTGCCACTGGTATGTATCTGCATTTGTATAACTAGCGGTAAAAACAGCTTGCTGACCAACCAAAACAGTTTGATCGGTTGGTGAACTATTTAGAATAGCCAATTGCACCGTAATCGTCTGCGTAACATCTATTGAGTTTCCGCTATCATCTGATATTCTATAGGTCCTGGTTATTATTTCTGGATTCACTCCTCCGTCCGAAACATCACTTATAAAAGTTACCGTAGGATTTGTTGTACAGTTGTCAAATTCGTCAGTCACAACACTGGTGTCAGGAGTGGGTACATCTGAACTACAAAATACTGAAATTGGAGCTGGATTAGTAGCTGTAGGATTCACATTATCCACCCTAATTCTAGTGACCGCAGAAATTTGAGGTGGTGCTGGATCCCCTGGCGTACCTCCATATTCCACTAGATATCCTTTTGGCTGATAATTACCACTTGCAGCCCCCGTATTGGACAAATCATTCCAAGAGCCATCAAAACCGGTACCTGGGGCATTTATATGAGCATAATCTTCACCGCCCGAGTTGTTTGGCTCGCCATTGTTCCAATTTGCATAATTGTAAGGACCTGTTACACTACCAGTGCCATTACCACTCCAAAATTGGGTTCCTGCCTCTGGGCCGGTCACCCAACGCCATTCTCCTTCAACCCCCGCATCACTGGCCCCGATCCAGCCTGCACCACTGGATTGTTTTCCCAGTAAATCAGCCTCGTCGGCAACAGTCAACGTAGCTAAATACCCCTGAAGTCCGTAAAAAGTTCTTAGTGCTGCTGCATCTTTAGCTGCAGTCCAAGTTATTCCTAATGCTGGAATGTATTCATAATAGTGTTGGGTCGAAAATAAATAGTTGGCTTCATTAAGAACTATAGAAATTTCTTTCATTGTACCTGCTACCGGAGTTGCCGATGATCGGTAAACTACAGCAGAAATTGCCGTTTCAAAAGCGGCTAAACTTGCTGGACCAATGAGGCTAAGTTTACCCTCAGAAACATCCCATGTAGCGTTAATTGCAGGGTGAGAACCGGTCAATACCAGTTCATCTCCTGTATTGTCATAATTTGCAGATATTTGAATAAAAACTGCGGCGATATCAGTATCGTCCGGATCTGTTATTGACACAGTTTCGGCGATGGGCACCATAGTACCCGGACAATAAAGTTGCTCGCCCGTAGCTGTAATCGTCGGTGGTTGGTTTAAAGAATCATCAATAGCATCCCTGTAATCCACATCTCCTCCCGAATCAGCATCATTATCCCAATCGGGTAAGGCAATGGATCCGCCATTAGTATTCAAAGGGTTATTGATTTTACCTCCGGGCTCAGCATATCCCGTAGTGGCATCGATAGCATTGTCCAAGCCATCACCATCAGAATCCGAACCCGAAAGTGTTATCCCGGCTTCATTGGTATCGTTGGGTCCTTGGTCATCACTATTGCTATCTAAAAAATCAGGAGTTCCATCGCCATCGGAATCTACAGGAACTAAACCATTTGTACCATAAGCATTATCCAATCCATCGTTATTACCGTCCGCTCCCACAGGTCCGATATAACCCGTTGTAGTTTGAGCTTCCACATTATCGGGAATGCCATCACCATCACTATCTAAGTCTAAATAATTCGGGATACCGTCACCATCGGTATCTACCGTAGTGCAGTCAATACCACCAGTGCCATAACTGGCACCATAGACACGGGCTCCAGTTTGGTAAGCTTCAATTCTTATATATTCTATCGTACCGCTTGTTACCGTGAAGGTTACTTCACGAACAGCTCCAGATGTCGTATAGTTTGCATCGGCTAGATATCCATCATTACCCCCAGCAGCTGTTGACCTTTGTACTTGAATATCTGTACTTGAGACTGCTGGGTCCGCGCCTAAGAAAACACTAACCGAGGTACCGATAGGAAGTGGTACTGGAAATTTCAAAAGTAAAATCGAACTTCCACCAGGATAACTTGTGGGGTTATTTGCAAAGGTCGTTCCAGGATTGCCCTGAGCATTCACTACATTATTAAAATATCGAATATTTGAAGCCGTTTGAGCATAGTTCCCAAATGCAGACCCACATTCGTTTACATCTAAAATTCCATCATTATCATCATCAATATCGGTTTCATCAGATTGACCATCACCATCGGTATCTAATGCTTGAACAATGCAATCGCTGTACAGAATTGAAAACGGAAGATCCTGTTTAGAAATATATGGTCCCTGATATTTTACATTGAGTGATTGTCCTCCACCCGATTCAAAAAACAACACCTTTATTGCGTGTAAACCGCTAGATAAATTGACCGTGCCAGATCTTTCTTGACTTGCATGATTACCATCGTTATTTACAATTTGCACATCATCAATATAGAGCTTAGAACCATCATCAGAATTGGTATAAAAGGTATAAGAACCTTGGTTCTCTATTCTTATATAACCTTCGAACCTGACCCCATAGGAATCTGAATCTCCTGGATCAACTGAGTTTTGAAGTGTATTAACATCAAAATCACTTACTTGACCGAATGATAATGCACCCGTAGTTGGAATATTGTCAACCGTATTTCCAGAAGGCGTACCATCATAAAATTCATAATCCAAAACATTGCTGCAACTAGGATTAATAGCGCTGAAGTTAATATTATCTATAAAAATAAATTCTCCCCAATCCCAGTATCCTGTTGAAGATGTAAAAGCTATTCGAGAGGAATTTGAAAGTTGTGCCGGCGTTAGCTCATGGGAAAAAGTACCCGAATTACTTGTATTTATTACGCCAATACTTTCCCAATCATTGATATCAAGATTGAATAAATAAACTTGTAAATTTTCATTACCTCTATTCGTTGCATTATAATCAAAACTTAATGTCGCAGAAATTGCATCGCTTAAATCAAGCGTTCTATAAATATAGTCATCATTTCCTAGCTGCCTGAATCTAAGTTGATCATTAGTAATCCTTATTGTTCCACTATTCGCATTATTATCCTCGTTCACTTCAATCCAATTACTACTAAAATTGGTATTTCCGTTGTTATTTGAATAAGAAACAGAACTGAAATTATCAGTATAGGTTTTTTGACAAACAACAAAACTACAGTTGGCCAAAAGAAATAATACTATAATAAACTTAAGATTTTCGCCCATATGAGTGCTAGAAGTCATTTTAAAAGATTTGGAACTTGCTCCACTTAAATTAAAATATGGAACAAGATCGCCAATAATGACTTTGTTATTAATTTATTGTTGTGTATCGAAGAAAAGTAGCCATGAACGACCCAAATAAGTACATGAGCATACGATCTAACTCAAATTGAGGTTTTTAAAAATCAAAAAAGCTAGGAAACAATTTAATGTTTCCTAGCTTTTTTGATAAAATATGAATCTACTCCAGAATAATAAATTCGGAGCGTCTATTGACATCGTGCTGTGCAGCAGAACAACGAACGCCATCCGAACATCCGTTCAATAATTTACTTTCGCCATATCCTTCGCTTTTTAATCTATCTTTAGAAATACCCTTTTTAATCATATAATTCACTGTAGATTCTGCCCTTTTTTGAGAAAGCCAAAGATTATAAGCGGCAGAACCTCTGCTGTCGGTATGTGAATTTACTTTCAACTTTAAACTTGGATATTTTTCCATTGCGGCGATCACTTTTTCAATCTCCACTTCAGAATCTTTCCGGATATTGTACTTGTCAAAATCAAAATAAATGGTGCTTAATTGAAGTAATTTTGCCAAATCGTCACCAAAACCAGCGGTAATACGGTCTTTTTCAAGATAAAAATCAATAATTTTCGGCTTTCCGTCTGAAACTCCAATATATTCTTCGAAGGGTATATAGCCCTCCATTAAAGCCCTTACAAAATTACCCTGATTACAATCTAGCTCTAAACTATACGTGCCGTCAGAATCGGTTATGGTAGAAAATAGTTCTTCGTTATTTTCATCGATTACTTTAATTGTTGCACCTATCAATACTTCATTCGTTACTTTGTCCCTAACGGTGCCTGTCACCTTTTGTATACAGTCAAAAACCAAAGGTCTTAATTCCACAAAACTATAAATATCATCAGCACCTAGACCTTCTTCCCGATTTGAAGCAACATATCCGGTACGTAGTTCCTCATCAAAAATAAATGTAAAATCATCACCTTTACTGTTAATCGGCTCCCCTACATTAAGTACTTTACCGGTAAAATCTTGTCGTTTTATTTTTGTTGCAAATACGTCCAATCCACCCAAGCCAGGATGGCCATCGGAAGAAAAATATAAAATTTCATCACTGGTCACATAAGGAAATGTTTCACGCGCTTCTGTATTGATATTCGGTCCTAAATTCTGTGGTGGACCGAACGTACGATCTTGGTTTATAGTCACCATAAATAAATCAGACTCCCCAAGAGATCCTGGCATGTCCGAAACAAAATACAATGTTTTCTCATCTGGACTTAAAGCCGGATTGGCTACAGAATATGCGTCGCTATTAAAAGGCAGTTCTTCGACGTCACCCCAAATATTACCTTCGGTCAACTGGGCCCTAAAGATTTTCAATCGGATGATACCCTTATCATCTTTTATATATTTACCTTCTACAAAATTGTTTCTGGTGAAATACAGGGTTTGACCATCTTTTGTGACCACAGAAGTAGATTCATGCAATCTAGTATTAATATTTTCGTCTAACTTTTTGACGGTATTTAGAGAGGAGCTATCTGCATTAACTTCATAAAGATCTAAAAAATCCTTGGCATTCCAAGTATGGCGGTATCTGGCAAAATTACCCGTATCCCTATCCGATGAAAATATTAGTCCTTCTTTATAAAACGAAGGTGCAAATTCAGAATAGGTTGTATTAAACTCAAAAGGACCTAATGTATACCTACCTGAATTTTCCTTGATTTCTGCCATAAAGTCTCTATCTTCATTAAATGCAGTAGCCCTACCGTCACCTTTGGTTATATCTATAAATTTGGTCATTATAGTGCTTGAAGTATCATAATCTCCCAATGTTTTTAAAGATTGGGCATATTTAAAATAATCCTCCGCCGTAACCTCCTCAGAATAATCCGCTACAAGTCTTTTATATGTATCAGCCGCATCCTTATAATCAGCATTATAATAATAGGAATTTCCTAATTTTCTTAGTAATTCTGCGGATACGTAGCCCTTTTCCAAAACCTTTTTATAGATATCAATAGCTGGACTGAACGAATAAGCCTCGAATTTTTCATTCCCTTTTTCTATTAGCCGTTCTTGGGCCTTGGCCATTCCATGTAAGAACAACAATAGTATTAGAACTAAATTTACTTTATGTTTCATATATAAAATTGCCATTTAGAAAAAACGAGGTGAAACCAGTCTTTGAAAAGATTTGACCAATTCATATCTTAAAAGCACTTCGAATGATCCATCATTGAATTGCGTCCCTCCCAAATCTGTAGTTTCCCTATCGTAAGCAAGTCCGATCATAAATTGATCAGAAATTTGGAAACCGGCCATCGCACTAACGGCTGCATCCCACCGATAGGCCGCGCCAAAAGTAAATTTATCGTTGAACATAAAATTTGCCGACATATCTACTTGCAAGGGCGCACCACCAACTACTTTGGTCAACAAAGCTGGTTTAAACTTAAGATTACCGTTCAAATCAAAAACATAACCGGTTATAAAATAAAAATTGATTCGCTCCTTAGATAAAAATTGAACGTCATTGGAATCTTGCTTAGAATTATCAAAATGTTCAGTCTGCAACAGATTAGGAGCAGAAAGACCTGCATAGAATTGATTGGAATGATAGTATGCCCCAACCCCGAAATTGGGTGAAAATCTATTCTCAATATTATCCGAATTCAGTGGTTCTGCATCAAAATTACGGAGCTCTGTAAAATCAAGATTCAAAAGGTTGCCACCAGCTTTTAACCCAAATGATAATTTTCCTTCCGCAGAAACATCAACGGTATATGACACTACGGCATCAAAATAGGTCTCTTGCACCACCCCATTCCCAATTTCATCATTTACAATGGATACACCGTAACCCAATTTACTATTCCTTATGGGTGATTGAATATTCAATGTTTGTGTTTTAGGCGCTCCTGGCAAACCCACCCATTGAGATCTATATAAAGCGGCAATACTTAATTGGCCGCGGGATCCCGCATACGCAGGGTTAACACTCATGGTATTGAACATATATTGGGTATATTGGGCATCTTGCTGCGCAATCATAGGCCCACAAACTAAGAATATGGAACCTAATAGAAATAAAAAATTATTTTTGACATTCATATTTTCAACTGTTATCTACTGATATAAAGATATTCGCTATCCACTTTATTCACTCCATCTAAGGTGGTGTAATCAAAGATATAGAAGTATACCCCAGCAGGAAGATAATCTTCAACAACTAATGTTGATCTACCTCTCGACCTGCCATCAAATACATTATTCTGATTATTATAATTTTCTCCTTCATACACGGCGACTCCCCACCTATTAAAGATTTTTAAAGTACTGCTACGAATTTTATCAACTCCTTTAATAAATAGGAAATCATTTTTACCATCACCATTTGGAGTCACCATTTGATTGACTTCTATTACAGTTATTAAAATGTTAATCATCGCAGTATCACAATTACCATCCGCATCGCAAACCGTATAAAAAAGTTTGTCAGTACCATCGTAACCATCCTTCGGCGTATAGATAACCGTATCGTCGGTGATATCGTCCGGGGTGCCGCCATCGTTGGTCTCTATCCGTCCATTAGATGGTTCAGTCGTTGTTAGAGTTCCATTTTGAGGTATGCCAAAATCGTTGTCCAGAACATCTATCTCAACAGCCGTGTCCATCGGTGTGGACGCCGTATCGTCGACCACGTCCAAGGCTACCGGCGTACCCACGGTTACCGTTATCGTGGCCGTGTCGCACGTGCCCACGGCATCGCAGACCGTGTATTCGAAACTGTCGGTGCCCTCGTAACCATCCTTCGGGGTATAGGTCACCGTATCGTCGGTGATATCGGCCGGGGTGCCACCATCGTTGATATCTACCGTTCCACTAGTAGGTTCGGCCACTGTCAACGTGCCGTCCGAAGGGATTCCCAAATCATTATCCAGAACGTCTATCTCAACAGCCGTATCCTTCGGTGTGGACGCCGTATCGTCGACCACGTCCAAGTCTACCGGCGTACCCACGGTTACCGTTATCGTGGCCGTGTCGCACGTGCCCATGGCATCGCAGACCGTGTATTCGAAACTGTCGGTGCCCTCGTAACCATCCTTCGGGGTATAGGTCACCGTATCGTCGGTGATATCGGCCGGGGTGCCACCATGGTTGATATCTACCGTTCCGCTAGTAGGTTCGGCCACTGTCAACGTGCCGTCCGAAGGGATTCCGGAATCGTTGTCCAAAATATCTATCTCAACAGCCGTGTCCTTCGGTGTGGACGCCGTATCGTCGACCACGTCCAAGGCTACCGGCGTACCCACGATTACGGTTATCGTGGCCGTGTCGCACGCGTCCATGGCATCGCAGACCGTGTATTCGAAACTGTCGGTACCCTCGTAACCATCCTTCGGGGTATAGATTACCGTATCGTCGGTGATATCGTCGGGAGTCCCGCCATCGTTGATATCTACCGTTCCACTAGTAGGTTCGGCAACTGTCAACGTGCCGTCCGAAGGGATTCCGGAATCGTTGTCCAAAATATCTATCTCAACAGCCGTATCCTTCGGTGTGGACGCCGTATCATCGACCACGTCTAAATTTTCATTATTACCATTATCAGGATCAAGATAATCTGGAGTTCCATCATTATCGGTATCATCATTGGTAGGATCACCATCGTGATTGGCGTCTTCATCCGGTGTGTTTAAGCCATCACCATCGTCATCAATATCACGGTAATTGACATCCTCGGTACCGTCAGTGTCAGGTAAATCGTTTGTCGGGTCATTAATTTCATCGTTTACATCATAGCCATCGTTCACATCACTTCCCTCATAACCGTCATCGAGTCCGTCACCATCAGTATCGATTCCGGTAAGAGTCTGGTCCGGAATTCCATCGAAGTTGAAGTCGTTCCCCTCGTTGTTGTCGGGAACAAGGTCGTCATCACTATCATCATCAAGGTAATCTACACTATCATTTCCGTCGGTATTCACTGGTGTCAGACCTGTAGGGTAAGCGCTGTTCACTCCGTCGTTGAAGGCATAAGTAGCCTCGTCGTCTAAATTCGGTGCTATATAGCCAGCTGTAGTCTGCACCTCGACGTTATCGGGGATACCATCATTATCACTGTCTATATCCCTAAAGTCAGGTTGCGTATCTGAATCAGAATTGATGGGAGTTATACCATTATAAGTGTAAACATCATCTAGGCCATTGTTATTATTATCTACCCCACTAGGTGACTTATACTCATTAATTGTTTGGCTTTCTCGGTTATCTAATATTCCATCATTATCGGAATCCAAATCCCTATAATCTGGTATAGAATCACCATCAGTATCAAGAGTTGATAGTCCATCTTCATAGGCATCATCGATATCATTCTTATTGTTATCTCCAATAGGTGCGATATACCCTTGAGTGGTTTGCGCTTCTACCTTATCCTTAATCCCGTCAGCATCAGAATCGAAGTCCCTAAAATCTGGATATTGGTCGTCATCGGAATTTATAGGAACGATACCGAAACCATAACTTCCTTCATAAGCATCGTCTAAACCATTTCCATTGGCATCTATATTAGAAGGAGGAACAAAGGAAAAAAATGATTGAGCTTCAACGTTATCCCTAATACCGTCAATATCTGAATCCACATCTAAATAATCAGGGATCCTGCCCCTTCCTCCCAAACTTAAATCAGTGTTGATAGGGGTTAAACCAATGCCCCATGCACCCTCAAAGGCATCATCCACTCCATTGTTGTTGGCATCAATCCCAGATTTACTAATAAAACCAATACTCGTCTGAGCCTCAACAGTATCGAGAATACCATCGTTATCAGAATCAATATCCAAATAGTTTGGTATTCCGTCCCGGTCTTGGTCAGATGGATTCGTTAAATAATTATTATCACCATCTTCATTTTGGTCTTCAACGGTATTCAAAATTCCATCGTCATCATCGTCCAAATCACCATTGTAATAATTAGTGTCAGCCAAATTTGATGAATGTTCTGTAAAGTCTTCAAATCCAAAAATTCGAGAACTTACTAAAAGAAATAAAATGCATGAAAAAAGTAACCCGGACTTGCCCGAGTTAAAATTGCGACTATCTATAAAAGTAATTTCACCCATAAATGTTTAGTTTTTAACTAATCACCATGGCATTGAAAATATAGGTTCTTATAAGAAAGTGGGGCTTACTTTAAAGAAATTAATGCTAAGATATATTATATAAAACTTACTTCAAATTCTTTTGCCGTATCTATCAAATTCAAAAGACAAGTGACGTGATTCATCGATAAAATGTAAATTTTTTATAAACTTTATAGTGGATGTACGTTTCTCAGTGAAGAAAAGACTTTTTGAAGTATCAAAAATAGTAAAAACATTTTTTTTATGCTTGAGTTATTTACCTACGAAATCACATGACAAAAACATCAATCGATATGACCGTAGGAAATTAAATACTAAGAGCTCAATTTATATTACTTTTGCACAAATTTTTTACATGAGTTTTAAGCAAGAAATAGCCCGCAGAAGAACCTTTGGGATAATTTCCCACCCAGATGCGGGTAAAACCACATTAACAGAAAAGCTGTTGCTTTTTGGTGGTGCGATTCAAGAGGCAGGAGCCGTAAAGAACAATAAGATTAAAAAAACTGCCACCAGTGATTTTATGGAAATTGAGCGACAAAGAGGTATTTCGGTTGCGACCTCCGTTCTTGCTTTTAATTACGCCAATAAAAAAATAAATATTCTTGATACCCCGGGACATAAAGATTTTGCCGAGGACACTTTTAGAACATTAACAGCCGTAGACAGTGTAATCGTAGTAATCGATGTGGCCAAAGGGGTTGAGGAGCAGACCGTGAAATTAGTAGAGGTCTGTAGAATGCGTAAAATACCAATGATTGTTTTCATTAATAAAATGGACAGGGAAGGGCAAGATGCTTTTGACCTTTTGGATGAATTGGAACAAAAATTGGGGCTAGCTGTCACTCCTTTAAGTTTTCCTATTGGAATGGGGTATGACTTTAAAGGCATTTACAACATCTTCGAAAAAAACATCAACCTTTTTAGTGGCGACAGTAAAAAAAATATAGAAGAGACTATTGCTTTTGATGATTTGACCAATCCAGAATTAGAAAAAATTATTGGCAGTAGAGCAGCTAAGGAGCTAAGGGATAATTTAGAGTTGGTATGGGGCGTATATCCCAAATTCAATAAGGAGCTCTACTTAAAAGGTGACCAGCAACCTGTATTCTTTGGATCTGCCTTGAATAATTTTGGGGTCAGGGAACTGTTGGATTGTTTCATTCAAATAGCTCCACCTCCTCGATCCAAAAATGCCGAAGAGCGTTTGGTTGAAGCGAATGAAAAAGAAATGACGGGTTTTGTTTTTAAGATACATGCGAACATGGACCCGAAACATCGTGATCGTTTAGCCTTTATTAAAATTGTTTCAGGCACCTTTGAACGAAACAAACCTTATTTACATGTTAGACAGGGGAAAAATTTAAAATTTTCGAGTCCGAACGCCTTCTTTGCTGAAAAGAAGGAGATTGTGGATATATCTTACCCTGGAGACATCGTTGGCTTACACGATACAGGAAATTTCAAAATTGGTGACACCCTAACAGAAGGTGAAACGCTTCATTACAAGGGTATACCTAGTTTTTCTCCAGAGCACTTCAGGTATATCAACAATGCCGATCCCATGAAGTCGAAACAACTTAACAAAGGGGTCGATCAGCTTATGGATGAAGGTGTTGCACAACTTTTCACCTTAGAAATGAACGGAAGAAAAGTAATTGGAACCGTTGGAGCTCTACAGTTTGAAGTAATACAATATAGACTGGAGCATGAATATGGAGCTAAGTGTAGCTATGAAAATTTTCCAGTTTATAAAGCGTGCTGGGTAGGAACGGAAAATAGGAAAAGTGAAGAGTTTAAAGAATTCGAAAGGGTTAAGCAAAAATTCTTGGCCAAAGACAAAAGGGGGCAACTGGTATTCTTAGCAGATTCGCACTTTTCATTACAAATGACCCAACAAAAATATCCTTCGGTAAAACTACATTTCACATCTGAATTTGAATAAAAAAAGCCCAACTTTAAAAGTTGGGCTTTTTTTTTAAGCTTCTCCTGTCGGACCAAAATTAAGTGGTATCGACGGTTGCTCATAATCCTTTATTGTCCCATTAGCTTTCTCAAACCGTTGAACATTATCGTGCAATGCCTTTAAAAACTTTTTGGCATGCTGTGGGGTCAATATAATCCTACTTTTAACCTTTGCCTTCGGCGCCCCTGGCATCATACTGATAAAATCTACCACAAATTCGGACACTGAATGATTTATAATGGCAAGATTTGAATAAATTCCCTCAGCCATTTTTTCATCCAATTCAATATTAATCTGCTTTTGATTCGGATTCTTGTTGTCACTCATACTACTTAACTTTTAAAAAAAATAACCCTCAAATAAATTTGAGGGTTAGTATAATTAAAATCTCAAGGCCTCTTTTCTGGCCATTATCTCATCATATTCTTCTTTAGACCCAACGATAATGCTATCGTAATCCCTCATTCCAGTACCAGCCGGAATCTTGTGACCTACAATTACATTTTCTTTAAGACCTTCTAATGTATCGATTTTACCACTTACAGCTGCTTCATTCAGCACCTTGGTCGTTTCTTGGAACGATGCGGCAGAAATAAATGATTTTGTCTGTAACGAAGCCCGTGTAATACCTTGTAAAATAGGTGTTGCGGTTGCCGAAACAGCATCTCTTGCTTCTACCAATGCCTTATCACTACGTTTCAATAAAGAATTCTCATCCCTTAGTTCCCGTGGTGTAACTATTTGACCTGGCTTAAGATTATCTGAATCTCCGGCTTCCATCACAACTTTTTTACCGAAAATCTCATCGTTTTCTTGAATGAAATCATCTTTATGAATCAATTGATTTTCTAAGAAGATTGTATCTCCTGGATCTTCAATTCTTACTTTACGCATCATCTGTCTTACAACAACCTCAAAATGCTTATCATTAATTTTCACACCCTGTAATCGATATACTTCTTGTACTTCGTTTACTAAGTATTGCTGAACTGCCGAAGGACCTTTGATAGCCAAAATATCTTCTGGAGTTATAGAACCATCGGATAAAGGCATACCTGCTCTTACATAATCATTTTCCTGTACCAGAATTTGATTGGAAAGCTTAACCAAGTACTTCTTTACCTCACCCAATTTGGACTCTATGATAATCTCACGGTTACCTCTTTTAATCTTACCAAAAGAAACAACGCCGTCAATTTCAGAAACAACAGCTGGGTTAGAAGGATTTCTCGCTTCGAACAATTCAGTAACCCTTGGAAGACCTCCCGTAATATCACCCGCCTTAGCAGATTTACGTGGAATCTTAACCAAAATCTTACCTTCCTTAATCTTATCACCATCATCTACCATGATGTGAGAACCAACAGGTAGGTTATAAGAACGGAGAGTTTCTCCTTTTGCATCTTGAATCAACAGCGTTGGTATCAACCTCTTGTTTCTGGATTCAGAGATCACTTTCTCTTGGAAACCCGTCTGCTCATCAATCTCTACTTGATACGTTACGCCTTGCTCAATATTCTCGTAGGCAATTTTACCAGGGAACTCGGAAACAATAACACCATTATAAGGATCCCAAGAACAGATTACATCTCCCTTGTTAACTTTAGCGCCATTTTCAACGAATAATTGTGATCCATAAGGAATATTACTTGTACTCAAGGTAATTCCTGTTTTAGCATCTACAACTTTTATTTCACTGGTTCTTGAAATTACAATCTCTGAAGGCTTACCATCAGATCCTTCACCTGTTACGGTTCTTAAATCTTCAATTTCGGCAATACCGGAGAACCTAACTTCTAACTTGTTCTCTTCTGAAATGTTACCGGCGATACCCCCAACGTGGAAGGTTCTCAACGTAAGCTGTGTTCCTGGCTCCCCAATAGATTGGGCAGCGACAACGCCAACAGCCTCACCTCTTTGTACCATTTTATTGGTTGAAAGGTTTCTACCGTAACACTTAGCACAAATACCTTTTTCGGCCTCACAAGTGAGTGCTGAACGTACTTCTACTTTCTCTATTGGGGAGGCCTCTACTTTCTTCACATCGGCTTCCATTATCTGTTGGCCAGCTTTAAGTACCAATTCTTCCGTCATTGGGTCATATACATCATGTAATGATACTCGACCAAGTATTCTTTCCCCTAAGCTTTCAACGATTTCTTCGTTCTTTTTAAGTGCTTGAACTTCAACACCTCTCAAGGTTTCACAATCTTCTGTGTTAATAATAACATCTTGGGAAACGTCTACCAATCGTCTTGTTAAGTAACCTGCATCCGCCGTTTTCAAGGCTGTATCCGCAAGACCCTTACGTGCACCGTGAGTTGAGATAAAGTATTCCAAAATCGATAGCCCTTCCTTAAAGTTAGAAAGAATCGGGTTTTCAATAATTTCTCCACCACCAGCGGTAGATTTTTTAGGCTTCGCCATTAATCCACGCATACCGGTCAACTGACGAATTTGTTCCTTAGAACCCCTTGCACCAGAATCAAGCATCATATACACAGAGTTGAATCCTTGCTGATCCTCACGAATACGCTTCATTGCCAGTTCGGTCAACATTGCATTCGTAGAGGTCCAAACATCAATCACCTGATTGTAACGTTCGTTGTTCGTAATCAGACCCATGTTATAATTGGCCATAATACCTTCAACTTGTCCGTTCGCATCGGCAATCATCTCATGCTTCTCTTTCGGAATAATAATATCTCCTAAACTGAATGACAATCCACCTTTAAAGGCGAATTCATAACCCATCGTCTTAATCTTATCCAAGAAGTCAGCAGTAGTAGGTACATCGGTAACACTTAGAATACCCCCGATAATATCACGAAGCGATTTTTTATTCAATACATCGTTGATGTATCCAGCTGCTTCAGGCACCTCCATGTTGAACAAAACCCTACCTACAGTAGTAGGAATAATCTTGTATACCAATTCACCTTCTTCATTGAAATCTTTTGCCCGTACTTTAATACCGGCATTCAAATCCACTTTACCTTCGTTAAAGGCGATCTCAACCTCTTCAGAAGAATAGAAGGTGATACCTTCACCCTTAACTTTAACCTCAGGAGTTGATTTTCTTTCTTTGGTCATATAATACAGACCCAGAACCATATCCTGTGAGGGTACCGTAATCGGTGATCCATTCGCAGGGTTCAAAATATTGTGAGAAGCCAACATTAACAACTGTGCTTCCAAAATAGCCTCTGGACCTAGTGGTAAGTGAACCGCCATTTGATCCCCATCAAAATCCGCATTAAATGCAGTACATACTAGCGGGTGCAAACGAATCGCTTTACCTTCAATCAATTTCGGTTGGAACGCTTGGATACCCAAACGGTGTAAGGTAGGGGCCCTATTCAATAAAACAGGATGTCCTTTCAATACATTTTCCAAGATATCCCAAACTACAGGCTCTTTTTTATCTATAATTTTCTTTGCTGATTTTACCGTCTTTACAATACCTCTTTCAATCAATTTTCTGATTACGAAAGGCTTATAAAGTTCCGCTGCCATATCTTTTGGAAGTCCGCATTCGAACAACCTCATTTCAGGTCCTACAACAATTACCGAACGTGCTGAATAATCTACACGCTTACCTAACAAGTTTTGACGGAAACGACCTTGTTTTCCTTTTAAGGAATCTGAAAGTGATTTCAATGGTCTGTTAGATTCAGTTTTTACAGCTGATGCTTTTCTAGTGTTATCGAACAAGGAATCAACAGCTTCCTGAAGCATACGTTTTTCATTACGTAAAATTACTTCTGGTGCTTTAATCTCAACCAATCTTTTTAGACGGTTGTTTCTGATGATCACCCTTCTATAAAGATCATTCAAATCTGAAGTAGCGAAACGACCACCATCCAATGGCACTAATGGGCGCAATTCTGGTGGAATCACCGGAATCACTTTCATAATCATCCACTCTGGCTCATTCTCCCTATTCTCTTGAGATTCTCTAAGTGCTTCTACAACTTGAAGACGTTTTAGCGCTTCAGTCTTTCTTTGCTTAGAAGTTTCTGTATTTGCCTTATGTCTTAGTTCAAAAGAAAGTTCCTTAAGATTAATCCTTCCTAAAAGATCGATCAAACATTCAGCACCCATTTTAGCAATGAATTTGTTTGGATCAGAATCTTCTAAATATTGGTTTTCTTGTGGAATGGTTTCCAAAATGTTCAAGTACTCTTCCTCGGTCAAGAAATCCATTTTTTGAATTTCTTCACCTTCAGGGCCTTTGGCAATACCTGGTTGAATTACTACGTAACGCTCGTAGTAAATAATCATATCCAATTTCTTGGATGGTAAACCTAAAAGGTATCCTATTTTATTCGGCAATGAACGGAAATACCATATATGGGCAACCGGAACGACCAAATTTATATGCCCCACACGATCTCTTCGTACTTTTTTCTCAGTTACCTCTACACCACAACGATCACAAACGATACCGCGGTAACGAATACGCTTATATTTACCGCAAGCACATTCATAATCCTTTACAGGACCGAAGATTCGTTCACAAAAAAGTCCGTCACGTTCTGGTTTGTGCGTTCTATAATTAATTGTTTCAGGCTTCAAAACCTCTCCTCTGGATTCTGCCAAAATTGATTCTGGCGACGCTAATCCTATTGAAATTTTATCGAACCTTTTTACTGGGTTATTATCTTTTATTCTTGCCATAATAGCGTGCTGATAATGATTTAATTTGTTTTACTTAATAGCTTCCAATACAATGTATTGAACTATTCCTCAAGCCTAATATCCAAACCTAATCCCTTAAGTTCGTGCATTAAAACATTGAAAGATTCTGGTAAACCAGGTTCTGGCATAGTCTCACCTTTTACAATGGACTCGTACGTTTTGGCTCTTCCGATAACATCATCAGATTTAACCGTAAGAATCTCACGTAAAGTTGCCGATGCACCGTAGGCTTCAAGTGCCCAAACTTCCATCTCCCCAAATCGTTGACCACCAAACTGGGCTTTACCGCCCAATGGTTGCTGTGTGATCAATGAGTATGGTCCTATAGATCGTGCATGCATCTTGTCATCTACCATGTGGCCTAACTTCAACATATAAATCACCCCAACAGTTGCAGGTTGATCAAAACGTTGGCCCGTTCCACCATCATATAAATAGGTATGACCAAATCGTGGAATACCCGCCTCATCAGTATACGTATTAATTTCATCAAGGGTCGCACCATCAAAAATAGGTGTAGCGAATTTTCTACCCAATTTAAGACCTGCCCAACCTAATACAGTTTCATAAATCTGACCTATGTTCATACGAGATGGTACACCAAGTGGATTCAAAACAATATCCACAGGAGTCCCATCTTCCAAGAACGGCATATCCTCATGACGAACGATTCTTGAAACGATACCTTTGTTACCGTGTCTACCCGCCATTTTATCCCCTACTTTAAGCTTACGCTTTTTGGCGATGTATACTTTTGCAAGTTTCATAATACCTGCGGGTAATTCATCCCCTACAGAAATAGTAAACTTATCTCTTCTCAAGTTACCTTGAAGGTCATTAAGTTTAATCTTGTAATTATGAAGTAAATCAGCAACCAATGTATTGGTATCATTATCCGTAGTCCAACTTCCACCAACCAAGTGAGCGAAATCATCAACGGAATTCAACATTTTCATGGTATATTTCTTACCCTTAGGTAAAACTTCTTCACCCAAATCATTAAGTACTCCTTGTGAAGTCTTACCATTTACAATAGTGAACAGCTTTTCTACAAGTACGTCCTTCAATTCTTGGAATTTCACCTCATATTCCAATTCCAATTTAGAGAGTTCTTCCTTGTCCTCAGAACGTTTTCTCTTATCCTTAACAGACCTGGAGAATAATTTCTTATCGATTACAACACCTCTTAACGAAGGGGAAGCTTTCAAAGAAGCATCTTTTACATCACCAGCTTTATCTCCAAAGATGGCACGCAATAATTTCTCTTCAGGCGTTGGATCAGATTCACCCTTTGGTGTAATCTTACCTATTAGGATATCACCAGGCTTAACTTCTGCACCTATCCTAATCATACCGTTTTCGTCCAAGTCTTTAGTAGCCTCTTCGGAAACGTTCGGAATATCATGCGTAAGTTCCTCAGCACCTAATTTCGTATCCCTTACTTCTAAAGAATATTCATCAACATGTATAGATGTGAAAATATCTTCACGAACTACTTTTTCTGAAATTACGATCGCATCCTCAAAGTTATAACCTTTCCAAGGCATGAACGCAACCGTTAGGTTTCTACCTAACGCCAATTCTCCTTTTTCAGTTGCATAACCTTCACAAAGAACCTGGCCCTTCTTAACCCTATCGCCTTTTTGTACGATTGGTTTAAGGTTGATATTGGTTCCTTGGTTGGTTTTTCTAAATTTCACCAAGAAATAGGTTTTCTCATCCTCATCGAAACTGATCAACCTTTCATCTTCGGTACGATCATATTTGATAGTGATTTTTTCTGCATCCACATATTCTATAACCCCATCACCTTCTGCATTGATCAAAACTCTTGAATCTGAAGCAACCTGACGCTCCAATCCTGTTCCTACTATTGGAGACTGTGGTTTAAGTAATGGTACGGCCTGACGCATCATGTTAGATCCCATCAATGCCCTGTTCGCATCATCATGTTCTAAAAAGGGAATCAATGAAGCTGAAATTGAGGCGATCTGGTTAGGCGCCACATCTGTATATTGGATTTCTGCTGGGTCAACAACCGGAAAATCACCCTCTTCACGAGCAATGACCTTATCGGTATCAATTGTGCCATCGTCTTTCATAGGAATGTTGGCTTGCGCAATCTTCATTCCTTCTTCTTCCTCAGCACTTAGATATGAATAATTATTAATATCAACAACTGAGTTTGTCACCTTTCTATAGGGCGTTTCCAAGAAGCCCATCGGGTTTACCTTCGCAAATACCGATAAAGAAGATATCAAACCAATGTTTGGACCTTCTGGAGTTTCAATCGGACAAAGACGACCATAATGCGTATAGTGAACGTCACGCACCTCGAAACCGGCACGTTCTCTTGATAGACCACCTGGCCCTAGTGCCGATAATCTACGTTTGTGCGTAATCTCCGCTAATGGATTCGTTTGGTCCATAAACTGAGATAGTTGGTTCGTACCAAAAAATGAATTAATAACAGAAGACAAAGTCTTTGCATTAATCAAATCTATCGGGGTAAACACCTCGTTGTCACGAACATTCATTCGCTCACGAATAGTTCTGGCCATACGTGCCAAACCTACACCGAACTGAGAAGACAATTGTTCACCTACTGTTCTTACACGACGGTTAGAAAGGTGGTCGATATCATCAATCTCCGCTTTTGAGTTAATTAACTCAATTAAATATTTTATAATCGTTATGATATCTTCCTTAGTCAAGACTTGCTTGTCCATTCCAATATCCAACTGTAATTTCTTGTTCATTCTGTAACGCCCGACTTCACCTAAGTTGTAACGTTGATCAGAAAAGAATAATTTATCTATAATACCACGAGCTGTCTCCTCATCGGGCGGCTCTGCATTACGCAATTGACGGTAGATGTGCTCAACAGCTTCCTTTTCAGAGTTCGTTGGATCCTTCTGTAAGGTATTGTGAATAATAGCATAATCGGATTGTGCATTATTCTCTTTATGCAAAAGAATGGTTTTTACATCCGCGTCGATTATTTCTTGAATATGCTCCTTTTCCAAAATTGTATCCCTGTCAAGAACAATTTCGTTTCGTTCAATTGAAACCACTTCGCCAGTATCCTCATCCACAAAATCCTCATGCCACGTGTTCAAAACCCTTGCGGCCAACTTGCGGCCCAATACTTTTTTAAGACCGGCATTGGAAACTTTCACCTCTTCAGAAAGGTCGAATATCTCCAATATATCCTTATCACGTTCAAAACCAATAGCCCTGAACAATGTGGTAACCGGTAATTTTTTCTTTCTATCGATATAGGCGTACATAACACCATTTATATCGGTAGCGAATTCTATCCAAGAACCTTTAAAAGGAATTACCCGAGCAGAATACAATTTAGTGCCGTTTGCATGGAAAGATTGACCAAAGAAAACCCCTGGGGATCTATGTAATTGTGAAACCACAACCCTTTCGGCACCATTGATCACAAATGTACCACTAGGAGTCATATACGGAATTGTACCTAAGTACACATCTTGTACGATTGTCTCGAAATCCTCATGCTCTGGATCGGTACAATATAACTTTAATCTTGCCTTTAGCGGAACGCTATATGTAAGACCACGCTCGATACATTCTTGAATGGAGTATCTTGGCGGATCTATAAAATAATCTAAAAATTCCAACACAAACTGATTTCTTGTATCAGTTATTGGGAAATTTTCCATGAAGGTATTGTATAAACCTTCATTGCCTCTTTCATCTGATTTAGTCTCAAGTTGAAAAAAGTCTTGAAAAGATTTAATCTGAATATCCAAGAAATCCGGATAATCCGGTGTGTTTCTTGCGGAAGCAAAGCTTATTCTTTCAGTCTGATTTGTGAACATCTACGGACAGTGTTTTGATCGTGAGTACTTAGAGGGTAGTATACGTCTTGATATACCTAATTCTATAAAAAGGCTTAGGTCTAACCGCAAAAAGCGAAAAGACCTAAACCAAAAATAATATGGTTGTTGCTATTATTTAAGCTCAACTTCTGCTCCTGCTTCTTCCAATGATTTTTTGATACCTTCGGCTTCGTCTTTAGAAACACCTTCCTTAACAGCTTTTGGTGCGCTATCAACGATATCTTTAGCATCTTTCAATCCTAATCCAGTTAATTCCTTAACCAATTTAACCACTGCCAATTTAGAAGCACCAGCAGCTTTCAAAATTACATCGAATTCTGATTTTTCTTCAGCAGCCTCGCCACCTTCAGCAGCACCACCACCAGCGGCAACAGCTACCGCAGCAGCAGCAGGCTCGATACCGTATTCATCTTTTAATATTGTAGCTAACTCGTTTACTTCCTTTACCGTAAGGTTAACCAATTGTTCTGCGAAATCTTTTAAATCTGCCATTTTCTATCGTTTAATAAAATTTTAAAATATACTTAGTTTTTAGTGCGTACTTATCTTTCAGATAATGTTTTAAGGATTCCAGCAAGTTTACCACCGCCAGATTTAAGTCCAGAAATAACATTCTTGGCTGGAGATTGCAATAATCCAATCACTTCACCGATCATTTCTTCTTTCGACTTAATGCTAACCAAAGCATCCAAGTTTTCATCACCTATGTAAATTGCTTCTTGAACAAAAGCTCCTTTTAATAAAGGCTTGTTAGATTTTTTTCTAAAATTCTTTATCAATTTTGCCGGAGCATTGGCAACTTCTGAAAACATTAAAGAGGTATTTCCCTTTAATACTCCCGGTAGTTCACCAAATTCTTTATCAGAAGCTTCCATCGCCTTCGCAAGCAATGTATTTTTTACTACAGCCAGTTTGATATCCGCTTTAAAAGCAGCTCTTCGTAAATCTGAAGTAGCACCGGCATTCAAACCGGAGATATCAGCCAAATAGATTGTGGTACTATTAGCCAACTGCGTAGTCAAATCTTCTATAACCGTTGCTTTTTCTTCTCTTGTCATACTTATAATTTTTAACTAGCAGTTCGTTAAACTGACTTTGGATCTAATTGCAAACTAGGGCTCATCGTACTTGACATGAAAATACTCTTCATGTAAACACCTTTTGCCGCAGTTGGCTTCATCTTATTCAAAGTATCCAATAATTCTTTAGCGTTATCGGCTAATTTATCAGGTGAAAAGGAAGCTTTCCCTATCGCAGCATGTACGATACCTGTCTTATCTACTTTAAAATCTATTTTACCAGCCTTAACTTCAGCTACAGCTTTCGCCACATCCATGGTTACGGTTCCGGTTTTTGGATTGGGCATTAATCCTCGTGGACCCAAAACACGTCCCAAAGGTCCTAGTTTACCCATTACACTCGGCATAGTGATGATTACATCAACATCTGTCCAACCGTTCTTTATTTTATCCAAATATTCATCCAATCCTACATAATCAGCACCTGCTTCTTGAGCTTCTGCTTCCTTATCAGGAGTTACCAAAGCCAAAACCTTTACATCTTTTCCTGTACCATGAGGAAGTGTTACGACCCCACGAACCATTTGATTCGCTTTTCTTGGATCCACGCCCAAACGCACAGCTAAATCAACAGATGCATCAAATTTTGTATTGGTTATCTCTTTTATTAGCGATGAAGCTTCCCCTAAAGAGTATAATTTATCTTTCTCTATTTTGGAGTGTGCTTCCTTTTGCTTCTTAGTTAACTTTGCCATTTAATTGCTTTTAAGATTTTAAAAAGGTTTTTTACCTGACACTTTCATACCCATAGAACGGGCAGTACCCGCTATCATACTCATTGCCGAGTCGATGGTAAATGCATTAAGGTCAACCATTTTATCTTCGGCTATCGCCTTGATTTGGTCCCAGGTAACACTACCTAATTTTACTCTGTTAGGTTCGCCAGATCCTTTTTTAATCTTAGCCACTTCCAATAGCTGAACTGCCGCTGGTGGTGTTTTTACAACGAAGTCGAAAGACTTATCTTTGTAAACGGTGATAACGACTGGTAAAACTTTACCTGGTTTATCCTGCGTACGGGCATTGAACTGCTTGCAGAATTCCATAATGTTAACACCGGCAGCACCTAAGGCGGGTCCAACCGGTGGCGATGGATTCGCTGCACCTCCCCTAACTTGTAGTTTAACTACTTTACCTATTTCTTTTGCCATTGTTTAAAATTAAATTGAAAGCGTGTTCTTGGAAGCAACACCACTTAAATTATTTATGTAACACTTATTATTATACTTTCTCTACTTGCATATAACTAAGCTCTAATGGTGTCTTTCTTCCGAAAATCTTCACCATCACCTCTAGCTTACGCTTTTCTTCATTGATTTTTTCCACAGTACCGTTAAATCCGTTAAACGGACCATCAATAACTTTAACCGTTTCTCCAAACACAAAAGGAATAGCTACGCTATCGGTATTAACGGCCAACTCATCGACCTTACCTAGCATTCTGTTTACTTCATTTCTTCTCAATGGAACAGGGTCACCTCCTTTGGTTTCCCCTAAAAATCCAATAACATTGGTAATTGACCGAATAATATGAACCATTTCTCCTCCCAAATTGGCCTTTATCATGATATAGCCAGGAAAATAAACACGTTCCTTATTGATTTTCTTACCATTTCTTATCTGAACTACCTTCTCCGTTGGAACAAGCACATCCTCTAAATAGTCTGAAAAACCATGACGCTCTACTTCGCTTTCAATGTACCCTTTGATTTTATTCTCTTGACCACTGACCGCCCTTACAACGTACCATTTTTTTTCCAATACTTCTGACATAGAGCTTCCTATTAGTTTAAAACGGCGTTGAAATATAATTTAATCACTTTACTAAAGACCGAATCAACACCCCAAGTCGCCAAAGCAAAAAGGATGGAGAAAACTGCTACGATCACCATTAAATTAGATGTCTCTGAGCGCGGAGGAAGAGTAACATTATTCCTTAACTCTTCTACGGATTCTTTTATATATGTGAACATTTCGATTCTGTTTTACAATTTCAACAAAGAGGATATTTCAAATCCAAATTTTATTGTGGCACGGGAGGAGAGACTCGAACTCCCGACACCTGGTTTTGGAGACCAGTGCTCTACCAACTGAGCTACACCCGTATGAATGGTGATTAAAAAACCACCTATTCTATATTTGCATGTAAAGGTGTCCCGCTGGAGCAGAACACCCTTATACACAATACTCTTTAGATTAAATTAATCTATAATCTTAGTTACCTGTCCAGCACCTACAGTTCTACCACCTTCACGGATAGCGAAACGAAGACCTACGCTCAATGCGATTGGCTGAATCAATTCAACAGTAATTGTAAGGTTATCACCAGGCATTACCATTTCAACACCAGAAGGAAGTGCAATGTTACCTGTTACGTCTGTAGTTCTCACATAGAACTGTGGACGATAGTTATTGTGGAATGGTGTGTGACGACCACCTTCTTCTTTTTTCAATACATAAACCTCTGCTTCAAATTTAGCATGCGGCTTAACAGAACCTGGCTTACAGATTACCATACCACGGCTAATCTGAGACTTCTCAATACCTCTCAACAAGATACCTACGTTATCACCGGCCTCACCTCTGTCTAATATTTTACGGAACATCTCAACCCCAGTAATTGTAGAGTTTAATTTCTCAGCACCCATACCGATAATTTCAACGGCATCACCTGTGTTTGCGATACCTGTTTCAATTCTACCAGTTGCAACAGTACCACGACCTGTAATCGTAAATACATCTTCAACGGGCATCAAGAAATCCTTATCCACATCACGCGCAGGAAGTTCGATCCAAGTATCAACAGCATCCATCAATTCCATCACGGTATCGACCCATTTCTGCTCACCGTTCAAAGCACCTAAAGCAGAACCAGCAATTACAGGACCATTATCCCCATCATACTCATAGAAAGAAAGCAATTCCCTTACCTCCATCTCAACAAGCTCGATCAATTCCTCATCATCAACCATATCCACCTTGTTCATGAATACTACGATTCTTGGAATCCCAACCTGACGACCCAATAATATATGCTCACGAGTTTGAGGCATAGGACCATCTGTAGCGGCAACAACCAATATGGCACCGTCCATTTGAGCAGCACCAGTAACCATGTTCTTTACGTAATCAGCGTGACCTGGACAGTCAACGTGAGCGTAGTGACGGTTAGCTGTAGAATATTCTACGTGCGAAGTATTAATTGTAATACCTCTTTCTTTTTCTTCAGGAGCGTTATCGATAGAATCGAAACTTCTCATTTCAGAAAGACCAGCGTTAGCCAATACCGTAGTAATAGCTGCAGTCAATGTAGTTTTACCGTGATCCACGTGTCCAATGGTACCTATATTTAAGTGTGGTTTGGAACGATCGAAAGTTGCCTTTGCCATGTTTTAATGAATTTTAATCTTAGTTTATATTAGTGTACAATTTCATACCTTAATTGAGCCAATGACGAGAATTGAACTCGTGACCTCTTCCTTACCAAGGAAACGCTCTACCCCTGAGCTACACCGGCGTAAAGTGTTGAATCCATCCCATTAAGACAGATCCTGCCTCCGCAGGAATGACATTTCTGTCATAATTATAGAGCGGGAGACCGGGTTCGAACCGGCGACATTCAGCTTGGAAGGCTGACGCTCTACCAACTGAGCTACTCCCGCTTATAAAAATTACAATATTTCAATTCAAAGTTCCTCAGTTAAAGTTTAGTGGGGAGAGCAGGATTCGAACCTGCGAAGACGTAGTCAGCAGATTTACAGTCTGCCCTCGTTGGCCGCTTGAGTATCTCCCCTCTAACCAATATTTTAAGAACTTTTGAGCCGATAGAGGGACTCGAACCCACGACCTGCTGATTACAAATCAGCTGCTCTAGCCAGCTGAGCTACATCGGCTTGTTCAATGACTTTTCAGTCATAAAAAAGTCCGCTATTTCTAACGGACTGCAAATGTATAGAATTATTTGTTTATTCAAAACAAA
This sequence comes from Maribacter sp. X9, assembly GCF_048537565.1. GTDB lineage: Bacteria > Bacteroidota > Bacteroidia > Flavobacteriales > Flavobacteriaceae > Maribacter. Next base: position 3,805,383 of record NZ_CP183215.1, read on the forward strand.
TTTTAAATTATTTTAATCAAGCTTGTAATCTTATTTTTTGTTTTTGCTTTATAAGTTTTCGTTCCAATGAGCTACAGGCCGAATCTACGGCCTCTTCAAACGATTTGCATTGCTTTTTCACCACAAGTTTATCTTTCGGAATATTGATTTTTATCTCAACAATCTTATTCTCTTTAGAACTCGTATTCTCCACCTTTAAATAAACATCAGAACTGATTACCTTCGAATAAAAGGTTTCCACCTTATCCAATCTATTCTGGAGAAAATTAATCAATTTTCTATCCGCATTAAAATTAACCGATTGTGCATTTACCTTCATATTCAGAAAATTTATGGCCCAAAGTATTTTGGGCAGGTTGAACAATAATTATTTGTTTCCTCTCGGGTGTGCCATCGCATGAACCTTTTTTAATTCGGCTATACTATTATGCGTGTAGACTTGTGTCGATGCCAAACTTGAATGTCCTAAAAGTTCTTTGACCGCATTTAAATCCGCCCCTTTATTCAATAGATGTGTTGCAAAAGTATGCCTAAGTATATGTGGGCTTGTTTTCACCTTTGAAGACACCATTCTAAAGTACCTATTTATTAGCCTATAAACAAGGGTTTCGTAAAATTTATTGCCCGATGAAGTAAGGAATACATAGCCACCATCCTTTATCTCTTCTACCTTTTTTCTTTCCTCTAAATAATCGATGAATTTTTCTTTGGTTTCTGGCAGCATGGGTATAATTCTCTCCTTGTTACGCTTACCCAATACCTTTATGGTCATTTTCTCAAAATTCACGTCGTACAGCTTGAGTTGAATAAGCTCCGCTCTTCGCATTCCTGTGGCATAAAGAATATGAATCAACAATTCATCTCTTTTACCCTCAAAATCATTTGAATATTCTATTGTAGACAAAACCATATCCATCTCTATTTCCGAAAATGGAATTTCCACTTTTTTAGAGGTTTTCAAGGCTTTATGCTTTACTAAAGGATTTATCTCTAAAGATCCTATTCTTTGAAGAAATTTAAAATAGGCTTTTAACGATGCTATCTTTCTATTGATAGACCGATTATTAATGCCGCTTTCAGATAAGCTAACTATCCAATTACGGACCATGTTATAGCCTACCGAATCAATATCTTCAACATCAAATTCCTTACCGCAAAATTCAGCGAACGCTACAACATCACTTTCATATGCCTTGACCGTATGTTTAGAATAGTTCTTTTCAAGTGCCAAATAGGACAAAAATTCTGAGATAACCATAGATTTAAAGGTATCAAACTTTTAGTTCACTTGGGATAGAAGCAAAAAAAATCCCGCTAATTGCGGGATTTTTATTTCATTTAAAACAAAATCTAGATTTCTTCCTGATCTCTTAGACCTTGAATATATTCTGCTTTTTGAATCTGTGCTCTACGCTCAACTGAAGGTTTCGTGAACTGTTGACGCTTACGCAACTGTCTCATTGTACCTGTCTTATCAAACTTACGCTTGAAACGCTTTAAAGCTCTATCGATGTTTTCTCCTTCTTTTACTGGTATTATTAACATGGGCTACAACCTCCTTTCTTTATGATTAAGGCTGCAAATATACTAACTATATTCAATTGAGCAACCCATATCCTATTTTTTAAAAACTTTCTTATTTCGGCTTACACCTTTGCCGGGGTATATTCCTTTTTGTCGATTACCATCTTCGCTATAATTTCCCTTAAGATTTCAGAAGTTCCGCCGCCTATTGGACCGAGCCTACTATCCCTGAAATTACGGGCCATTGGATAATCTTCAATATAACCGTATCCTCCTAAAAATTGCAAACATTCATAGGCCACCTCATCGGCTACCTTAGTGGACTTTAATTTTGAAATGGTCGCTTCTTTAACTACATACTGCCCCCTATCCATTCTATAAGCTACCGAATAATTATATTCTTTGCACATATCTATATCACCATAGAGATCGGCTATCCTATGCCGTAATGCCTGAAATTTATTGATTTTTTTACCGAATGCTTCCCTTTCCGACATATAATTCAACGCATATTCCAGAACATGTTCAGATCTTGCATGCGCGTTGATCCCCATCACCAGTCGCTCAAATGCAAAATGCTCCATGATGTAAGAAAATCCCATTTCCTCTTCACCCATAAGGTTCTCAGCCGGTATTTTAACGTTATCGAAAGCCAATTCAGCGGTGTCTGATGCACGCCAACCTAATTTATTTAATTTATTCGCGGTTACCCCTTCACTTTTTCTATCTACGACAAAAATGCTGATACCCTTATTGCCCAATGAAGGTTCTGTTTTAGCAGCCACAATCATATAATCAGCATGTACCCCATTAGTAATAAAGGTTTTAGAACCATTCAAAATATAATGATCCCCTTTCCTTATTGCAGTTGTTCGCATAGCTGCAACATCACTACCTCCAAAAGGTTCTGATACGCACAAACAACCTATCTTATCACCTTCAACACTCGGACCTAAATAGCGTTTTTTAATATCATCGTTGGCTTCTTTGTTCAAATGCGTCATAGCCAAATAGGTGTGGGCCCAAATGGCTGCCGCAAAGCCACCAGAGTTCACTTTTTGTAATTCTTCTAGAAAAATGACCGTATAAAATAAATCAAGGCCCAGGCCACCATCTTTTGCCGGAGTAGCAAGACCAAAGTAACCCATCTCGCCAAATTTCTTCCAAATAAATCTCTCAATCGTTCCCTCTTCTTCCCACTTATCAATATGTGGAACAACCTCTTTTTGTAGAAAATCTTTCAGGCTTTGCCTGAACAGGTGATGTTCTTCAGTGAAGTACATACTTTGCATAGCTTTTTTTTAGAGCGACAAATATAAAGCAATTCTATCAATCCTTTCCGCCGGAAATCCTTCTATCTTTTTCAATTCGATCAATGAATCGATACCCCCGTTGAGATTACGGTAATCTACGATACGCTGTGCCAAAGATTTTTGCAGATACGTCAATTTTGCCAGTTCTTCCACTGTACCCGTATTCACATTTATCTTCACGATTTTCGGTTTAGTAATCACCTTGAACTCTTTTAAGACTTTTTGCACTACCTCTGGTTCCAAGTAGTAAACGTCATACAATTGCTCGTCAACTAAAAACCCACCTAACTTATCCCTGAATTTTATTATCCTAGCGGATAGCTTCTCCCCGACTCCATTGATACGCCGTAATTCTTCCGCCGTGGCTTTATTTAAATCTTTCGGCTCTACCGCTTTTGATACGGTATATGGTCTATGAAGTGATCTGTCATCACGCTTTTTTGAAGCATTCGTTTTAATCCATTCTGGAAATTTGAAATAAGGTGAAATTAAATTCAACAGCGAATCTGAAACCAAGGTCACTTTTTGAAACTCCTCTTTAGAATTCACAAATTTATCGCCCGCCCTGAAATCATGAAGCCGATCAATCTCATCAATGGACATTCCCAAGGCATATCCTTTGTAATCTGTAATGAAATTTGGATTAAAAGGAAATATTTTAATGGAATCTACTTTAAACGCTAACTTTTTCAATGAGTCGACCTTTTCTTGGGTCTCCCCATCAAAAATCAAAAGATCAGATTCTTTGATTTTCATAGCATCGTAGAAGAAATAGCCGACCTGAATTACAATTAGAAAAAATAACAAAAAGAAAATCCCACTTCGTTCTTGCTTATTGAACTTGAAGTGGGATTTAAAATTCATTGACACTTTTAATTACTTAACCCTCTCTTGTTTTTTGAACAATTTGTTCGCTTTCAAATCTTGTAAATATTTACCTAAATCCTTTTTAACTTCACCCGACATGATATACAATCCGATTATGTTGGGGAAGGACATGGCCAATATCATCATATCCGAAAAATCTAGTACCGCACCCAAACTCACCGATGCACCAATCACTACAAATACCAAGAAAAACATTTTATAAACAAATTCTGTTCTTTTGCTTTTTCCAAAAAGATAAGTCCAAGCTCTCATTCCATAATAAGACCAAGAAATCATGGTGGAAAACGCAAAAAGGAATACAGCTAAAGCCAATATATAAGGAAACCATGAAATTTGACTCCCGAAAGCATCAGAAGTCAATTGCGCACCTGCCATGCCTTCAACTTCGTGCATACCTGTGAAAATTAGAACTAAAGCAGTAAGCGTACAAACTACAACAGTATCGATAAATGGCTCCAACAAAGCCACAAAACCTTCGGATGGTGGATGATTGGTTTTGGCGGTACTATGTGCAATAGCCGCTGAGCCAACTCCTGCCTCATTCGAGAAGGCGGCCCGTTGAAACCCCACGACCAGCACCCCGATAATCCCCCCTTTCAAAGCTGATGGGTTAAAAGCTCCTTCAAAAATTGCAGAAAATGCAGGGCCGATATTCTGAATATTCATAATGATTACAGCCAATGCAGCTACAATATATATAGACGCCATAATGGGCACTACTTTACCGGTAACATTGGCAATACTATTGATACCCCCTATAATTACAACGCCTACTAAAACCGCCGTAACAATACCAAACCAAAAGCCATTACCTGCCAATGCCGGGAATTGTCCGGCCAATTGCTCAAAAGATTGATTCGCTTGAAACATATTTCCCCCACCAAAAGAAGCGCCAACAGCAAGAACAGCAAAAACACCCGCAAGCACTTTACCGATACCTTTCATGTTCCTTTTTTCTAGACCATATCTCAAATAATTCATTGGTCCTCCAAAAACACGACCATCAGGTAAAATATTTCTATACTTCACCCCTAATGTACATTCCACGAATTTTGAGGACATCCCTAAAAGACCACAAACAACCATCCAAAAAGTAGCTCCAGCACCACCTAGCGAAACTGCCACCGCAACCCCTGCAATGTTGCCAAGACCTACAGTACCCGAAACGGCCGTAGCCAAGGCCTGAAAATGTGTTACTTGTCCCGGCGCATTTGGATCGTCATATTTCCCTTTTGCCAAATCAATAGAGTGTTTAAATCCTCTAATGTTAATAAAACCCATTCTAATGGTAAAGAAAGTAGCGCCCAATACAAGCCAAATCACAATAAAAGGTATACCCTTTTCTACTGGATCCCCATTAGGATGGGTGATCACAACTGGCTCATCATAAGTTACAGAAGCAAAAAAATGGGCCCCCTGCTCGATGACATGTTTTTGATTATTGGAATTATAAATCACATCACCTTCATCGGTCAAATGTTTTAAAGTTCCAGTAGCGTTAGAAACTATTGTTTCATCTGCACTTTTTTCGTTGGATATAACAGCGATAGCCTCACCTTTTTTAACTTTTGCGTCTTCAGGTTTTAACCATTTCTTTAAAACGTATTTGTTCTCCATATCGGGCGACCAGTTTGGAATAGGAATTCTGGTCTTATCAGCATAAGCGACAGGGTCATAAATTCCTAATGCCGCGAATGGGTCCCAAAAAAGGACTGAACCAAGTGCAGACACGGCCGGTGTCATCGCTCCGTTGAAAACTTCTGTTATAGCCTCAGTTTTCACCGTAAAGACTTTAGTAACCGATGCCCCTTTTGCGTCTGTAACAATTACGGAATAACTAACACCCTCTACTAACCCCTCTGCTCTTTTTGAAGATTTAGGGGTATCTTGATTACTCCATTTAAAATCGTAAGGTGGAGTTCCTCCTTCAACAGACAACTCTATAACTCCATCATTGATCTGCGAAGAAGGGTTATACGTTTTACCCGTTACGGTAAGTTCTTGGGAAAAACAAAATGCCATTGAAAAAAAGGCAAGAAGTAAAATAGATAGCTTCATTCTTTAGGTTTAGATTAGTCTTGATTTTGGATCAGTTAAGTTAAACCGACAATATCTTAAAAATAATGGATGCAATCAAATATTAATGCATAAAGATTATTATTCTAGATGGAACATCTTATTCAACTTTTTTATTTGCTCGGGTCGTCCCAAAACAATGACCTTACTTTTTGGCTGCAATTTTAAATCTGCTTCAGGGTTTATGGTATACTTACCATCTGGGGAGATATACCCTATAATGGTACAACCTGTTTTGTTGCGTAGATCTAAATCTCTAAGGGAATTATATTCAATTTGATTGGAAAAGTCTTCAATGGCCACTTCCTCCAAATTTGTGGTATTCTCCCCTTCCATTGAAAGTTTGTCCATAAAGGTAATCAAATCGGGCATCACCACTAAAGATGCCATATGGTCCCCTCCTATCTTATCGGGCATGATGACCTTGTTCGCCCCCGCTAGGAACAACTTCTTTTGGGAATTTACCAAAGAAGCCCTGCTGATAATAAATAAATCTTTTTTCAATTGTCTTGCGGATAGTACAACGAAGAGGTTCGCCGCATCATCGGGAAGCGCGGCAATTAAATATTGGGCCCTTTCTATACCAGCTTCCAATAATATAGCATCATCATTGGCATCTCCTTCAATGAATAAAACTTCGTCACCATAGCGCTCTATTATTTCCTTATCCTTTTCTATGACCACAAATGGTTTCTTATAGGCTTTCAATTTTTCGGCCGCCTGCATACCATTTCTACCGAAACCACAGAGTACCACATGCTGGTTCAACCTTTCTATGATATTTTTCATTTTCTTCTTTTTTAATAATTCTAAGGAATTTCGACCCAGAACATATTCGGTTATAACGGAAATAGCAAAACCTAATATGAAAACACTGGTTACGATTAATATTATCGTGAATATCTTTCCCTCCGGTCCCATAGGCCTTACCTCGGAAAAACCAACGGTCGTTACCGTAATTATGGTCATGTACAATGCATCTATCCAGGAATAGTCACAAATAAATCGATATCCCAATACCCCAAAGGCCATAACCATAACCATTAAGGCAAGAGCTAAATATATTTTTGAACGGAATAGTTGCCTCATAATTTCATAAGTCAAAAACAGAGGTACGCTTGGTATAAACCAAATCTTTGATTCTTAGCCAGAACGCTAAGAAAAGATAAAGGGCGAAACCAAAACCTAAGGTTACGAATGTGAGGTAAATGAACGAGGTACGAACTACCCTTGCCCTTATTCCTAATCGTTCGGCAATTCTACCACAGACCTCAAACCCCCTTTTTTGAAAGTAATGTAATAAATTATAGAATAGATTCATGATGCATAAAATTAGACTTTTATATTCATTAAATGGGCACCAATCGCACAATGCAAACATTTGTCCTTTGTACAGTATTCATTGTATAATTGAAGATAACCTTGGCTTTCTTTTGCGCCGCTAATAGGAATATTCAATTTTCTGAAATTTTCTACGATCCTGTTTTGCTCCATTTTTATAAACGACATCGTTTTAAATAGGGTTTCATTGTCCAAGCTTCCTTTATAACGCTTGTAACAAAACTTCAATGGGACTATGGTATTGATCATAATCAAATCCAAAAAAGATTTTGACAGCCTTTTACTGGTTTTCTTCGAAGTTTTACCAAAAGTGTAATGCGTTTCCCAATATTCACTTGTACCTAACGAGAATATTTCAGATAAATCAGAGGAATTATTCTCTATTAGAACATGAAAAAGGTTAGTATTAGCTGCATATACCATTGCTAATTGTGATAATCTGATTGTGGGGAAATTGAAGGGCCTTAGTTTGAAAAATTCTGGAGACCCATATAATGATCTAAGTTCATACTTATGCTTTAAAAAAGAATATTCCTTTTTCAAATTTTGATGGTATTCATCCGCCTCAAGCATATCATTTAAAAATCCTGCTTGGCCCATAAATAGGCTTTCCATTTCTATAGGCTTTCCATGCAGCTTTCGTACAATCGAAAAATCGATGGATTTTCCAATTTCCAAAAATAACTCCCCGTTGATTTTTGATCCAAAATTTTTTAAAAGCATCAAGAACAAAACGTGTTCCCAATCGTTATGGGTCAGCTTTAATAATTCATCGATATAAATCGATTTTTGTTCAAGCCTTTCTACAAAAAGTCTGTCCAACCAATTTCCCCGAATAAATTCATCTACTTGATTAATTTCTTTTTCACAATTTATGAATTTATAGTTTCTAGCATCGAAAAGCTGCTGATAGGTTGCTAAAACTTCTTGGGCAATATAGTGTCTCAATGCCAGCGTAGGTATTTGAGATCCATCTTTTCTAAAAACCGACACATCATCATCCCAAACCACATGTAAAATCACATTGTCATAATTGGCGTCTACTTGATGATTATGTGCATACCAATCTGAAGATTTTATGTGGATCTCAACATTACCGGCCCAAAGCTGTCCGTCCAACTCTAATTTAGAATTGAAAAAATCAGGTCCACTTAAGCGATTGTGAGTACCTGTAGTTTTTACAAAAATAGATTCTCCGGTTGTCGTCTTTAAACCGGCAACCGGATATTTTCTATACAACCAAACAAAATGAAGTAAGTCTTCCTTCATTCTATAAAAATAAAAAACCCGCCAATAAGCGGGTCAAAAATTATACTGTATTTTACATTAGGCGGTTTCACCTTCCCAGTTCATAAAACCTCCTTGCAAATTAAATGCATTTTCAAAACCTATACTGTTCATAATGGCACAGGCTTGGCCACTTCTGTTTCCTGACCTACAATACACGTAATAGTTCTTTGTCTTATCAAGTTTTTCTAATTCGTTGACGAATTCCTGGCCTTTATAAATGTCAATGTTAATGGAATTAGGGATGATACCATCCTCTACTTCCTCTTCGGTTCTTACATCCAAAATAACCGCATTAGCATCTTTAGCTAATTGCTCTTCCCATTCTTCTTGTGATAAATCTGCCATACTTAAAATATTGAGCCGTAAAATTAATTGATTTTTATTAAATGGATAGGTTAAATCTTTTAACAAAAAATTAATGAGACAAATTAAATAAAATTTAAAAAACATATATACATTTGTACATACAAATATTGTATCTACATGAATGTTGAAGAGATTATAAAGACTCAAAATGAAATTCCGTTATTTAAACGGACAATCATTCATATGTCATTGGTAATCAATAAAATTGATGAAGAAATAGCAAGTAGCTTAAAACCTTTTGAAATATCGATTCAACAATTCAATGTATTAAGTATTCTGAGGGGTCAAAAAGGAAACCCCGCCAATCTTTCAACGATTAATGAAAGAATGGTTTCAAAAATGAGTAATACCACTAGACTGGTCGATAAACTCATTTTAAAAGGATATGTAGACAGAAGGGTCTGCAAACAAAACAGAAGAAAGGTAGAAATTTTCATTACTGCATCTGGATTGGACATTTTGAATGAAGTCGACGGAATACTTATGGAAACAGAAAAGAGCATTCTTAGAAATTTCAACGATGCTGAATTAAAGGATTTAAATAAATTATTAAATAAATTTTAGGATAAACACGCATGAAAAACGTACTAGATAAATTGAACTGGCGTTATGCCACCAAAAAATTTGACCCTTCTAAAAAAGTAAGCAAAGAAGATTTGGGCACTTTATTAGAAGCCGCGAGAATGACAGCCTCATCTTATGGATTGCAACCGTATCACTTTTTCGTAGTTGAAGATGACAAAGTCAGGGCTACATTGAGAAAAGCGTCCTGGGATCAACCACAAATTACTGATTCTTCTTACCTTTTAGTTCTAGCCAATAAGCCTACATTCGACGAAAGTTTAGTCGATAATTTCATAGACAACATCGTTGATGTACGTGGTATTGCCAAAGAAGATTTGGCCGGTTACGAGCAAATGATGAAAGGTGCGCTTATGGGACTTACAGATGCTCAAAAAGCATCGTGGACGTCAAGTCAAGCCTATATCGCTCTTGGTAATTTATTGACCATAGCTGCAGAAATGGGAATAGACACATGCCCTATGGAAGGTTTTGACAAAGCTCAATACAATGAAATTTTAGGATTAACAGAAAAAAACTTGAACGCTGCAGTGGTTTTGGCTATTGGCTACCGTTCAGAAGAAGACGAAACACAACATTATCCTAAAGTAAGATATTCTAAAGAGAATTTAATTACACATATATAAATACTAATCACAAACATTTAAAAATTAAAAACATGAAAAAATCAATAGTAAGTATCGCGTTAGTTACATTTTTTGGAGTATCTGCATTTGCCTCAACCCCAATTGAAAAAGAAAAAAAACAAGTTAAAGTGAGCGAGAGCACTGTAACTTGGAAGGGATACAAAGTAACAGGCTCTCATGAAGGTACCATTGACCTAAAGTCAGGATACCTTGAAATGGAAAATGGAAAATTGACAGGAGGCGAATTTGTAGTGGACATGACGTCCATTAACAATACAGATTTGGATGCCGATTCTCAAGGAAAATTAGAAGGACATTTAAAGTCTGATGATTTCTTTGGTGTAGCTAATCACCCCACTGCAAAATTGGTATTTACTTCTGTGAAGCCAATGAACAAAGATTCGTATACCGTAACAGGAGATTTAACTATTAAAGAAACCACAAAGCCGATCACTTTTGTCGTTTCAGTTTATAAGAATAAAGCTACCGCTACCATGAAAATTGATAGAGCTGAATATGACGTACGCTATGGTTCTGGTAGCTTTTTTGATAATTTAGGTGATAAGACCATTTATGACGAATTTGACTTGGTAGTAGATTTAGCCCTATAATCACGCTTATTTCCCAAGTTAATTTTAGTGTTTAGAAATCCCTTTGAGTATTTTTCAAAGGGATTTTTAATTTTCGTGCAACTAAAGTTTGTTGATATTAAATTCCTTTTTATATTTGAACTTCAATGAAGAATTTAATTGTAAATACTTGGTGGTGGAACAACTTACGAAAAACATCGTGAGCTAAGCATCATTGTAGTAGAACTATATAAAGGCTTGTCATCACGACAAGCCTTCCTTATTTTAAAAAAACACCAATGGCCTATCAACTTAAGACATCTTATAAAAAAATCCTTGCCGATACCATGACCCCGGTTAGCGTCTATCTAAAAATCAGGGACCGTTTTCCAAATAGCATTCTTCTGGAAAGTAGTGACTATCATGCAAATGACAATAGTTTCTCCTATATCTGCTGCAATCCTATCGCATACATTAAAGTTGAAAATGAAGTAATCACAAAACAATTTCCTGATGGAACGCTCGAAGAATCATGTATTAACAATGATACAGATGTTGTAGAAATCATCGATGCCTTTAGTAAAGCTTTTAAGGCAGATACCAACGACTTTAAATTTATAAACAACGGTGTCTTCGGCTACATGGCCTACGATGCAGTACGTTATTTCGAGGATGTGGAACTTAAGGTCAAGGACAATTCGATCCACATACCGGATATTTATTATGCGGTTTATCAAAATATTATTGCCATTAATCACTTTAAGAACGAGGCTTATCTTTTTGCTCATTGTTATAAAACGGAAAACAACATTCCAGAACTGGAACAGCTTTTAAACGTCCGCAATTTTGCGACCTATAACTTCAAAATTGAGGGAAAGCGACAATCTAATCTTGAAGATGAAGCGTACAAGCAACAGGTTGAGTTGGCAAAAAAACACTGTCAACGGGGTGATGTTTTTCAATTAGTTCTGAGCCGACGGTTTTCTCAAGGTTTTAAAGGGGATGAATTTAATGTCTATAGGGCATTGCGATCGGTGAATCCTTCTCCTTACCTCTTCTATTTTGATTATGGCGACTTTAAAATCTTTGGCAGTTCTCCTGAAGCACAACTGATCGTAAGTGATGGAAAAGCGGAAATACACCCCATTGCCGGAACCTTTAAAAGAACCGGCAATGATGAGCAGGATGCCGAACTGGCCAAAAAATTAAAGGCCGATGATAAGGAAAATAGTGAACATGTTATGTTGGTCGATTTGGCCCGTAACGATTTGAGTAGAAACGGCAACGTGGTACAAGTAGAAAATTACAGGGAGGTTCAATTTTTTTCACACGTCATTCACCTGGTCTCCAAAGTCACTGGAATGAAAAAAAGTGAAATCCCGACCATGAAAGTGGTAGCCGACACCTTCCCTGCGGGGACCCTAAGCGGGGCACCAAAGCACATGGCCATGCAATTAATCGAAAAATATGAGAAAACGAGTCGGGGTTATTACGGTGGCGCCATCGGCTTTATGGATTTCAATGGTAACTTTAACCACGCCATTATGATCCGAACCTTTCTAAGCAAAAACCACCAATTACACTATCAAGCAGGAGCAGGATTGGTCGCTGCATCGAACCCAGAAAACGAATTACAGGAAACCTACAATAAATTGGGCGCATTGACCAAGGCATTGGAAATAGCGGAGGACATTTAAATGAAGAAAATATTAGTCATAGACAACTACGATAGTTTCACCTACAATCTTGTACATTATTTAGAAGAACTAGGTTGCGAGGTTATCGTTAAACGTAACGACCAACTCACCTTGGAAGAGGTAGACGCTTTTGAAAAAATCGTCCTCTCCCCAGGACCAGGAATTCCTGATGAGGCCGGCTTATTGAAACAGATCATCTCAAAATACGCCCCTACCAAAAGTATTTTCGGCGTTTGCCTGGGACAACAGGCCATAGCCGAAGTTTTTGGTGGTTCATTAATTAATTTGGATCAAGTGTATCACGGTATTGCCACGAAAATTAAGGTTATCAAAGATGATTTGCTATTCGAAGGAATTCCAAAAGAAATTGAAGTAGGCCGATATCACTCTTGGGTGGTCGACCCAACATTACCGGATGTTTTGGAAGCTACCTCCATGGATGAAAACGGACAAGTAATGTCCCTACGCCATAAATCCTATGATGTTTGTGCGGTACAGTTTCATCCTGAATCGGTTTTAACGCCACACGGTAAAAAAATGTTGGAGAATTGGTTAAAGCGCTAATGGGCAGCATTTAGTAATGAGTACAAAGTAATGGGCAATTACAAAATGTACTTTATACTAACTACTTAATACTATAAAAAATGAAAGAGACTTTAAATAAACTTATCAATCACGAAATTCTTCCCAAAGAAGATGCTAAGAAAATCCTTGTGAATATCGCCAAAGGAGATTATAATACGAGCCAGATTGCCGCGTTTTTGACGGTCTATATGATGCGAAGCATTACTATAGAGGAACTGGAAGGTTTTAGGGATGCCTTGTTAGATTTATGCTTGGCAGTCGATTTATCCGCTTATAATCCTATCGATTTATGTGGTACCGGTGGTGATGGTAAGGATACCTTCAATATATCTACCTTAGCCTCTTTTGTTACTGCGGGTGCTGGTGTGAAAGTGACCAAACATGGTAATTACGGGGTTTCTTCTAAATGCGGCAGCAGTAATGTCATGGAATTCCTGGGCATTAAATTTAGTAATGATTCCGATTTTCTTGAAAAGTGTATCGACGAAGCTGGCATCTGTGTGCTGCATGCGCCGTTGTTCCATCCAGCAATGAAAAATGTAGCGCCGATCCGTAAAGATTTGGCCGTTAAAACGTTTTTCAATATGTTGGGACCCATGGTGAACCCCGCATTTCCGCAGAACCAAATGGTGGGCGTATTCAACTTGGAACTAGCAAGAATGTATGGTTATCTCTATCAAAAGACAGATAAAAACTTCACCGTTTTACATGCGATTGATGGTTATGACGAAATTTCTTTGACCGGAAACACAAAGACCATTTCGAACAAAACGGAACGTATGCTAAAACCTTCCGATTTTGGCGTATCCGCTGTTCAACAATCTGAAATTGTTGGCGGTGAGTCCATTGCTGACTCTGCCCAAATATTCCTCAACGTTTTACAAGGCAGAGGAACCGAAGCTCAGAATAACGTGGTCTGCGCCAATGCCGGTATCGCCATTGCAACGGTCGAAGGTCTAAGTCCGCTCGAAGGATTTGAAAAGGCAAAGGAATCTCTCTTAAGTGGTAAAGGGTTAAAAACATTGAAAAAAATACAAGAACTAAGTCGTTGATAGGTTATTGAAATAGATTTTACCATTCACTAAAAACTGCCAGCCAGTAACTCAACTTATGGATATACTTTCTAAAATAGTAGCGGACAAACGTAAAGAGGTCGATTTGAAAAAATCGCTTATTCCCACTTCCCAATATGAGGCATCGGTTTTATTCGATAGGGAAACTAAGTCTTTGCCAAATGCATTAAAGCGAAGTGGTACGGGAATTATCGCCGAATTCAAACGAAGGTCTCCATCCAAAGCCAGTATCAACCAGAACGCGAACGTTGGGCAGGTGGCCATCGGATATGAAAATGCAGGCGTTTGTGGTATGAGCGTTCTAACCGACATAAAGTACTTTGGCGGTTCGTTAGAAGATTTAATACTCGCAAGGGCATCGGTAAAAATGCCTCTTTTACGAAAAGAATTCATTATCAGTGAATATCAGATTATCGAAGCAAAAGCACATGGTGCGGATGTTATTTTATTGATTGCGGCTATATTATCAAGAGCGGAAATCAAAACCTTTTCTGAACTGGCAAAAAGTCTTGGATTAAATGTATTGCTAGAGGTACACAATGAGGAAGAGCTGCATAAATCTATCATGCCGAGTTTGGATATGTTGGGGGTCAATAACCGAAATCTGAAAACCTTTGAGGTGAGCTTGGAAACCAGCAAATCACTATCCAAATTAATACCTAATGATTTTGTAAAAGTCTCTGAAAGTGGTATCAGTTCTTTCGAAGCCATTAACGATTTAAAAGAATATGGCTTTGAAGGATTTTTAATAGGCGAAAATTTCATGAAGACGAATGACCCTGGTAAAAGTGCAACATCATTCATCCAACAATTAAAATAAAAACATGAAGCTGAAAGTCTGTGGAATGAAGTTGAATATTGCCGAAGTCGCACAATTGCGACCAGACTATCTTGGCTTTATTTTTTGGGAACCGTCATCGCGCTATTTTGATGGAGAAATTCCGGTCATTCCTCATGAAATAAACAAAATAGGAGTTTTTGTAGATGCAGATGTCCAAGAGGTAATCCAAAAAATAGCGAAATACCGATTGCAAGGCATACAGTTACACGGTAACGAAAGCCCCGAGTATTGCAAAGCCCTGGTGTATGAATTAAAGAATGTACATAAAAAAATTATACTTATAAAAGTATTTTCAATTACCGATACTTTTGATTTTAGCCTGTTATCACCGTATGAAGCGGTATGTGATCATTTTCTTTTCGATACAAAGGGGAAACTGCCTGGTGGAAACGGATTTAGGTTTGATTGGAAGGTATTAAACCACTATCCATCAACAAAACCCTATTTTTTAAGTGGCGGAATTGGTATTGGAAATTTGGATAATCTTGAAGAGTTTATGCAATTACCAGCATCAAAATATTGCCACGCTCTGGACGTAAACAGTGGTTTCGAGCTAGAACCAGGCCTAAAAAAAATTGAAGAGTTGAAAGAGTTAAAAAAAGCAATAAGTACAAAGTAAATAGAGTACTAAACTTATACTATACTTATTTTATATAAAGAAGCACTATGTATTATAACGCCGATGAAAAAGGATATTACGGGGAGTTTGGCGGAGCTTTCATCCCAGAGATGCTCTACCCCAATGTGGAAGAATTACGCCAAAATTATTTAAAAATCATGAATGAGGAATCTTTTCAAGAAGAATTCCATCAATTGTTAAAGGATTATGTTGGCAGGCCTTCCCCCCTCTATTTCGCAAAGCGTCTTTCTGAAAAACACGGGTGCAAAATTTACTTAAAGCGAGAAGACCTCAACCACACGGGCGCACATAAGGTCAACAATACCGTTGGGCAGATTTTAATGGCCCAAAAACTGGGCAAGACACGAATAATCGCTGAAACAGGTGCCGGTCAACATGGGGTAGCCACAGCGACCGTTTGCGCCCTAATGGGGATGGAATGTATCGTTTATATGGGCGAAATTGATATTGCACGCCAAGCCCCTAACGTAGCCCGTATGAAAATGTTAGGTGCCGAAGTGAGACCGGCCTTATCAGGAAGCAGAACCTTAAAGGATGCGACTAATGAGGCAATTCGCGACTGGATCAATAATCCGGTAGATACCCATTACATTATTGGTTCCGCTATTGGGCCACACCCCTACCCTGATATGGTGACACGGTTTCAATCCATCATATCCGAAGAAATAAAATGGCAATTAAAAGAAAAAGAAGGCCGTGAAAATCCTGATTACGTCGTGGCCTGTATTGGTGGCGGCAGTAATGCCGCAGGCACCTACTACCATTTTTTGCATGAACCTGAGGTGGGGATCATCGCTGTTGAAGCTGCCGGAAAAGGAATTGGTTCCGGTGAAAGTGCAGCAACTTCTGCATTGGGAAAAGTGGGCATCATTCACGGTTGCAAAACCATGTTGATGCAAACCGCGGATGGACAGATCACCGAGCCCTATTCTATTTCTGCGGGATTGGATTATCCTGGTGTGGGACCCATGCACGCGCATTTATTCAAATCTGAGAGAGCTGAATTCTATTCTGCCACAGATGACGAAGCTATGGCTGCAGGGTTGGAACTTTCGCAGTTAGAAGGCATTATTCCAGCCATCGAGACGGGGCACGCCTTTGCCATTTTCGACCATAAAAAATTCAAGAAAGAAGATGTAGTTGTCATCAGCCTTTCTGGGCGCGGAGATAAAGATTTGAATACCTATATTGATTATTTTAAGTTAGCATAATGATGAATCGAATTAACCAAAAAATGCAGGAGGACAAAAAACTCCTTTCTATATATTTTACAGCCGGATATCCCGCCTTGAACGATACCGTAAAGATTATCCAGGATTTGGAAAAAAGCGGAGTCGATATGATTGAGATTGGTTTGCCCTTCAGTGATCCATTAGCTGACGGACCCACCATTCAAGAAAGCTCTACCACGGCCTTAAAAAATGGCATGACGACCGAAAGGCTGTTTGAACAGTTAAAGGACATTCGTAAGTCTGTTTCAATTCCATTAATTGTAATGGGTTATTTTAACCCTATGTTACAATATGGAGTGGAAGCTTTCTGTAAAAAATGCAACGAAATCGGCATTGATGGAATCATCATGCCCGATTTACCCATAGATGTCTATCAAGAGGATTACCAAGAAATATTCCAGAAATACGGATTGATCAACGTTTTCTTGATCACCCCCCAAACCAGCGATGAACGTATTCAACAGATTGATACCGCATCAGAAGGGTTTATATACATGGTAAGTTCTGCCAGTGTCACAGGTTCAAAGTCCGGATTTGGAAATGAACAAGAAACCTATTTTAAAAGGATTTCGAATATGAAACTGAAGAATCCTCAGGTTGTTGGATTCGGCATTAAAGATGCAGAAACTTTTCAGCAAGCAACGAAGATGGCCAAAGGGGCCATTATAGGGTCCGCTTTTATAAAGTATTTGACGGCTAATGGAGTAAATTCAATTGCTGATTTCATAAAAACAATTCGCTAAGATTTATTCGGATCAATATCCAGGATTTTGAACCACATTAGGATTTAAATCAAGTTCCTGTTGCGGAATGGGCCATATATATTCATGAGGCTCAAAATCCTTTTTAAAATCGTTTGCCGCATTATAAACATCAATAACTTCTTGGAGTTTACCCCTTCTTATTAAATCATCCCGTCGATGCCCTTCGAAACATAATTCAAGTTTTCTTTCTAACAAAACTTGTTCAAAAAATTGTGTTTGACTAAGATTGCTAGCCACATCATTTTCAGTATTTCCATAAGCCCTCCGCCGTACTTGATTAATTGCATCATATGCTACTGGGGTGGGACCATTAATTTCATTTTCGACCTCAGCCAACATTAATAATATATCTGCGTATCTTAAAAATGGATAGTCAAATTCATTTGAACTAAAGTTCACATCTTCAATTTCATTATTGTACCATTTTAGCGGCCTCCAAGTTTTTGGGTCTGCACTGTTCACAACAGCACTACCTTCTACCTTAAAGGTTGCAATTGAATTATAAAAACGACCATCTCCTAACTCTATAGGAAAACCCACTGGATCTTCGAATTTAAGTGAGGAATTTCGAAATGAATCTGCGAACCCTGGCACTAAGACTAAAGCATCACTTCCAGAAACTCCAAGCGGACCCCAGAAATCATTAAAAGAACTACTATTATTTTGTCCTCCATCAAATGCAATTCTAAAAATAACCTCAGAATTAGAATTTTCATTTGAAACATTAAAAATAGATTTATAATCCCCTATAAGTTCAAATTGACCATCAATAATATTCAATTGCTCTAAGGCTTTAGCATAATTGTGGGTTTCATTAAGTGGAAAGCCAGCCATCTTCATATATACCTTGGCAAGTAAACCCCTGGCATTTAATTGGTGTGCCCTATCATCTGAACCTGAGACTGGCAAATTTCGAATGGCAAAAAGCAAATCTTCTTCTATTTGAGCATAGGTAGTCAAAGGGTTCTGAGGGTAATTTGGAGGATTGTTTAAATCAACCTCAGCTGTAACACTTAGCAAGGGATTACCATATATTTTCAATAAATTAAAGTAAAGTAATCCTCGCAAAAATCTGAACTCTGCTTCTGATACTATCCTATCAATATTATTTGCAACTACGTTATTAGGATTATTTAAATAATCGATGCCTCTGTTTACCTGTCTGATTTGTTTATAATGCTCCGTCCAAACTTGATTAACAACATTTAATTGCGGACTTATATTATACGAATCTAATTCATCAAGCGAGTAATTTGCACCTGGGTTTGTTTGCAATATATCTGTTCCTGTATCTCCCCAGTACGCCATATATAAATCTGCATCAAAAATACGCTGTAAGCTACGGTAAGATTGATTAAGTTGTAACTCAACATCCAAATCCTGTTCAGTTAAAACTGGAATTTCAGGTATTTCAAAAATTATGTTTCTCGTCTCATTATCCAACACTTTCAATTCTTGAAAATAAATAAAATCTTCCAATTCATTTAGAACGACATTCACTTTATAATCACCAACAGGCACCTCCTCAAAAATAACAACACCTGTATTTGTAACTACTTTAGTTTTGGTTTCAGGCACAGTTGTTACCGTTGCGCCAATGGCTGGTTCTATCCCTAATAAAACAGTAACCTTAATCGAACCTGATAAAATCAGCTCTTGTTCTTTACCTGTTTCCTCCTTACTGCAAGAAACCACCAAAAATAAAATCATCATTAAGCTCCCAAATACTCTCATTACAAATTAAATTCTTTATAAAACAACCCATTTCTAGATATTCTCAAACTATGTGTTTCCGAGGAAATTAAAAATAAATGATTTTTTTCTTTAAACATTTTAATACTAATTTTTTATTTATCGTAAATTATAGAACCCTCCAAAACCATAACTACAATTTTAATCTAGTACCATCACAAGCTATTTACGATTTTTGGTTATTTTAACTCAAGATTGATATACAAAGCTGATAGTACGCTATAACGTCTTAATAACAAGTACAGTAGCCATTACTCCACCATCTTCGATTTCAAGGGATAATTCACCATTGTTTTTTTCCAACATTTGGCGGCACACAAATAGACCATTACCAGAACCTATTTCTTTGGCTGTCCCCGGGGTGCTTTCTAACGGTTTTTCACTGGTATTAAATTGTTGAATATTTCCCACTTCACTTATCTCGGTTTTGTTATAGAACTTTAAACTGAAATTGGTGTCCCGGTTGTCAAAATATATATTAATATCATTATCATTTGGAGAAAATTTTACCGCATTCATCATTAGATTTCGAGCGACCGATTCAATAACATTTTTAGAGAAGAATATTTCTTCACCAGAACCTATCATTTTCTTGATCCGGAGTTTCTTCTTTAAAATTTGTTCGGATAATTGGTCTTCCACGCCTTCAATCAAATCATTGACATTCATCATTTTAAATTCCCTTAATCCTTCATTATTTTGCATGGCCCATTTCAGCAGGTTTTCCAACATATCATAAGCACTACCTACTGCTTTGTTCAAATATCCCAATAATTCACTTCGTTCTTTCTCCGTTTCACTATAAGTCACAACATCGACCAAAGACGATATTTGATGAATAGGGTTACGTAGATCATGTGCAATGATTCGAATGATATCTTTTCTGAAATTGGTCAATTCTAATAGTTCTGCATTCTGACGAATAATAGTTTCGTGATGGGTCTTCATTTTTCTACGCAGCTTAAAAACATTTTCGAAAATCACAAAACAAATAAGGCATTTAGCGGTAACTATCGACACATAGAACAAATAAGTTTCAACTTGAAATTCTTGCACTAGAAAAACGCAAATTGTTGAAAATAAAAGGTTAATGGATCCTAAAATTAAATCGTGGTAAGGCCGAATACCAATTGTAAGAATGAGCCCGAACAACATCACCAAAAATTGTATTTCTAAAAAATAGGAGTAAAAACTAAAACCTTCAACCTCAAAAAGAAAAGGTAAAATTAAAAAATACAAAGTAAGTATAACGTAGGCGATAATCGATAAAGACGTTGTTAATTTCAAATGGTTTAAATAATATAAAATTGCAATTAGTGACACAACGACCAAACAAAGTAAATCACGATAAAAAACAATACCGATACCAAATACCCTATAACTCATGAAAATATTCATGATAACCCCTAAAGAAATTGAACCAAAAAGCAAACTCGATAAATGCTTTATTTTTTTGAACGAAAAATAAACGTTATCGACCTGGTGATCAGAAGTTTTCATGATTTTCGAATAACTTATGGGATAACGAAAAAGAAAGTTTTTTCTTATAATATGTAGCTTAATTTTCGTTTTAAAGTGTGCTGGAGATTGGATATTCCAATTTCAACAACTTAAGTTGGTCATCTGATTGGTCTATCTTTTCCTTGAATATGAGTACATTTAGCATTGATTATGTAATGAACTCGAGAATGAAAAAAACATTATTTTTATGGGCTTTTTTAAGCCTTTTAATTACCAACGCACAAGATTCTATTCAGATTAAAGGCAAGGTGGCAAATGCTATAGCAGAACTAAGGGATTTTGTAGCCATTCACAATGACGCCTTGAACGCCGATGATATTGACAGTAATCTTATGTGGCTCAGAGATAAATTTGGTAATAGAGGTTTTAATACCAGTATTCTTGAAACAGAGGGGCTTCCATTATTTTTTGCGGCCTTACCCATTGATGACAGAAAACCCACTATTTTATTCTACATGCATTTAGACGGACAATCGGTTGACCACACCAAATGGGACCAACCAGACCCTTATGTGATTGAATTAAAATCTGAAAATGAAAATGGATGGAAAACCCATTCTTTTAATGAGCTAGATTCAGATATCGATTATAGCTGGCGCCTTTTTGGTAGATCCACATCAGATGACAAAGGACCTATCGTCATGTTCTTAAATGCTATCGATATCTTAAAGAACAATGAAACCGAAATTCCCTTTAATGTTAAGGTCATATTAGATAGTGAAGAAGAGAGAAGTAGTGCGCCACTTCCAAAAGCGGTTCGGACATATAAGGATTTATTGAAGGCAGATTATTTACTAATCAATGATGGACCGGTACACGTGTCAGGAAAACCTACTATCGTGTATGGTTGCAGGGGAATAACCACACTTACCCTAACCACCTACGGACCTATAAAACCCCAACATAGTGGTCATTATGGAAATTATGCTCCGAATCCGGGTTTTGAACTAGCGAGAGTTTTGACTTCGATGAAGGATGTTGATGGACGAGTGCTAATTAATGGATACTACGACGGCATAACATTGAATGAGAGCACTATTGAAATTCTAAAAAGTGTTCCTGACGATGCCCATACCATCAATACGAATTTAGAGATAGCCATACCCGAAAAAGTAGGAAGCTTTTATCAAGAATCGTTACAATACCCCTCTTTGAACATTAGGGGTTTAGGTTCAGCTTGGATCGGTGATAAAGCCCGAACTATTGTACCTGCTACTGCGACTGCTGAGCTTGACATAAGACTGGTTCCTGAATCTGATGGTGCTCGATTGAAAAAGTTGGTAAAAGAGCATATTAAAGAACAAGGGTATTTCGTAATAGATACGGTTCCAACTAAAGAAGAACGTATGGCCTATGACCGAATTATAACTGTAACCGAAGGCTCTGTCACAGATGCCTTTAGAACTGATTTGGATAACCCGTTCGGAAAGTATTTAGTGCGTACCATGGAAAATAAATTCGGGGAAAAACCAGTACAGATCCGTATCATGGGCGGCACCGTACCAATATCCCCTTTCATTAACGAACTGAAGATTCCTGCATTTCTAGTTCCTATGGTAAACCCCGATAATAATCAGCACAGCCCTAATGAGAATTTAAAAATAGGTCAACTGGCCTACGGTATAGAATTATTCTACACTATTTTAAGCACTCCCTATAATTAAGCAAATAGTAATTAATTAAAAAAAGGGACCTAAATAGGTCCCTTTTTTAATGCTGTCAATACAGTTTAAATTAAGCTGAATTTCGACTGGCATTAATATTACCGTACAAAGACCGTGTTACGATTTTCTCGTATTCTGCTTTAAACTGGGTTCCTGATCCAATTTTTTGAAGTGCATATTGTTGTATGACCAAAAGTGGTAGTACGATATTCTCCCGTATTTTAATCGATTCCCTTGATATGGCTTCCTTTTCCATTAAAATTTCCATACCGGATAATTTTAATAACATTGCTTTTGAAAGCTCGTATTCGGCATGTAAAATTTCCCAAAATTCACCATACTCCTTGTCCTCCTTCATGTAACTTGTTAATTCAAAATAACATTTGGAAAGACTCATCATACTATTCATCATCAAGGCTTGAAAGAAAGGAACCTCCTTGTACAATTTTTGGGCTTCTTCAAACCTTCCATCATCTTGTAAATTCTTTAAGGCAGTCCCGATTCCATAATATCCTGGAACATTCTGTTTCAATTGGCTCCATGAGCCCACAAAAGAGATGGCGCGCAAATCGGAAAGTTCTAATTTAGCCTTGTTGCCACGTTTACCCGGTCTACTTCCAATATTTGCTTTGGTGTAGTACTTCAACGTGCTCATATTTTCTAAATAGGGCATGAACTTATCATGATGTTTCAAGTCATCATATTTTTTAAAACTCATTTCAGAAAGCTCTTCTATAAGTTCACGATCGCCCTCGGAAATGGTAATTTCTTTGCCCAAAATTGTATTCGATAAACCGGCAGTCAACAATTGCTCACTGTTATAGATAAACTGCTCTTTGGTACCGTAGGTACTGGTAATGGTCTGCCCCTGTATGGTTAACTGAATCTCGTTATTGGCAACCCTATTGGTTTGGGCGGCGTAGAAACGATGTGTTTTACCACCACCCCTTGCCGGTGGCCCTCCCCTTCCATCAAAGAAAATAGCTGCTATGCCATTTTCATCACAAACCTCAGAGAGTGTTTCCTTGGTCTTGAGGATGGACCAATTTGCCTTGAGGTATCCACCATCTTTTGTTCCATCAGAAAAACCTAGCATTATCGTTTGCTTTTTATTTCTGTTCTCCAAATGCGCTTGATATTCTGGTAGTGTGAACAATTGCTTCATTGTGGCCTCAGAATTGTCCATACCGTTCATTGTTTCAAATAAGGGAACAATGTCAAAAGTTATTTCCTTATCTGCCCATCCGCACCATCTAAACAATGCATATACAAAAAGTATGGAATAAATATCCTCAGAATTACTGATGATATACCGATTACAACCTTCCTCGCCATTTTTATCTTGAATGGTCTTTAGCTGCAGGATATTCTTAATGGTATCTTTCACGATCTCTTCTGAATAATCCTCAGGTACCAATTGAAAGTTCTCATGTAACAGAATATCGATCAATCGCTCTTCAGATAATTCGTCAAGATTTTCATTTATCAAACCTTTATCCTTAAGTACTTCTACCATTACCTTGGTATGCATACTGTGGTCTTGACGAATATCTATTGTAGCAAAGTGAACCTTGAATATTTTCACCTTATCAATGAAACGATCTAGATCTTTTAAATATAGCCCTTGATATTTCTCGATCAATAGTCCCCTAATTTCTTCAAGAGGTAGAATTAAATCTTCGTAACCGATATCTTTCGAACTATCGAACATGGCCAAATATAGATTGGAACGTAACTTTTGCAAAGGCTCCTGAACGGCTTTAAAGGTAAGTTTATGCAAAAGTCCCTTTAACTCATTGTAATAGCATTTCATCAATGTTAACCGAAGCTCGTTCATTACATCTTTCGTGATATCGGCTGTTACGAACGGATTTCCATCACGGTCTCCGCCCGGCCAAAATCCTAACTTGACAATATCGTGGTTCTCAAATTTTTTACTTCCCACGCTACCTTTTATGTAGGCATACATATCGCCAATGGCATCATAATACACATGTCTAAGCGTATAAATAATGTTCTTCGCTTCGTCTAAAGGTGTCGGTTTTGTAGCATTGATCAATGAAGTAAGCCCTAATTGCTGTAAACCAACGTCTATCTCATCGATTTTATCCTCTAGAATAAGTGTTCGTAAATTGGTGATAATATCTAAAACGGCGGGCGTATAAAATTGGGTTGGGTGCGCCGTTAAAACAATGCGTGCACTGAAATTGCTCAATTTATCCCAAATCGTATCCCATGAATTATTCTTCTCTACAAACTGAAAATAATCCTTCAAGGATAGAGAACTGGAATGTTTGTGTAATTTTGGAAATGCCGCGTCCTCGACACTATCATACAGAACCACTTGACGTTCAACGTATTGGATGATACGGAACATAAAATCAATCTGCTCTTTTTCTGAAACGGTATCCACAAAATTTTCAAAAAAGTGTTCTAAGATCTCTTTTGGATTAAGACCGTTCTCCAGACCCTTTTCTGCTTGATCCAACAATAAAGGGATCAACATCCCGACGTTCTCAATATTTTCATAAGGGAGGTTAAGGAATAAACTATTGTAAACATTGAATTTATTTTGAACGGATTTCTTAAACTCCGCTAATCTTTCTTGCTGCTGCATATTTTCAAAAAGTTATTGCCAATAGGCTATGGCGATTCTCTTAAATTTCGACCATAAATATCGATAATCCAAGAGAATCTAAAGAATGATTTTCATGAAATATCATAATCCTCGAAGGATACCACAAAAAAAAGCATTTTGACAACAAATATTCCTCTGTAAAATGAAACCACTATAAATTCACTTTGTAATCAAGCAATAAAATTTTTTCATTTTCATATAGTGTTCTCGTAAAAGAGTCTTGTTCTAAAAACAGGACTCTTTTTAGTTTATCGAATTTGTATTTTTATTTTGAGCTGATTGTTAGAACAATTTAAAAATATTCCTTGTATTGAAGTATCCTAAAATCAACCGTATTAAACAATGGATTTTCATCTTTCATTTTTTTATAAAGCTCTAAACTACCAACAGCTCTATTCGCCGCCCCAGATGGTGCCGTAAGTGAAACGGTTCTTATTTTTTTCAAGGTAGTAGGATGTACGAATTCATGGATCCTAGGCACCACATCTGATATATTCTTAAAGAAAACACCATGGTCTTTTAAGTGTTTTCTAAAAAAGTATTCTGGACCATTTTTACTGTTTCCACCCGTGAAAATCAGGGTATCTATGGCGGTGTACTTTTCCAAATACCCCAGAATATTGCGTAGTTTAATGTTCTGCATTCCTAAATCCGAAGCATCTATCTTATCCCGCTCAGCAGATTCGACGATATCACAAATACCTATTCGTCTTTGCTTTAAAAATGACTTTCGTTGTTCTATCGCTTTTTGGGTGGTTTCGAAAAGAAGGTCCAAATCAAAAATGCTATTTAGAATAGGCCACAGTTGTCCGTCCTTACTACCATAACAAAAATTAACATCACCTTCTTTTAAATCACCTACCGTAAAACGAGGAGGAGGTAATGTACCTACGATAAGTTTAGTGGCATTTTCAAATAAAAAGGGTTCATACGGATGCGAATGCAAAAACATGTTTTGAGCTTTAGGTTTTAGGATATGAGCTCCTATAATTGAGAAATCCTTCCTAAATTACTAACTTTAAATCAATGTAAACGAATAAATACCATGGGTAAGGGAGACAAAAGGTCAAGAAAAGGAAAAATTGCCAATAATTCTTACGGGGCACGAAGACCTCGAAAAATTAAAAAACGACCTTCTATTGAGGATAAAATAAAAGTTGGTAAAAAGAAATAAACCTATTCGTCTATTCTAAACTTCAGTTCAATCTTATTATCGGCATCTAACGAAAGTTCATAGGTATAAAAGCCAATTGGCAACGTATCTGAAGAAACTTCATCAGGAAAATAGTTCAAGCTCATCGAATCGGTCAAAATGGTCAATGAACTAGCAGTAAAGGCAGTTTCATATTCCAAGTACTTTGAGTAATCGCCTGCAGTAATATTTTCATATACCGTATCATGTTGAGCTATACGTACTTCAGTAAAAAATTGTTCCGTATTATTTTTAATACGGATGTTGACCATATCAACATTATCATCCCTATCGGTACAGGATAAAAGTATTGCTAAACATAAAACCGAGAGCAAGAGAATCCTTTTCATAAGCGGTAGTTAAGTATAGCTATTAACGAAAAAGAGCGAACATTATTTTACCGTATGAATACCGGTTCATTTTCCTTCAACGTATGTTCTTGACTAAATTCATAGTCATCTAAATTAAATCCCTTTATATCATCTAAAGTCTGGGCCTCAGAATCTAAAATATATCGAACCATTGAACCCCTGGCCTTTTTAGCGTAAAAACTGATGATCTTTAATTTATCATTCTTCCAATCTTTAAAAACCGGAGAGATTATTGTTGCCTTTATTTTCTTAGGCTGCAGTACGCTATAGTATTCATTACTGGCCAAGTTTACTAATAACTCACCCTCTTCCATTTCTTCATTTAAATATTCCGTCAATCTACTGCCCCAATACTCATAGAGGTTCTTCTTTCTCCCAACTTTTAAAGAAGTGCCCATTTCTAAGCGGTAGGGCTGCATTAAATCCAAAGGTTTTAAAATTCCGTATTGTCCCGATAATATTCGTAGTGTATTTTGAAGTTTTTTAATTTTGTCGTCAGTCAATGAATACGCATCCAACCCTTGATAAACATCTCCATTGAAAGCATATATAGCAGGTCTAGAATTATTAAGGGTAAAAGGTGTTTCAAACTTTTGATTTCGTTCCCAGTTCAACTGGGCCAAATTATCTGAGATTGACATTAGCGCAGATAAATCTTTCGGTTTCTTCTTGGCTAAAATTTTATTCAACTTTTCTGCATCTTCAATAAACGTCGGGATCGTATAGTCAGATGATGGAAGTTCAGTTTCGTAATCCAACGATTTAGCCGGGGAAATAACAATTTTCATAGTGCAATTTTAAAACGACCACAAAAATAAAAAGGAAATGTAGGAAGACCTACAAAAGTTAAGAAAGAGTTCAAATGGCCTGATCGATGAAAACTATTTAAACGCTGTTTTGACTATAATTCCGCCATTTTTCGATAGCATTCACCATATCTTCAGGTATGTCAGAATCAAAACTCATGTATTCGCCAGTGACCGGATGCACAAAACCTAAAGTCTTGGCATGAAGTGCCTGCCTTGGAAGCAGTTTAAACGTATTTTCGACAAACTGCTTGTACTTGGTAAAGGTGGTACCTTTCAATATTTTTTCTCCTCCGTATCGTTCGTCATTGAACAAGGTGTGACCTATATATTTCATGTGCACCCGAATCTGATGGGTCCTACCTGTTTCTAATTTACAAGATAGCAAGGTAACATACCCCAAACGCTCCAATACCTTAAAATGGGTAACGGCTTCCTTACCCTCTTCCCCATCGGGAAAAACATGCATCTGCAGGCGGTTTTTAGGATTTCTTCCCACATGACCCACAACCGTACCTTCGTCTTCTTCCACATTGCCCCAGACAAGAGCAATATATTCACGTTCGGAAGTTTTATCGAAGAACTGTTTCGCCAAGTGAGTCATGGCGGCTTCGGTTTTTGCCACTACCAATAGGCCTGAGGTGTCTTTATCGATTCGATGGACCAACCCGGGGCGTTCGTTGCCATTTACGGGTAAATTGTCGGTATGATAAATAAGTGCATTGATTAAAGTTCCTGAATAATTGCCATGCCCCGGATGGACTACCATGCCCGCAGGTTTATTGACTACTAAAAGTACATCGTCTTCGTAAACAATATCTAAAGGAATATCTTCAGGAACCAATAAAAATTCATGAGGTGGATGTTCGAACAAAACCTTTACCTCATCGCCTGCTTTTACCTTATAATTAGATTTTACGATTTCATCATTCACCCAAACATGACCATCTTTGGCCGCTTGCTGAATTTTATTTCGCGTAGCGTTCTCAATGAAGTTCATTAAAAACTTGTCGACCCGTAAAGGTTCCTGTCCTTTTGATGCTAAAAAGCGATGATGTTCAAAAAGCTCTCCATCTTCATGTTCTACTTGCTCCGTTTTATCCATTCTCTTATTCTGAATCCGCTTTTATAATGGCACGATCGGTAATGTTACCGTTACCACATACCAATTCAATTTTAGAAGTTTTAGGTAGTTTGTCTCCAGGTTTAATATATTTCCCCTTATATTTTATTTGATAGACCATGTCCTTCCCCAATTCGTCTACATAAGTTACTCGCTGTACATCCAAGCCAACTGCTTTTAACATAGAAGATGCATTTCTTTTGGTCACTTGTATGATCTGTGGAACGGTCACTTTTTTGTATCCTGATGGATTTACAGTGAAATATATTTTTCTATTCGTTTTAACCTTGGCCCCTGCCACTGGATTTTGTTCAATAATAGAGAATCTTGGAAAGTCGGGATTATAATTGGCAGAATCCAAAACTTCATATCTGAGCCCGGCTTCTTCGATAGATTTCCGCATTTCCATGACCGATTGTTTGGAAAAATCCGGCACTTCAACAAACTCACCATGATTTGTTGTACTGTTAAGCCATCCCAACACTAAGAAAATAGTGATAACCAAAACGACAAGCGCAAGCCCAATTTGAATTAAAAAGGTCCTGCTCTTTAAAAAATTGAAAAAATTTCCCATACCTATTATTTGACCTGACAAATATAGTAAATGCCCACGTATCATTTTGATGCATGGTTAATAGTTCTACTGAACTTAAATCTGTAAATCTTGAAATGAATGCTTCAAGATTTCTTTTTTATTTTGAACCAATACTTCATCTTTGTTCTATGAATCTATAGACTTTTTGGAATGAAAAAAAACATAGCGATTATAATGGGCGGTTATTCAAGTGAATATAAAATATCCCTAAAAAGCGGTAACGTGGTTTATGATTATTTGGACAAGGATAAATTCAACTTATATCGCATTCATATTTTTAAGGAAAAGTGGGTCTATATTGATGATAATGAAAACGAAACACCTATGGATCGAAATAATTTTTCAATTCCTGTGTCGGGAAAGTCAATAGTATTCGATTGTGTTTTTAACGCAATTCATGGCACCCCCGGTGAAGATGGATTAATGCAGGCCTATTTTAAACTACTCGGTATTCCGCAGACATCATGCGGCTTTTATCAGGCCGCACTCACTTTCAACAAAAGAGACTTATTGAGTGTTTTAAAGCCTTATGGTATTAAATCGGCACCTTCTTTCTATTTAAACAAAGGAGATGAAATCAATGAAGATGAAATCATTGAGCGAGTAAAACTTCCTTGCTTTGTAAAAGCGAATAAATCAGGTAGTAGCTATGGGATCACTAAAGTGTACCAAAAAGAGGAATTACGAACCGCAATAGAAACAGCCTATAAAGAAGATGACGAAATAATCATCGAAGCTTTTCTTGAAGGAACAGAAGTATCTGTAGGGGTTTTAAAGCTTCATGGAGAAACAACTGTGTTGCCTATTACAGAAATCGTTTCCGAAAATGACTTCTTTGATTACGAAGCAAAGTATGAGGGTAAATCACAAGAAATCACACCCGCTAGAATAAATAACGAACAATTGGAAAATGTTACGGCCATTTCTAAAAAGATGTATGATATTCTGAAAATGAAAGGCTTTTCAAGAAGTGAGTTTATTTTTATAGGTAATGAACCTTATTTGTTGGAAATGAATACCACTCCTGGTTTAACTACAGAAAGTATTCTTCCTCAACAGGCAAAAGTGGCCGGAATTGAATTGGGGATGTTATTTGAAAATGCCATTATCGAAGCTTTATCTTAAAATACCTATTTTTAAAATTATAAACCAATTATATGAGACGCGCAATTTTCCCTGGTTCTTTCGACCCCCTTACCTTAGGGCACCATGATATCATAATGCGGGGTATTACGCTTTTTGATGAATTAGTGATAGCGATTGGGAAGAATGCCGATAAAAAATATATGTTCACCTTAGAAAAACGCATGCAATTTATTCGTGAAGCCTTTAAAGATGAACCCACTATTAGTGTAAAAACCTATGAAGGTCTTACGGTAGATTTTTGTAAAAAAATTGGTGCGAATTTTATCTTAAGAGGGTTACGAAATCCAGCAGATTTTGAGTTTGAAAAAGCTATTGCACATACCAACAGAAAATTATCAGAAATAGAAACCGTATTCTTATTGACCTCATCGGGTAAATCTTACATAAGTTCTTCTATCGTAAGAGATGTTATACGAAATGGGGGTGATTATACCGGTCTAGTACCTACCTCTGTAAGAAAATAGGTTTGAAAATGAAAGAACACATTCTCTTAATTTAAAAATCCCCAATCAAAAAAAATCGTTAAGCAATTATTCTTTCTTAAAATGATAAAATAAGATCAGTAGCATTTCGTCTAAAGTCCCTACATTACATGGGCTCTAAAATAGTTTTTTCCTCAAAGATTTACCTTAGACCACCTTTATCGATCCATTCACAACATTTTTTGAACAAAACTATACTTTTCAGTTACTTTTGGTAGGAAAATTCAACGGTATGATAAATTTCCCCCAGACATCAAATACCTATTATTTAATTAAACAATTGCCCACTCCTACTGTATTTATAAATACAGAATATATGATTGTGCACGTGTCCGATAAATGGAATAGGGTATTTTATCCAGAAGATAAAAATGCAAAAGAAAAAAATCTGTTCTCGGTTTTTCCGGATTTAAGTCCCAAATGGAAAACCGTTTTAGCAGAATGTTTTAAAGGAAATCCTCAACCAATGGGCATCCATAAAGCAAAAGATGCAAAAAAAATAGAACGTTGGTTTGAATGGACCAATGCACCGTGGTATGACGCGAATGAAAATATTGTTGGAGCAATAATTCAATTAAATGACATTACCGAATCTGTACATAATGAATTAGAGCTCAATAAAAAAGATATACTATTAAGGCAACAGGCCGAAATTTCGAACCTTGGAAGATGGGAATACGATTTAATTACAAATAAACTTTTTTGGTGTACTACTACGAAAGCAATACATGAAGTACCACCCCATTATATTCCCAACATAGAGAACGCAATCTTTTTTTACAAAGAAGGACATAGCCGTAATGCCATTTCCATGGCTTTATTCGAAGCACATCACCATGGTAAGCCTTGGAATTTAAAATTACAGATTGTAACAGCCAATGGTAATGAAAAATGGGTAACGACCGCTGGAAAGCCAATATATAACAAAGGGAAATTGGTCGGAATGTTGGGCACCTTCCAAGATATTCACGAGCAGGTTGAAGCCAACATGAAAATCCTTGATAATGAAAAACTATTAAGGACCTTAATCGATAATTTACCGGTTAATGTATATGTAAAGGATACTGAATCTAGAAAAATACTTGTAAATAAATCTGAATGTGATTATCTGGGAGCTAAAAATCCTGAAGATCTTTTAGGCAAAAACGATTTTGATTTGTACCCCGAAGAGTCTGCAAAGCGATCAAGGGAAGAAGATTTAAAAGTAATGAATACTTTGAGTCCAATTATCGGCAAAGAAACCATCAAAGTTAAAAAAGATGGTAAAGAAACGGCCTTTCTAAGTTCTAAAATTCCGTTACTGAACGATAAAGGAGTAGCCTATGGTCTAGTGGGTATAAGCTTGGATATTTCCAAAATAAAGGAAAAAGAAAAAGAATTAAGAAATATTATCAATATTGCATCGATCCAAAATAAGAAGCTGTTGAATTTTGCCCACATCATTTCACACAACCTCAGATCTCACTCGGCGAATTTTTCTATGCTGTTGAGTTTTCTTGAAACTGAAAAAGATAAGGAAGAGAGAAACCGCATAATCGCTATGCTTACTGATGCTTCAAATAACCTATTGGAAACATTGGATATCCTAAATGACGTAGTTACCATAAACACCAATACCAATAT
This sequence comes from Maribacter sp. X9, assembly GCF_048537565.1. GTDB lineage: Bacteria > Bacteroidota > Bacteroidia > Flavobacteriales > Flavobacteriaceae > Maribacter. The sequence goes on from NZ_CP183215.1 coordinate 3,837,703, forward strand.
TGAAAAAAAGCCAATTGATTTAAACAGAACGATTTCTGAAGTACAACAAAATTTATCTGGATTCCTTTTAAACAACAGAGCAAAAATTATAAATCAAGTTCCATCGGGTTTCGTCTTGAAATGTGTACCTAACTATTTAGAAAGCATGTTGACCAACTTTATAACCAACGCGGTCAAATATAAGTGCCCTACCAAAAATCCAGAAATAACATTAAGCATAAGTAAAACAGAGGATTTTTCAATTTTGTCGATAGCAGACAATGGTTTAGGTATCGACTTAAAAAAATATGGTAAAAAAATATTTGGAATGTACAAAACCTTTCATGAGCACAAAGATGCCAAAGGCATTGGTCTTTATATAACTAAAAATCAAATAGAAGCCATGAACGGAAAAATTGAAGTCAGTAGTGAACTAGGAAAAGGAACAGAATTCAAAATATTCTTTAATGACAAAAATTAACGATATCACTATTATCGATGATGACCCCATTACAATTTTTGGCTTGCGTAAATTGATAGGCAACACTGTAGACTGCGGCCATATAGAATCTTATTCGAATGGAAAATTAGCTTACAATGGAATAAAAGAAAGACTTCAAAAAAAACAGCCCGTTCCTGAAATTATTTTTTTGGATATCAATATGCCCATTATGGACGGATGGGAATTTTTGAAGGCCTTTATAGAGCTTCCAATTACCGAGAAAATAAAAATTAACATTGTGACCTCCTCAATTGATCCATGTGATAAAAAACAATGGGAATTTTACAAAGTTAAAACCCATCATTTAATCACCTTTAACCTAAAACCAATAGACCGCTCCAAAATAGAAGAAATTACTCAAATTGCCTGAAATTGTTAGTTTGGTATTGATTATTTTTACTGAAATCATTGGGCTTTATCCCATAAAATATTTTAGCAATGAGATTTCTAATACTTTCCGTTCTTTTTGCATTATTGATTTCCTGTGAGAAGAAAACAGAAAATACCGAGACTAATTTCCCCACTCATTTTGAACTTTCCAACAAAACGGAAACTGCCACTTATGATGAGGTTATTCAATTCTATATCAATCTCGCCAAAGAATTTTCAAGTATCAATATCCAAACTATCGGGTCTACCGATAGTGGAAAACCTTTACACCTAGTAACCTTTAGTGCTAAAGGAGATTTTAATTTTCAAAAATTAGCCGATAAAAATACCATAATGCTAATAAACAATGGCATTCACCCTGGTGAAAGCGATGGTATTGACGCTACCATGTTGCTATACCGTGACTTGGCGAGTAAAAAAATAACAACTCCGAAAGAAACGATTATTGCCACGATCCCCATCTATAACATTGGCGGATCCTTAAACCGCAACAGTTCTACGAGAGCCAATCAAAATGGCCCCAAAGAATATGGGTTTAGAGGCAATGCTAAAAACTACGACTTGAATAGGGATTTTATAAAGACCGATACCGAGAATGCCAAGACCTTTGCCCAAATATACCATCTTATTAATCCCGATGTATTTATTGACAACCACGTTAGCAATGGTGCAGATTACCAATATACGCTTACCCACTTGTTTACCCAACACAATAAACTTGGTGGAGCACTAGGAGAATATGTACATGAACGCCTTATGCCACAACTGCACGATTCACTTTTAAAGTCGAATTGGGATATAACCCCCTATGTAAATGTTTTTAACAGGCCTCCAGAGACAGGTTTTCAACAGTTTATGGACTATCCTAGATATTCGACCGGATATACCACCCTATGGAATACGTTAGGTATGATGGTTGAGACCCATATGTTGAAACCTTATGACAAACGTGTTGAAGGTACGTACATGTTAATGAAAAAAATGATTTCCATAACCGATAAAGATGGTAAAGAAATAAGAGCGTTGCGTGATGCCGCAATAAATACATATAAAGATAAAATGTACTATCCTCTTGCATGGCACGTTGATAGCACTAAGGTATCAAAATATAATTTCAAAGGATTTCGGGCAGATACGATAATAAGCGAAGTAACCGGTTTTCCAAGATTAAAATATAATAGGGAGGTGCCTACTGAAAAGGAAGTAGAATATCAAGACTATTTTACACCTTCAGATTCAATAAAAATTCCGAAAGCATATGTTATAGGAAGTCAATGGAAAGATGTAATTGACAAGTTAATTTTGAATAAAATATCTTTCAACACACTTAAAAAGGATACTTTAATTGAAGTGGAATCTTATAAAATAGCCGATTACCAAACCGTAAACGCCCCCTTTGAAGGCCATTATCTACATAGAAACACTAAAGTAGATCCGAAAATCATCCCTATAAACTTCAAAACCGGAGATATCATTGTGCCAACTGATCAACCAGGGATACGATATCTTTTAGAAACCTTGGAACCATCAGGGGTAGACTCTTTTTTTAATTGGAATTTTTTTGACACTATATTACAGCAAAAAGAAGGTTTCTCCCCTTATGTTTTTGAAGATACGGCCCTTAGCATGTTGAAAAAAGATTCTATTATAAAAAATAGGTTTGAGGATAAAAAGGCACAAGATTTAAATTTTAAAGAAAATTGGTATGCCCAACTAGACTGGCTTTTTAAGCAAAGTAATCTTTACGAAAAAGCACATTTACAATACCCTATTTATAGGATATCAAAAGATTGATCAATCTAATCTCCTTCAAACAAAATCTTAATATTCACATATGAATTCTGAAGTGCCTTCTGAATTTTAATGGGTCCTTTCCATTTCACCTTTACAATTCCTTCTTTTTTTTCAGGCTTCAATTTTCCGGTATAATCCGTTTTCATAGCATACCAGTGAACCTGCTTTAAAGTATACACCCCACTATTTTTAAAAACATGGTAGGTAGTTCTAAGAAAATTTTCGATTTTAAGCCCCTTTACACCAGTTTCTTCCATGACTTCTCGAATGGCACAGTCTTCAATTGACTCCCCTTTGTCCAATTTTCCCTTAGGCAAATCCCATTTATCATTTCTATAGATAAACAAAACCTTTCCTTTTTCATTGGTAACAACGCCACCGGCGGCAACCACCAAAGGAATTTCCTGAGTAAACTTTTTTAAAATCTCTTCATGGTTAGGGTGATATATATACGCTTCTTCTAATTTTTTCTTTTTCAACGATTTAATAGCCTCCTGTATGGAATCTTGATTGAGCAAAAAATACTCCCCATTTGCTGCCTCAGAGAGCTTATTTGTTAAAATCAAAGGCAATTCATTAACAAAAACTTTATACATTTGCGTCATGGTTTTAGACAAGAACACGGCTAAAAAAACAGCAGAGCTTCTGCTGCAAATTAATGCAATAAAATTGAAACCGGAAAATCCTTTTACTTGGGCGTCCGGTTGGAAATCTCCTATCTACTGTGACAATAGAATTCTATTGTCTTATCCCATCATCAGAAATTACATCCGTGATGAAATGGCAAAACAGGTAGAACATTTATATGGAAAGCCAGATTGTATCGTAGGTGTTGCCACTGGGGCCATTGGAATAGGAGCATTGGTAGCCGATAAACTTAATTTACCTTTTGCCTATGTACGACCAGAGCCAAAGTCCCACGGTAGGCAAAATCAGATAGAAGGCCATGTGGAAGCTCACCAAACCGTTGTGGTCATAGAAGATCTCATAAGTACCGGAAAAAGTAGCTTAAACGCGGTTGATGCCCTAAGAGAGGTCGACGCAAAAGTAAAAGGCATGTTAGCCATTTTCACGTACGGTTTTGAAACTGCCGCGTCTAATTTCGAAGAAAGGAAAACCGAACTACATACGTTAAGTAGTTACGAATTTCTTATCGAACAGGCTTCTGAAACCGGCTACATAAAAGCGGAACAATTAATAACACTAATGGAATGGAGGAAGAATCCTTCACAATGGACAGCTAAGTAATTATGTTTATAGAAACACCAAAAGTCGAAGTATCAAAAAGTAAGGAGGAGACATACAACTTCTTGAACGAATTATCAAACTTTGAACAATTGATGCCCGAAAACATCGATAAATTCGAGGTTTTAAGTGAAATCAGATTTCTTTTCGCTTTAAAAGGAATGCCAGAAATTGTTTTGGAGAAAAAAGAGCAAAATCCTTTCAAGAAACTGGTTTTAGGGGCAGCAAGTGAGAAATTACCCTTTACCTTAACTGCAGATATTTCTGAAATGGGGGCCGATAAAAGTGAGGTGACTTTAAGTTTTTCAGGAGAATTCAATGCCATGATGGCAATGATGGTAAAAACCCCGATTACCAACTTTATCAATACCTTATCTAAAAATTTAGGGAAGCTTTAATAGATTAGTTGAATTTCTTTTAATCCGAATTCCTCAACATTTGAATTCTGCATTTCAACCTGCAGCTTTCCGCTATCAGTAATACCTTTAATGACTCCGTTTACAAACTCCTTCCCTTGAATCCTAAATTTCGATAACTTTCCAATTCTGTATAGGTTGGCATGATATGCCGCAAAAAGTTCTTCCTCCAGAAAATCTATTGGCTTCATTAAATGCTTATTCAAATTCTCGATTAAAACGTATAGAACTTCATCAAGATCAAAACTACGACCCACAATCTCTTTTAAGGAAGCTGCATGAGGTATATTTTTGAAACTATCTTGATTCACGTTCAATCCAAATCCGATTACACTACTTCGTATTTTAGAACCTGAAATCATATTCTCTATAAGTATACCTCCTATTTTACGGTCACCTGACAGAATGTCGTTAGGCCATTTGATACTCAGTTTTGGAATTCCCAATTGCTTCAAACCATCTAAAATCGCTAAAGACACACTTATACTTATCAGGAAAGCCTGATTAACATTTAAACCGAATTCTTTTTTCAAAATACTGAAAGCCAAGTTCTTACCTTCTTCAGATTCCCACTTAGCGTCCATCTGCCCTCTCCCAGATGTTTGGTTTTGAGTGGTTACGACCGTAAAATCCTGAAGCTTGTTTTTTGTAGCCAACGCCTTCAAATAGGTGTTCGTAGATTCCGTGGCACTAAGTTTGATTATTTGCATTTGCAGTACTTAATATGAATCTTTAATGTATTGTTAAAAACTAGACCTAAAAGAACAAAAAAATAATAACTTTGTAAAAAACTAAAATTTTTGAATGCAGGAAAGGAAAACTAGCGCAGATGAGTTAATTGCATTAATTATACAGGGAGTTGAAGAAGTAAAGGGACACAATATAAATCTTTTGGATTTAAGGGAAATTGAGAATACCGTTTGTGATTACTTCATTGTTTGCAACGGTACTTCCAATACGCATGTAAATGCAATTGTAGGTTCTATCCAAAAAACAGTAAGCAAAGCGATTAAGGACAAACCTTGGCACGTAGAAGGCGAGGATAATGCAGAGTGGGTACTAATGGACTATGTAAATGTGGTCGTTCATGTATTCCAAAAACAAATCCGTGAATTCTATGACATAGAAGGTCTATGGGGTGATGCAAAGTTCACAACCATAGAAAGTAGCGTTAATCAATAAAAAAATATAATGGCAAAAGAAAATAGTACCACTCCTAAAAAACCCAAATTCAGTTCTTGGTGGATTTATGGACTAGTAGCAGTATTACTTATTGGATTTCAATTATTCAATAGTGACGATTTAGCTAGCACCAAGAAAACAACCACTTCTGAACTTCAGGAGTATTTAAGAAATGGTGACGTCAAAAAGATTTTGATTATTACCAATACGAATCAGGCAAAAGTTTTCTTGACCGATGAAGCTATTAAAAAAGAAGTCCATAAGGATGTAAATGAGAAGTCTTTTCTACCATCCACAGGTAATGTACCGCAGTACACCTTAGATTATGGCGATCTTCAGATATTTCAAAACGAAATCACTGAGATTAAAAAAGAAAATAACCTAGACACGATTATAGAATTTGGGAAAGAATCTACGGCTATTCTTGACTTTTTATTGTCGTTGCTCCCTTTTATCCTGATTATAGGTATTTGGATTTATTTGATGAGAAGAATGTCCGGCGGCGGCGGCGGCGGCGCAGGCGGCCAAATTTTCAACATTGGTAAGTCAAAAGCGAAGCTCTTCGATGAAAAAACCGATACAAGAACATCATTTAAAGATGTTGCCGGTTTAGAAGGTGCTAAAGAAGAGGTAGAGGAAATTGTGGAGTTTTTAAGAAATCCAGACAAATATACTTCCTTAGGTGGTAAAATCCCCAAAGGAGCATTACTGGTAGGCCCTCCAGGTACGGGTAAGACACTTTTAGCCAAGGCGGTAGCCGGTGAAGCTAAAGTTCCTTTTTTCTCGCTATCAGGTTCAGATTTCGTTGAAATGTTCGTTGGTGTTGGTGCTTCTAGAGTCCGTGACCTTTTTAAGCAAGCAAAAGATAAATCTCCTGCCATTATTTTTATTGATGAGATCGATGCCATTGGGCGGGCAAGAGGTAAAAACAATTTCACTGGATCTAACGATGAACGTGAAAATACCTTGAACCAATTATTGACAGAAATGGATGGTTTTGGTACCAATACAAACGTTATTGTATTGGCTGCTACTAACCGAGCCGATGTTTTAGATAAGGCTTTAATGCGTGCCGGTCGTTTTGACAGACAGATTTATGTTGATCTACCCGATATCAGGGAGCGTAAAGAAATTTTTGAGGTACATCTTAGACCTATTAAAACAGCCGAAACATTAGATTTGGATTTCTTGGCTCGACAAACCCCTGGTTTCTCTGGTGCAGATATTGCGAATGTTTGTAACGAAGCTGCTTTAATTGCCGCCCGTAAAGAGAAAAAAGCAGTGACAAAACAAGATTTTCTAGATGCCGTCGATAGAATAGTTGGTGGTCTTGAGAAGAAAAATAAAATCATCACTCCGGGAGAAAAAGAAACAATAGCATATCACGAAGCTGGTCATGCAACGACAAGTTGGATGTTAGAGCATGCTGCACCGTTAGTAAAAGTAACCATTGTTCCTAGAGGACAATCTTTAGGTGCGGCTTGGTATCTTCCCGAAGAGCGCTTAATCGTTAGGCCCGAACAAATGCTTGACGAAATGTGTGCAACCATGGGTGGTAGGGCTGCTGAAAAAGTGATTTTCAATAAAATATCAACTGGTGCTTTGAGCGACTTGGAAAAAGTAACCAAACAAGCTCGGGCCATGGTTACTATCTACGGTCTAAATGAAGAGATTGGAAACCTTACCTATTATGATTCCTCAGGCCAGGATAATTATGGATTCTCAAAACCTTACAGTGAAGATACCGCTAGAAAGATTGACGCTGAAATATCTAAAATAATTGAGGAGCAATATCAAAGAGCGATTCAAGTTCTAACGGATAACAAGGATAAGCTGACCACATTAGCGGAAAGATTATTGGAGAAAGAGGTTATCTTTAAGGAAGATTTAGAAAAAATATTCGGCAAGAGAAATTTTGAGAAGGATATTTTGGCTATGGAAAATGAGAGTAAGCTTAAAGAACTTGAAGATAATAATACAACGGAAGAGAAAGAAATAACAGAAAATAAATAATATTGCATAACTTGGGTAGGCAATTATTTTAAAACTATAAATGGGGCTTTTAGATATTTTATTTGGTGGCGGCAAGAAGAAGGTTTCAAAGGAAACCGCAGAAACCCGAGGGGAGCACATGCCAGATATAAATATTCCCGTGGATGAAAAATTCACTATCCATTTCAAACAAAATGGAGGAAAATTCATTTACTGTATTTCAGATGGAGAAGTATCAAAGGCCTTAAAGAGCATTATAGAAGAGAATAGCTGGCAAAATGAGCCATTCTATGTAATGAACGATAGATTATCTGAGAAATTTAAAAAAGAACCTATCACCTTTACCGAAAATCCCAGAAAAAGTGAAGTTTTCTTTACTACCTGTGAGCATTTAATTGCACAAAACGGAAGCATATTGGTATGTTCCAATCAATTAAAAGAGCGAAAGGTAAATGAACTTCCAAGTAACGTAGTGGTTTTCGCCACTACGAGTCAATTGGTCGAATCTATTGGAGAGGGTTTAAAAACAATAAAGAGAAAATATGGCCAAAGAATTCCGGCCAATATCACAACCTTAAAACACTTTAAAGCTACCAAAGAAAACTCCGATGATTTTCTAACGTATGGTAGTAGTACTAAAAATCTCTATCTTTTACTTTTGGAGGATTTATAGTATGAAAGAAATTTTAAGAAGGTCACTAACGGGGGCTGTCTATATTATACTTTTATTATCGGCAGTTTTTCTAAGTTCTGATGCTTTCGATTTTTTATTCATGACCTTTGGTCTAGCTTGTTTATATGAATACAAAAAACTCGTTGGCTTAAAGGGTTATCATATATTTGCTGCCTATTTAGCCCTATGGTGGGCATTTATTTATTTGGTCAAGGATCAGCAATTGATAAATATATTAATGTTCATTACCATTATAGTTGACGTTTATTTACTCGTAAATCTTTTTTCTAAAAGAAATATTAAACACAATACCTTCCTAAAATTTGTCATAGGGCTCTTTTATATCGGTGGTGGATGTATTTTCTTAACCATGATTCCTTATAAAAACGATGCATTTGCCAAGTTATTAATAATGGGAATATTCATTTTGATCTGGGTAAATGACTCATTTGCATACCTTGTAGGCAAAAGCATAGGCAGAACAAAATTATTTCCTTCTGTTTCTCCGAAAAAAACCGTTGAAGGAACCTTAGGGGGTTATATCTTTGCACTTGGCGCTGCTTACCTTATAGCAACCCTTGAACAACTTATTAGTCCGTTACAATGGATGTTATTGGCAACGGTTATTGTTATTGCGGGTAGTTTGGGAGATTTAGTAGAATCCAAATTAAAAAGGGCCGCTGGTGTTAAGGATAGTGGGGCTATTTTACCAGGTCACGGGGGCATGTTAGATCGGTTGGATAGCTTAGTATTTGCGGCGCCGTTCGCGTATTTAACTTTAAATATTTTCAGTTATGTTTCATAGGGAGGGGCAGAAAATCATCCTATTTTCTTTTTTCTTAGTAGGTATCAGTGTAATCCTCGCACATTTTTTTATCGATATTTCGTGGCTCAAATTAACCGTTCAATTAATTGGTCTCATTGCAATGGTAGCCATTCTACAGTTTTTTAGAAATCCGAAAAGAATCGCTGCTAAAAATTTCAATGAAATCCTCTCACCTGTCGACGGAAAGGTTGTTGTAATCGAAGAAGTATTTGAAAAAGAATTTTTCCAGGAAAAAAGAAGACAAGTTTCAATTTTCATGTCCCCCACCAATGTACATGTCACAAGATATCCCGCAAGTGGAAGTATCATTTTTTCGAAATATCATCCTGGTAAATATTTGGTAGCATGGCACCCAAAATCTAGTGAGGAGAATGAAAGAACCACCGTGGTTATTAAAACACCTAAATTCGGAGAGATTTTATACCGACAAATAGCAGGAGCAATGGCCAGACGCATAGTAAATTATGCGGAAAAAGGAGAAAACGTACAACAGGGTGAGGATTCAGGTTTTATAAAATTTGGCTCCAGAGTTGACTTGTTCTTACCTTTAGATTGCCAAATAAATGTAAAACTGAATCAAAAAGTAAAAGGAGCGGAAACATGCATCGCAACTTTTATTGACCCAAATGAAAAAGAAGAAACTACATATTGATTTTGAAGAGGCTGTTGCTTTTGTAAACAATTTTACAGAGCCTATTCCGGCAGATGTACTTTTAAAATTATATGCCTATTACAAAATAGCAAATGCGAATTTTGATAACCCAGGCAGTAAAACTCCGTTAATCAATGCCTTTAAGGCCAATGCTTTGTTTCAAGCCAAGAATATAAATGAAAAACAGGCTATGAAATCTTACATCGCTTTAGTTTCAAAAGAATTGAAGTAATTTATACCACTGGCGGTTATTCTTTTATTCGAAAAATAAATCCTTGACCATGGATATTATTTATACTAATAGTACTATCCTTTTCTAAATATTTTCTAAGCTTTGTAATGAATACATTTAAACTTTTTTTATTGAAAATATCATTTCTGCCCCATAGCTTAATCAATATGTCTTTATGACCACATAGCTCATTCTTATGCACCACTAAAAACTTAAGTAACTCACTTTCTTTAGTGGTAAGACGAACTACCTCATTTTCAAATAGGAGTTCTTGGTTCATTGAATTCAAAATGTATTTACCCAACTTAAACTGGTATTCAGATGCTGCTACTTCCTTTTCGCTGTTCATTCTTGATAGCAGATTCTTAATTCTAATTACCAATTCTTCTTCATCTATTGGTTTTTTCAAATAGTCAACCGCCCCTAGATAAAACCCTCTGAGTACATCAACCTTTAATGATCTGGCCGTTAGAAATAAAAATGGTAGATCCTCATGTTTTTCCTTAATTTTTTCAGCCAAACTAAAACCATCCATTCCTGGCATGGTAACATCTAGAATCGCTAAATCAAACTTGGTTTTCTCGATTATTTTTAACGCATCCATACCATTTGTAAACCATTTAACTTCAAAATCTTTCATTTTCAAATACTCCGTCAATAAATAGCCAAGGTCCGTACTATCTTCTACTAATATTATTCTATGCTTTATACTGCTCATTCTGAATAGGGATTATAATAGATATTTTAGATCCTTTTCCTTTCTCGCTTTCAATGGACACACTTCCCTTATGTTTCTCGATTACTTTTTTTACATAGCTCAAACCAAGTCCATAACCCTTAATTGCTTGAGCCCCGTCGGCATCACTAACCCTATAATATTTAACAAATATTTTTTCTTTATCTTCTTGTGATAGACCTACACCATTATCACTAATTTCAATTATCAACTTACTTTTTTTTATAAATGCATTTAATTCAATTTTCGGAGTTAGCGAATACTTTTTTGCATTATCAAGTATATTATTTACGGCATTTTCTAGATGAAAAACTGCGGCCTTGATTATAAAGGCCCTTTCCTCCAAAGTGTAGTTAAACGAAACATTTTCAATTGAAATCAATGTACTGAACTCTTCGCAAAGTCTACTTAAATAAGGTCTGAAATCAACATTTTCAAGTTGTAGCACATTTTTATCAGATTCTAGATTTCCCAACTCCAAGACTTTATCAATATGTATGGTAAGTCTTTTGACCTGTTGCTTTATTATGTTCAAAATAGGTTTTTGTTCTGTAAAAGCAGATTCATTTAAAATCTTAGTTGCCAAACCGATAGAAAATACCGGGGTCTTTAATTCGTGCGTAAGATTATTAATAAATTCATTAGTGGTGGTAATAACATTTCGTTGCCAGTAATACGTTCTTAAAACCCAGACGACTGCAATAAAAATACCCAAGATAAAAAGTAAACTAGGCAACGTAAGCCCATTAAGTTTGGTTAAAAAATAACTGTTCAAATTTTTAAACTGCAATTCTAAAAGAACCGGTCTTTCAAAAATTTTGGGTAAATAACCACTAATTTCAATAGGATAGGTCTCAATATCCCCATCTATTTTAAATTTAATAGGAGATTCCAAGTAATAGGTAGAATCCTTAGAAATCAACCTATAAGTAAAATCGGTATCTATACCATTTGTGGCCAGTTTTTCTGTAATAAAATCGTTCAGAAAATATCTTGATGCATCTTGCACACTGTCGATACTAATTTTAAAATACGAAGTATCCTCTTTTAAAGCTCTTCCTATTAAATAGGTTAATTGATTTTCAGTTCTTAATCCTAGGGCTATTTCATCACTTACCCTTCCCAAACTTGTATTGAACTGTACTTTTGCAAGGTTCAAACCTATTTTTAAATACTGGTATTGAACGATAGCCAGTCCAGTTATGGATATAAGAAATAACGCAATATATATGTTTCTTTTTTTCAAAATCTTATATAAAGAAACTCAATTAGTTCGAACAATTAACAAAACTTAATCTTTCATTAATCTCATTAACTTTTCATTAATCATTTTTACCGAACAGTTAATTCGAACCTAATAAGAATAGATCTACTTTGGTAGCGGTTAAATAATTAATCTTCAGTTAAATTAATGTTTTTAAACAATTTCTTGTAATGGCCAACTGTTTGTTGAGTGGAGTTGGCCATTTGTTTTTAAATAAAACTATGGCAAATATATATCGGATAATCGTAATACTTGTGATGCTTTTAGCAGCATCTCACCTTGAGGCCCAAGGTTGTGTGGCCATTCGTCATTTTTCCTCTTGCGTAGGAAATAGCCTAGAGAATAATCTTTTGGATAAAGGAGATATACAAATTGGTATGAATTATAGGTATTTTAAATCTTTTAGACACTTTCGAGGTACTGAAGAAGAGCCCGACCGTATCACCAACAATACTGAAGTTATCAATTACTCGCACGCTACCGATTTTTTTGCTACTATAGGGATTAACAAAAGAATATATACAAGTATTACCATTCCTACAGTTTTCAATTCTAGATCATCTTTATATGAACATGGGCGAGAGGAAAGAAACACTACATTTTCAAGAGGATTGGGTGATATTCGCTTTGGATTAGGATTTTGGGTACTCAATCCTGAAGAAAATTTAAACGGTAATATGGCCATTGGTTTAGGGGTTAAACTCCCCACAGGCAATTACAATGCATCTGATATATTTTACAATGTTGGCCCTAATGGTGAACCCCAAACCAGACCGGTAGACCAGTCGATTCAACCAGGGGATGGGGGATTTGGACTAACTTTGGATTTTCAGATCTACCAAAAAATTTCTACCGGTTTTTTTGGTTACGCAAGTGGTTTTTATCTACTCAATCCTAGAGAGACCAATGGTATTAGAACATTTAGGGAAACATTAAGCCCTATTCTTGAGAATGAATCTATTATGTCCGTTCCTGATCAATATTCCATAAGATCAGGATTAAGTCATAGCATATCCCCATTACTATCAAGTTCCCTTGGAGCTCGATTCGATTGTATTCCTGTTAAGGATTTAATTGGCGGAAATGAAGGTTTCAGAAGACCTGGCAATGTTCTTTCTATAGACCCTGGTCTAGCCATTAATAAAAAAAACCTCTCTTTCAACTTAAATGTTCCTTTCGCTATTCGTAGGGATAGACCACAAAGTATAACTGATCTACAGACCGAAAAAAGTACAGGCACTCCAAGAAATGGGGACGCTGCCTTTGCTGATTATGTGATAAATTTTGGGGTATCGTATCGTATTCCATCCAACAAAGTCAAAATATCCCCTGAATTACTGAATGAATTCAAAAAACAAGAATAACAATTAATCCTCGTAGCAACCCATGAAGCACCTTGATAAACTTAAAAGCAAAATTCTTCGCATATCCATAGGTATGGTCTATTTCGTTTTTGGAGTTTTGAAGTTCTTTCCCGCTTTAAGTCCTGCCGAAGAATTAGCGAAAAATACCATCTACACATTAAGCTTGGGTCTGGTACCCTCTAATTTAGGACTCATCGTTTTGGCATTTATAGAAACGGGTATTGGTTTATTTTTATTAATGAACTGGCAAAAGAACACTACGATTAATTTCGCAATCATCCACATTATTTTAACATTTAGCCCCTTATTTATGTTTCCTGAACTCATATTCGGAAACGGAGGGTTTGCCGTAACGCTAGTCGCTCAATACATATTTAAAAATCTCATAATTCTCAGTGCGCTTGTGAGTCTCAAAATAGATATTTTAATTACTTCAAATTCAGGATTAAAAAGTAAATCTTTTAGCAATTTAATTTTCCTTACTAAAAAGTAGTACTGAAGCTTCTTTTTTCGATTCATTCATATAGATCATCTAAATCGGCATCACAAAGTGAGCAGAACAGAGCATCCATTTTTATACAGATATCTTCAAAAAAGCGTTCTCCCTTCTCTCTTGTTGAAAATTCTGGATTACCGATACCCGTATCTGCGCTAACTTTGGACCATTGTCTTTCTGCCCAGACCCAACCTTCAGAAAATGCCTTTATCCGAAATTTTCGCTCACCTCCACTACCCCATTTTTCTTTTGATAAAACCAAATCTGGTCTTAAGTAAAGCATAAGGCTTGTTTCCATTTCATCTGCATGATCTCCTTTCTCCTCAAAGTAATTTGACTTATCGAACATTTGAGGAAAGAAGCAAAAACTAATGAACATTTTAGGAAACATCAAACCCAATTCCCGTACCAAAGGCTTGAAATTATTGCCTCCGTGTCCATTAAAAAGTAAAAGTTTGTAAATACCCTGTCTGTTCAACACGGTCACGAGATCCTTTAAAATTGCCAACTGCGTCGAAGGATTTAGGTTCATATCTAAATAAATATCTTTTTGACCGGTATTCACTCCATAAGGTATCGTTGGTAAAACAATAACTTTTTTACCTTTTTCCCATGAAAGCTTTGCGGCTGACGCGACTATATTCTCAGCTTGGATGTTGTCGGTTCCGTACGGAAGATGATAATTATGTGCCTCGGTGGCTCCCCAAGGTAAAATAGCTAGATCGAACCGCTCTTCTTTTAAGCTCTCCCAATTTGTTTCTGCAAGTATATAAGGTCTAATCATCGTTTTCAATTAAAATGGACATCATTATATGCGCCCGAAAAATTCTCGGATCCATAAGCCTAGGCATTCCTTTAGCGTGTGGTTTAATCCGTAGTGCCGTACTCTCGGGTGTAGCGAAGAGTGTTTAAATGACATAGCGAAACTGTCTATTTTACAATTCTCCTGTTTCACTGTTGTAATCTTCCTCCTCTCCAAAATAGATATACGTCATACTAGGTTCTTTGGGCATGACCAATTTACTTTGGACCACCTCTTCTCCCCTTACTTTTCTTTCTTCGTTCGTGTTCTTTCCCTCAGCCGAATGTTAAACTACCCTCTTCATAAACGGCTCTAAACTCTTTGCATGACAGGAAACATATACCTTTCTTCGATGGGCATCTGCCAAGTAGACCAAATTATTGGCTACTTTGCGTAGTATAATATCTTTCCATCGCTGTCATATCCGTGAACCATTGCCTCAGACATCTCTCTTTCTGGTGCCGGAGGGTTGCTGTAATAATCTGTACGTCTTTACTAGGAATGTTTAAATTGGCATCATATTAAGCCTTTAGAAAAGAGGCCAATAGTAAAAACATCAAAAAATGTAACTTTTTAATATCCAAGTAATTTTACTAAAGTTAAGAAATTTTACTTTTTTGATTCTTTACAACTCCTATCTATTTTATAAAAAAAGCCCTCGAAACTTCTTTCTAGGGCTTAAATTTATTTTGAACAGTAGTATTGTAGACCTATAATACCTTTTTGCCTGAAATTATATTGTAAAGAATAACAATAACTGCTATAACTAATAAAATATGAACTAAACTACCAGTTGCGAGACCAGGTACTACCCCTAACATCCCAAGTAACCAAATTATTATACAAATTACTGCTACTAACCATAAAAGACTTCTCATAATGTGTTTTTTTAGATTGTTTATTGTATAAAATTAAATTTTTAAAGGCATAAAACTTGACTCAAATCAAAGTAATAATAACTCAAAATCCTCGCTATTCTGCAGTTTTCGATAAAAAAAAGCTTTAATTATCAATGAGTTATGATAATTTTTCTTTGAAGAAATCCATGGTGCGCTGCCATGCCAATTCTGCTGCCGGTCTATCATATCGAGGGGTCGATGTATTGTGAAAACCATGATTTACATCGGGATAGAAAAATACTTCGTACTCCTTATCATTTTTCTTAAGCGCTTCCTCATAATCAGGCCATCCTGCATTTACACGCTCGTCCAAACCTGCATATTGTAGCATCAAGGGGGCATTAATATTTTCTATACCATCTGTTGGCTGACCCCCATAAAATGGTACAGCGGCCAATAATTCCGACACCTTTACCGCCATCATATTAGAAATCCAACCTCCAAAACAAAAACCGACTACTCCGATTTTGCCATTACAGGATTCATGGTTTTTTAAATAATAAAACCCAGCTATAAAATCTTCTAGCATTTCATTCCTATCCCTCGTACTTTGCATTTCCCTACCTTCATCATCATTACCGGGATAACCACCTAAAGGACTCAAAGCATCTGGCGCCAAGGTAATAAAACCTTCCAATGCCGCTCTTCTAGCCGTGTCTTCGACATATGGGTTGAGACCTCTATTCTCATGGACCACGACAATACCCGGTAATTTTATATCCGCAGAGTTTGGTTTGGACAACAACCCTTTGATTTCACCTCCTCCTTTAGGGGAATTATATATGATAAATGAGGAATCCAAATCTGGATTATTCTTATCTACCAAAAATGTATCAGCATAGTTGGGCATTAAAAAACTCATCAAAGATGCAACAGTAATTCCGCCAACCGCATATGCCGATAGTTTTTGAACAAAATCACGCCTTTGTATTCTATTATGGGCATAGGCATCATAAAGATCGAACACCTCTTGCTTTATATGTTCTTTTTTTAGCTTTTTCATTTTTTTCATGTTTGGATACTATTAAAGATACAAAACTTACCGAATGATAATTTCATTCATAAAAAAAGTCTCGTTCTAATGAATTAAGAACAAGACTTTTAAAATCGTTTTATTTGATTAATTTGAAATTATTATCCTCTTTATCAACTTAGGCTCTCCAAACTTTTTTCAAGCGTTTCAATTTTTGCCTCTGCATCAGCTTGTTTCTTTCGTTCTAAGGAAATCACATTTTCTGGAGCATTGTTTACAAAACGTTCATTGGATAGTTTTTTCTGTACAGAAATCAAGAACCCTTTCGTATACTTAAGCTCTTCTTGAATTTTGGTGATTTCGGCTTCAATATCAATGGCACCTTCCATAGGTACAAAATATTCATTACTCTTTACCCTAAAGGTCAAAGCGCCCTCCAAGGGAGCATCAATGTAAGTGATAGTAGAAATATTGGTCAGTTTTGAAATGATAACATCCCAATCGGCATTAACCATTTCATTATTTAAAACGGATAATTCCACGGTCTCTTTCATGGGAATGTTCTTTTCCTTTCTAATCGTTCGTACGCCTGCAATCACCTCAGCAGCAAAATCGAATTGAGAAATCAACGTCTCATTTATTTTGCCGGTCTTCGGCCATTCGGCAATTACCAAGGCTTCACTTGCTTTTCGTTCCGCAATGTGCTGCCATACCTCCTCGGTTAAAAACGGCATAAAAGGATGCAACAGTTTAAGGTTCTGTTCGAACAAATGAATTACCCTATCAAAAGAAATTTTATCTATGGGTTGTTGATAAGCTGGTTTGATAATCTCCAACAGCCAAGAACTATAATCGTCCCAAACTAATTTATAAACAGCCATCAAAGCATCTGAAATACGGAATTTATTGAAGTGATCCTCTATTTCCATTAAGGTCTGGCCAAGTTTGGCTTCATACCACTCCAAACCTAACTTAGAAGCTTCTGGTTGCGGTAAATCTGCCACTTCCCAACCTTTCAACAATCTGAATCCGTTCCAAACTTTATTCGCGAAATTTTTACCTTGTTGACACAAATCTTCATCGAACATTAAATCATTACCTGCTGCAGAGCTCAACAACAATCCGACCCGTACCCCATCAGCCCCATAATCCTCTATTAATTTTAAGGCGTCAGGAGAATTTCCAAGGGATTTGGACATTTTTCTACGCTGTTTGTCACGTACTAATCCCGTAAAATAAACATTTTCAAATGGCCTCTCATTTCTAAACTCATATCCAGCAACAATCATTCTAGCGACCCAGAAAAATAGAATATCCGGTCCGGTAACCAAGTCATTTGTAGGGTAATAATAATTAACCTCTTCATTATCGGGTTCTAAAACACCCCCAAAGACACTAATAGGCCAAAGCCAAGAAGAAAACCAAGTATCCAACACATCGGCATCTTGTCTAAGATCATCAATCGTCAGATTAGTATTGTTCGATTTTGCTTTGGCAAGTTCCAGTGCTTCATTAATAGTAGTTGCCACGACAAAATCTTCTTGATCATCACCATAATAAAATGCCGGAATTTGCTGTCCCCACCATAATTGTCTAGAGATATTCCAATCCCGAACGTTTTCCATCCAATGACGATAGGTATTTTCGAACTTTTTGGGGTAAAGTTTTACATCGTCACTATTAATTACGGCATCTAAGGCAGGTTTGGCCAAATCTTCCATTTTCAGAAACCACTGATCGGACAATTTTGGCTCTATAACGGCCTTTGTACGCTCAGAAGTCCCCACTTTGTTGATATGGGTCTCGGTCTTTACCAAGAATCCTTTTTCCTCTAGCTCTTTTGATATTTCCTTTCGTACAACGAATCTATCTTTTCCTTCATAGTGAAGGCCAAAACTATTCAACGTTGCATTATCATTAAAAATATCAATGGTTTCCAAGTTATGTTTTTCCCCTAGGGCCTTATCGTTGATATCATGGGCCGGGGTAACTTTCAAACAACCGGTACCAAATTCCATATCCACGTATTCATCTTCTATGATCGGGATTATCCTACCACTAATTGGAACAATGGCTTTTTTACCCTTTAAATGCCCAAAGCGATCATCATTAGGGTTTATACAAATGGCAGTATCGCCTAAAATTGTTTCGGGTCTGGTGGTAGCGATAGTAACCTTTTCTTCAGAACCTTCTATTTGATAGGCCAAATAATATAGAAGCCCCTGTTTTTCTTCATAAATAACCTCTTCATCAGATAAAGTCGTTAAGGCTTCCGGATCCCAATTCACCATACGGTAGCCGCGGTATATCAATCCTTTATTAAATAAATCTACAAAAACCTTGATAACGCTATTGTACCGCTCTTCATCCATCGTAAACGCGGTACGTTCCCAATCACAGGAGCAGCCCAATTTTTTTAATTGTTCAAGAATTATACCTCCGTATTGATGGGTCCAGTCCCATGCGTGCTTTAAAAATTCATCACGTGTAAGGTCATTTTTATTTATCCCCTCCTCCTTTAATTTTGCCACAACTTTAGCCTCGGTGGCAATGGAGGCATGGTCGGTACCCGGTACCCAACAAGCATTCTTTCCCAATAACCTTGCCCTTCTAATCAAAACATCCTGTATTGTATTGTTCAGCATATGCCCCATATGCAGTACCCCGGTAACATTGGGTGGGGGAATTACAATGCTATAGGGCTCACGATTATCTGGAACGGAATGAAAATATCCGTTTTTCATCCAGTATTCATACCAATGGCTCTCTGTTGCTTGGGGATTATATTTAGAAGGAATTTCCATATTTGGAACAGTTTTTGATTAATGTTAAGCTGGGTATTTAAAAATAAAGCCGAACTGACACTCTAACGGTCATTTCAGCTGAATTTTTCCCAAAGATAAATACGAAACAAAAATAAGTAACGTTAGAGTATAACAAAAGGATTTTGAGGTTGATCTGAAAAGATTTAATTTTAACGTCCACCCAAAATTAAAAATGATGAAAAAAATAGTACTTGTATTATTTGTTGGTTTGCTTGGATTTAGCTTAACTGCGCAAGATACAGCGGCTAAAATCGAGTTTAAATCAGAAACTGTCGATTACGGCGAAATTGCCAAAGGATCAGATGGAATTAGGGTTTTTGAATTCACGAACACCGGAACGGCTCCACTTATCATAAGTAAGGTGAGCTCTAGCTGTGGTTGTACCATTCCTAAAAAACCGGAAGACCCAATCATGCCAGGTAAGACTGGAGAAATCCAAGTAAAGTATGACACCAATCGTGTAGGCCCTATTCGTAAAGCTATTACCGTGATTTCAAATGCAGATACTCCCACCAAAGTCTTAAAAATAAAAGGTGAGGTACAAGCTACAGGATCCAAATAAAATTCTCTAAAAGAGTATACAGCCCATCTTAGCAGATGGGCTTTTTTTATTCTTCAAAAAGTGGTTTTAAAATAAAACTGAACAAAAGGTCGCTATCATAACGCTCGACCAAAACCTTAACTTTCTTGCCATGCTGATCATTGAGCATGTGCATTATTTCTTGAATCTTATAGCGGTGAATACGCTTTCCATTCACCGCTAAAATCACATCGCCCTCTTTTAATCCGGCAGAATGGGCAGGACTTCCTTGTCGTATGGCCGATACGACTATTTCTGGCACTAAACTAAGTCGTGTTGCCCCCTGTAGCAGTATTTGAACATCTCCATAACTTTTTTCATTATTGTAAACTACCCCATTCGCATTCGCGATACGTTCTGACACATAGCGAACCCCTGCATGTTGTAAATCTATACCGCTAATGTTATATTGAAATATTTTATTGAAATTGGAGTTCTTTTTCAAAATTATTTTCTGATTTTGATAATCAAAAACCATATTGAATCTTTTGAGCACCTCCCCGCCCAAACTACCGTTCCTTCCGCCAAAATCAGCTATGGTGTTGAATGTTTCCATATCAGGAAACGCTGCTTTTGCATCACTAAGAACAAAATCAGCAATTTTTAAATGATGTATTTTAGTGCGTTTACCATATATCTCACCTGCAAGGCCTTTCCCAAGAAAGTCTTCATAAAATTTTTGCGGAATTTTTATCCGTTCATCCTCAAAAAGCCAAACTGCATCACTGCTCCCAGTATCCATTAATAGTTTAACCGGAATCTCTTCTCCTTCCTTTACAACTATGTGTGCATTCACATAAGCTTTCTTGCCGACTATCGTCACATCCAAAGATCTCGAATTTTTCGACCGTCCATATTTAGAAACGTTAGGATCATAGAGTTTTAATACCTTTCGCGTATAATTAATATCTACTACGAAATCGCGAAATAGGTCGTACCCTATAATGCCATGAACGGGAACTCCTAGGGTAGGAGAGAAATTTATCCCCGCATCCATAACTACATATATATTTTGTGAACTATTTTTAGCATCACCCAATTGTACATAATTTCCTGAGGATTTAAGGGCATTTATAGGTTCACCATCTCCCAATCCGTTTATTGTTATTTCAGAGACATTATTTAGTTGAAGAGAATCTTGGTCAGCTAAGTTAAAAAGGATCGGGGTGCCAACACCAGAGTCCAAAACAAATGAAAGCTCAGTTCCGTTGACCTCAATCGGAAGTACTATTAAATTATTAATAAGTTCAAATTTTATTTTTTGGAATTTCTTACCTGATGGCAACTCGTAATTCTGTGCAGATCCAGAAAAAACAAAACAAACTAAAATTAGAAGCACAGGTGTTTTAAAATTATATAACATAATCGTTATGAATTAGTTATGCCCATCAAGTTACATAATTTTTCGGTTCGAAAAATAACTTTAACAGCGTTACCGAAAATCAAATAAAACCTGATTAAATTGGAAGAACCATAATCATTTATCACTTTTGTGGAAAATAAATCGATTATGCCATCTGTATCCCACAAAGGGCTTTCCATGCCTCAATCCCCTATACGCAAACTTGTCCCTTTTGCTGAAAATGCAAAAAAGAAAGGAGTCAAGGTAATTCATCTAAACATCGGCCAACCGGACATAAAAACACCCCAACAAGCCTTAGATGCCGTCAAGAACACTGATATTGATGTACTCGAATATAGTCGTACAGAAGGTTCTGAAGAATTCAGAAAAAAAATTGCCGGTTATTACGTTAAAAATAATATACCCGTTGAAGCTTCTGATATCATCGTCACCACAGGTGGTTCAGAAGCATTAGCTTTTGCAATGAGCACTATTGCCGATGCAAATGATGAAATAATCATCCCAGAACCATTTTACGCCAATTATAATGGGTTCGCCACTGCTTGTGGAGTAACGGTCGTACCCGTAGTTTCAAAACTGGAGGATAATTTTGCGCTTCCGCCAATTGAGGATTTTGAAAAATTGATCACGCCAAGAACTAAAGCTATATTGATCTGTAATCCTGGAAATCCTACCGGCTATTTATATAGCAAAGAAGAGATTCAAAAATTGGCCGCACTGGTAAAAAAACAAAATATATTTCTCATAGCCGATGAAGTGTACAGAGAGTTCACGTATGACAATAAAGCACATACCTCTATTTTAAAAGAACCTGGCTTAGATGAACATGCCATCATTATAGATTCAGTTTCAAAAAGATATAGCATGTGTGGCGCTCGAATCGGTTTTCTAGTTTCAAAGAACAAAGAATTTATTGCAACGGCTTTAAAGTTTGCACAAGCCCGACTCTCACCCCCAACCTATGCACAAATAGCGAGTGAGGCCGCCTTAGATACGCCGGACAGTTATTTTAAAGAAGTCAACACCGAATATGAAGCTCGAAGGAATTTGTTGCTATCGGAATTAGAAAAAATAGAAGGCATTAAAATTGCCAGGCCACAAGGTGCATTCTATTGCATTGTAGAATTGCCTATAAAAGATGCGGATCACTTTGCCCAATGGCTATTGGAAGAATTTAGAGTTGACAATGAAACCGTGATGGTCGCACCTGCTGCAGGATTTTATGCTACCGAGGGCTTAGGTTCGAACCAAATTAGAATAGCCTATGTTCTTGATCAGGATAGCTTAAAGAGAGCTGTGTATATTCTTGGCGAGGCCCTTAAAAGCTACAAAGGCTAATGGTAGTTCAGGAAAATTTTTCATTAAAGGATTACAATACGTTTGGCATTGATGCAAAGGCCCGTTTTTTTGTTGAGATCGAATCGATAAATGACTTGCAGGAAATACTTTCAAAAGACCAGTATCCGCGAAAAATTCTCTTAGGTGGCGGCAGTAATATGCTTCTAACTGATGATATCAACGCCTTGGTCATACATGTTGATCTCAAGGGAAAACAAACGATATCAGAAACATCAGAAACCATACACCTAAAGGTTATGGCTGGTGAAAATTGGCATAAAGTGGTGCTTTGGACCCTTGAGCATGGTTATGGTGGATTGGAGAACATGTCGCTCATTCCTGGAAACACTGGCACGGCACCTGTTCAGAACATAGGTGCCTACGGGGTAGAGCTGAAAGATGTATTTCACTCTTGTGAAGCAATTCGAATAGCTGATCAAGAACTGGTTTCTTTCACTAAGGAAGAATGTAAATTCGGATATAGGGATTCTTACTTTAAAAATGAAGGCAAAGAAAAATACGTAATTACTTCCGTAACCTTTACATTGAGTAAAATTAACCACAAACTGAATACGGGTTATGGAGCCATTGAAGAAGAATTAAGAAAAGATGCAATTGCAAACCCTTCCATTAAAGATATTTCCAATGCCGTAATCGCCATACGTAAAAGCAAATTGCCCGATCCTAAAGAATTAGGAAATAGTGGTAGTTTCTTTAAAAACCCACTAGTTTCAAAAGAATTTTTTGAATCTTTTAGTGCCGACAACCCTAATGCCCCTTTTTACAAAGTCTCCGATTCTATTTATAAAATACCGGCTGGATGGCTCATTGAGCAATGTGGTTTCAAGGGAAAAAGATTCGGGGATGCAGGAGTTCATTCAAAACAGGCACTTGTATTGGTAAATTATGGAAATGCGACAGGACAGGATATCTTGAACCTTTCTTCCAGAATTATTGATGAAGTTCAAAGTAAATTCAATATTACCATAAGTCCCGAAGTCAACATTATAAAAAATAACCCCTACAATTAAAATGCAGGGGTTATTACCAAACCAAACTAACCAAAAACAAAGTGGCAGTTACCAGCTGTCCACTTATATTATTTATATTTTCAGATAACGCATCATTAACAATCAATTTTATAATTTAGCATTTATGCATATACGGTTCAATATGGCACCTTGGATGTCCATTTTAAAAAAAATATGCCCCTCTATTGAATTATGAGCACTTTATTAGAAAAGCATATTGTTGAATTATTGCAGGAGCGGAATGAGAAAGCCATATCACTCCTTTACGATAATTATGCAGACACCCTTTTAGGAGTTGCCAATAAAGTAGTACGCGATCCAGAATTAGCACAGGACGTAGTGCAGGAGTCTTTCGTGAAGATTTGGAAAAAAGCCGATTCATACGATCCTAAAAAAGCAAAATTATTTACATGGCTTTTTAGGATTACCCGCAACACTGCCATAGATAAATTGCGAAGTGTAAATACAAAATCTGATAAAGAAATCCAAATAGACGTTTCGAACGTATATAATTTGGGTGTAGATAGTATTAGACCAGAGTTAATGGATGTAAGAGAGCATCTAGATAAAATTGAGGAGAAATACCAAATTGTTCTAGAAGCTCTGTTCTTTCAAGGAATGACCCAACAGGAAGCTAGTGAAGAGTTAGATATTCCGTTAGGAACCATTAAATCTAGATTAAAAATCGGTTTACGCGAACTAGGTAAAATCTATGGTCCTGTACTTGTATGCATTATCTTAAACGTTGTATTATGAAAGAAAAAATTAAAATATTCCTAGATTCCGATTTATTGGAGAAGTATCTTTTAGGAACCACCACAGAGTTAGAGACTCTACAGTGCGAACGCTATATCGCCATGTACCCCGAGGTTCAGGAAACCTATGATGAATTGCAGGAAAATTTGGAGGTTTTTGCAAAATTACATTCGATTAAAGCTCCCCAAGGATTAAAAGATAAGATTCATGCCAGGATCAAATCTGAACGCAGTGGAAGAAAAAGATTTTTCAGTTATGCCATTGCGGCCAGTATAACCGCCATCATGTTTGCGGGTATCTCCTATTTCTTCTGGAATCAAAACCAAAGTCTTCAAGAGGAAAATAGTGTGGTCAGCAATAAAATAAAATTGCTTGAGGAAAATATGAAAGAACAATTGGAAGATGTTAGAAATCAATTTATTGTCCTAAACAATCCGCAGACCAAAAAGTACAATGTAAAAGGAAATCAAAAAGCCAAGGACCTAAAGGCCGTGGCCTATATAAATCCAGTAAAAAAACTATCTTATATAAATGTTAGTAAATTACCACATATTCCTGAAAGTCAGTGCTTTCAAATGTGGGCCGAGGTCAATGGAAAAATGATTAATCTTGGTATAATTGAAGAAGCGGGTGACCAGCAAAAATTGATGGCACTACCCTATGCCGATAATGCGGTCGGCTATATTACCATTGAACCTGTAGGGGGCAATGAGCTGCCAACTTTAGATAATATCGTCGCGAATATTGCGTATTAGTAATTACCTTATAAAGTATTCTTAAAGCCCCTATTTTGGGGCTTTATTTTTTATCTTTGTATAAAATTAGCGTATGAAACTCATATTTTTAACTATTGGATTATTAGCACTTGCATTTGCTGGCATAGCGATTAAGATCTGGTCTAAGAAAGATGGTAAGTTTGCAGGCACTTGTGCAAGCCAAAGTCCTTTTCTCAACCAAGATGGACAAGCATGTGGCATGTGTGGCAAATTACCCGCAGAGCAAGATTGCAAAAAAGAAATGGTTTCTGAATAAAGAAGATTCTACAATCGTAAAGATTCACATCCAAAAATTATAATTGAATAAAATAAACAATTTAGAACATACCATACAAAAAGCGAAAGAGGGTAACCAGATTGCTTTTAGTCGTTTATTGGATATGTTCTGGAACGATGTCTATGGATTTCAATTAAAACGCACCGAGAACGAAAACGATTCAGAAGACATTACCATACAAACCTTCTCAAAAGCCTTTGACAAGATAGATACATTCGATCAAGCCTATGTTTTTAAAACTTGGTTAATCACAATCTCAAAGAACATTCATATTGATTTAGTACGTAAACGCAAAAAAAGCTTATTGGATTCTAGAAGTACCTCAGAAGCGGTAACGACCGTATTGGATGTAGAGCCCTCAATGGAGGATAAATTGATTCAAGAACAAAATTTAGCCGACCTCTTACAAGATATCAAAAGATTAAAGCCACACTATCAAGAGGTCATCAACCTCAGATATTTTAATGAATTAAGCTATGCCGATATAGCTAAAAAACTTAATGAGCCCATGAACAACGTTAAAGTAAAGTTGTTGAGGGCTAAAAAATTACTATCCGAAATTATTAAGGAGCGAAAATAGAGTACCTAATCGCAGAATTTAACTAAAACCTCGCTTTAAGATCCAATTACAAACTACTATAAGGACACTGTTTTACTTTGTATATTTGTATAAAAAATAAGCATGTCCACAGTCTTAAAAGAAAACGTTGCACCACCTAAGGGAAAGCCAAAATGGCTAAGGGTAAAACTGCCTACCGGCAAGAAATATACGCAGCTTAGAGGATTGGTTGATAAATACGACCTACATACCATTTGTACTAGTGGAAGTTGCCCGAACATGGGCGAATGTTGGGGGGAAGGGACAGCTACCTTTATGATTTTAGGGAATGTTTGCACCCGATCTTGTGGATTTTGCGGTGTTAAAACCGGTAGACCAGAAAATGTGGATTGGGCAGAACCGGAAAAAGTGGCCCGTTCCATAAAAATAATGGGGATTAAACATGCCGTAGTAACTTCGGTCGATAGGGATGACTTAAAGGATATGGGATCAATCATTTGGGCAGAAACCGTTAAGGCGATTCGAAGAATGAATCCTACAACTACTTTAGAAACATTAATTCCAGATTTTCAAGGAATAGAAAAACACTTGGACAGAATTGTTGCCGTAGCTCCCGAAGTGGTTTCCCATAATATGGAAACGGTGAAAAGATTAACTAGAGAGGTACGTATTCAGGCGAAATACGAACGTAGCCTTGGTGTGCTTGCTTATTTAAAAGAACAAGGCATCAACAGGACTAAATCTGGCATTATGCTAGGTTTAGGAGAAGAGGAAGACGAAGTAATAGCTACTTTAGCTGATCTCCGAAAGGTGAATGTTGACGTAGTTACAATTGGTCAATACTTACAGCCCTCTAAAAAACACCTTCCCGTTAAAGAATTCATTACTCCTGAACAATTTAAAAAATACGAAGATATAGGTCTAGAAATGGGATTTAGACATGTAGAAAGCGGTGCATTGGTGCGATCCTCATATAAGGCACACAAGCATATACTTTAGTCTTATCCAAATTGATTCGCATCAATGTATCAAAGTTAAAATAACACCTTTTTTGAGGTGATTTTTCGTTCATACCTTAACACATAATATTCCCAAGAAAACCAATGCAAAAGATTAATATTGGTATCAATGGTTTTGGAAGAATAGGCAGAACCCTTTTCCGACTGTTGCAACAACAAGAACACTTGAATGTAGTTGCCATCAATGATTTGGCAGATGCCAGAACATTGTCGCACTTACTCAAATATGATAGCATTCACGGTACTTCACCCCAAGAAATACACTATGATGACCATACCATTATCGTGAATGGTATTTCTATTTTATTATCCAATGAGTTACACCCTTCAAAAATAAATTGGGCAAATTCAAAAGTTGACCTGGTTGTTGAATGTACCGGTAAGTTCAAAGACCGTGAAACGTTATCAATGCACGTAAAGAATGGCGCTAAAAAAGTCATATTATCGGTACCCCCAGAAGAAGAGGATATAAAAATGATCGTGTTTGGTATTAACGAAAATACATTAGACGCTTCCGATACTATTATATCCAATGCATCATGTACCACTAACAATGCTGCCCCGATGATCAAGGTAATCAATGACCTCTGCGGCATTGAACAGGCCTATATTACAACCATTCACTCCTACACCTCTGATCAAAGCCTACATGACCAACCTCATAGAGATTTACGAAGAGCTCGTGCCGCTGGGCAATCCATTGTTCCAACCACAACCGGGGCCGCAAAAGCCCTTACAAGGATATTTCCTGAACTTGCCGACGTTATCGGGGGTTGCGGCATTCGAGTACCCGTGCCAAATGGCTCCTTAACCGACATTACTGTAAATGTGAAACGGACTACAACAATTGAAGAAATAAATGATACTTTTGAAAAGGCTGCACAAAATGAGTTTAAAAATATACTGTGCTTCACAAACGACCCAATAGTTTCTATCGATATAAACAATAGTTATTATTCTTGTACGTTTGATTCTTTAATGACCTCAGTTATAGGGAAAATGGTAAAAATTATAGGTTGGTATGACAACGAAACCGGGTATAGCAGCAGAATTATCGATTTGATCAACTTTATGAACCGTAAAAACTATATTTGAAAATAAAATTCTTACATAGAGCGAACCTACTCCTGTTGCTACCAATGTTTTTTTTGGTAGCAACAACGTCCGTACTTTGCCAAGATTCTGTTCCCCACGGAGATTTACAACCCTATTTTGACCAAGCAAGAAAATTCAGGAACCAGAATAAAATAGATCTAGCCTTAGAAACTTTGAATACCGCGGCAAATGAAGCTGAAAAAAATGAAGATTTAAAATCATTAATCGACAGTTTACATGAACTGGCACTACTCTATCTAAAGCTTGACAAGGAGGGAGATACTGAGTTCTATTGGGACCGCGCCAGTGTATTGTTAAAAGACATAGCCTACCCTTATGGTGACGCAATGCATAAATACATTGAATCAATTCTGTTATACCGAAGTGATCGAAACTTTCAGTCCTTGTTTATGCTCAACGAGGCAAAACAACTTAATAACGACCGTAATTTTTATAACAACCTTCTATTGATAGAAGCAAAGGTATATCTCAACTTAGAAAAATACGAGAGTGCTACCAAAAATTTAAATTCACTTGTAGTAAATACCGATGTTTATGAAAAAGAATATCTTGCCACACAAGCTTATTTGACTCTTGCAGAACTATATTTAAAAACGGGAAATTTATCTGAATCAGCTAAAAATGGGGAAGACGCTTTGACACTTGCTCAAAACAATGGCTTTTTGGAAGAAGTCAAAGAAGCTAATAGGCTATTATCAACGACATATGAAAAACTGGGGCTTTATCAAAAATCATTAGTAAACAGTCAAAATTTAGTGCAACTTAAAGATTCCATTTTTACAATTGATAAAAATAAAATTGAAGTTAAAACAGCGGATAAAATCACCGATGATTATAAAACCGAGGAAATTGCACGACAAGAAAAGAAAATTGAAGAACTTACAGAATCTCAAAATAGGTCTGAACTAACGGCTATCTTGACCTCGGCATTTTTAATAATCATATCTCTTTTAGCCGTAACCCTGTATCGTAACAACCAAATAAAACTTAAAACCAACGATTTACTACAGACTAAAAACAAAGAATTACAAATAGCAAGGGATGGTGCCGTACAGGCCATGGAAGCTAAAACCAATTTTCTTTCAACCGTAAGCCATGAACTGAGAACACCACTTTACGCCGTTACAGGACTTACCCATCTCCTATTAGAAGAAGAACCCCAAGCGCACCAAAAAGAACATTTAAAAGCCTTAAAGTTCTCGGGCGACTATTTGCTTAACTTCATAAATGATATACTTCACATTAACAAGATAGATGCCAATAAGTTAGAACCCTTAAATATGGAGTTCAACCTTAAAAAAGTCATCAAAGAGGTGATTAACTCCTTGACCCAAAGCGCAAAGACGAACAACACTAAACTGACTTTAGAATATGATCCTGAAATTCCGGGTCAACTGATCAGTGACCCCTTAAAACTATCGCAAATTTTCATGAACTTGATCGGTAATTCAATTAAGTTCACCAAAGGTGGTGAAGTTAGGGTCATTGCAAAACTATTGAACAAGATAGAGGATGACGTTACCATCTATTTTGAGGTAAGCGATAATGGCATTGGCATTTCAAAAGAAAAACAACAAAGTATTTTTGAAGGGTTTGAGCAAGGTTCTATCCAAATCAACAGAGAGTATGGTGGTACCGGTCTTGGTCTAACCATCGTAAAAAGCTTATTGGGCCTATTCAATAGTAAAATTGAATTGGAAAGTAACCTTGGTGAAGGCAGTTCGTTTTTCTTTGAAATAAAAATGAAAAGTATGGACGATTTGCCGGAAGGCGATATAACCTTTGAAATCACGCCACGTGATTATGATTTTAAAGGTCTACACTTATTGATAGTCGAGGATAATAAGATCAATCAGGTCATTACCAAAAAGATGTTATCAAAAAAGGAAATGACCAGTGATATTGCAAATAATGGTCACGAAGCTATTACCCTTGCCAAAGAAAACGTATATGACGCTATTTTGATGGATATTCACATGCCAGGAATCAGTGGAGAAGAAGCAACTATAGAAATTCGAAAATTCAATCAGGACACTCCTATCATAGCTTTGACCGCAATCTCTTTGGATGATAGTTTAGAAAGTTTTTATGCGGCTGGATGTAATGATGTGGTCACCAAACCATTTAAACCAGAAGTTTTCTACCAGAAAATAGGGGAGAATATTTTCGATAAGAAAATCAAGAGTTCCTTGACATAAAGTCCTGTAATTCTGAACTTAAAAGTTCAAGTCCGTTTTCTAAAAATCGGTGTGAGATTTCAATATAATAAAGCCCCACCAAGTCATTTTTAAGCCGTACATAATCCTTCTCCGTTGTTAAGACGAACTCCTTTTGTTTTAGCGTTTCCAATTCTTTTTTGGTAAAAAAATGATGGTCGCTGAATTTTAAATGTTCAAATTTAAGCTCCTTCATCTTCAAATAATCAACCAAAGGAGCGGGATTAGCAATACCGGTCACCAAGGTCACTTTCCTATCTTTTAAACTACTTATATCAAGTGGAATCCCCTCCCCCTTCAACCTAGGTTCATAAGATAAAAAGCTAAATAGTACTTTTTGATTTTCATCAGGATGCAGTCGTTTGATCATCTCGATCCTTGATGATGCATCCAAGTCTTCAGGGCATTTAGTGACGACGATAATTTGGGCTCTCTTAGCCGCCGCTTTACTATCTCTAAGGTTTCCGGTAGGCAGATACCAATCATCACTATAGATTTGGTCATATGCCGTTAAAAGAATGGAAAAACCCGGATTTACTTTTCTATGTTGGTACGCATCATCTAACAGAATGAGTTCTGGTTGAACAGCATAGTCCAATTGCACTATACCGTTTCGCCGGTTGGCCTCTACAGCAACTTCAATAGTAGGAAACTTTGATTTCAGTTGATAGGGTTCATCTCCCAATTCCTGAACTGTAGTTGAAGAATGGGCCAATACAAATCCTTCAGATTTTCGTTTGTACCCTCTACTTAGAACCGCAATTTTATAGTCTTCCTTTAAAAGACGGACAAGGAGTTCTATCATCGGAGTTTTTCCCGTCCCCCCAACACTCAAATTACCAACACAGATGGTTGGTGTTGTAGAAGATTTTGAGGGAAAAATTCCTAAGTCATAAAATAGATTACGTAAGTAAACCACCATGGCATACACCAAGGAAATGGGAAAAAGAAGTTTTCGAAGTACTTGCATTAGAACGAAATTATAATAATTTATCTTTGAATACCTTATAAACCTTGAAAATGACCATAAAAGAAGTTACTGATATCCTTGAAGAATTTGCACCTTTAACCTATGCCGAAGATTTTGACAATGTGGGCCTTTTAATAGGGAATGCTACAACGGAGGTCGACGGAATTCTGGTTACCTTAGATACCTTGGAGAATGTTGTCGACGAGGCGATTGAAACCAACTGTAATCTTATTATTAGTTTTCATCCTATCATTTTTAACGGTTTAAAAAAAATTACGGGTAAAAATTACGTGGAACGCGTAGTTCTCAAAGCCATAAAAAACAACATTGCCATTTACGCCATACACACTGCATTGGATAACACACCTTTTGGGGTGAATGGTAAAATAGGGGAAGTTCTAGGGCTTACGAACCCTAGCATCTTGATTCCTCAAAAAAACACCCTTAGAAAATTAACTACCTATGTTCCGGTCGCACATGAGGAAAGTCTAAAAAATGCCCTGTTTC
Organism: Maribacter sp. X9; assembly: GCF_048537565.1. Taxonomy (GTDB): domain Bacteria; phylum Bacteroidota; class Bacteroidia; order Flavobacteriales; family Flavobacteriaceae; genus Maribacter. The sequence continues at coordinate 3,869,453 of NZ_CP183215.1, forward strand.
TTGCGGGTGGGGGTGACATTGGAAATTATTCGCATTGTAGTTTCAGCATAGAGGGCAAAGGTACCTTTAAGGCAAATGAGAAAGCGAATCCTACGGTAGGGGAAATTGGCCAAATTCATACCGAGAATGAGACAATGGTTTCTTGCATTTTTGATAAAGGAAAGGAGAATCGCATCACCCAAGCGTTAAAAAACACCCATCCTTATGAAGAGGTAGCCTACGAAATAACTTCCCTTAATAACACAAACCCTTATATAGGAATGGGTTTAATTGGTGAATTGGTGGAAGGTATGCCAGAAACTTCATTTTTAGAAATGCTGAAAATTAAAATGAAAACCCCCATAGTAAGACATACCAAACTGCTTGGTGAACCTATACAAAAAGTAGCCGTTTTAGGCGGTAGTGGTGCCTTTGCGATAGGTGCTGCAAAAGCTGCCGGAGCTGACATTTTCATAACTGCAGATGTCAAATACCATCAATTTTATGAAGCTGAAAATCAAATTGTAATAGCAGATATAGGACACTTTGAAACTGAGCAGTTTACAAAAAACCTTTTAGTTGATTATCTTACGAAAAAAATTCCTAATTTTGCAATCCGTTTATCGGAAAGTATAACAAATCCCATCAAGTATTTTTAATATGGCAAAAAAAGAAGAGACCAGTGTAGAAGCAAAATTAAGAGCATTATATGATTTGCAATTAATTGATTCTAGGGTTGATGAAATAAGGAATGTTCGTGGTGAACTACCTTTGGAAGTAGAAGATCTTGAAGATGACGTTCTTGGCCTAAAAACGAGAATGGACAAATTAAAGTCTGATCTAGAAAATATAAATTTTGAAATTGGTGCCAAGAAAAATCTTATTGAGGAAGCCAAAGCACTGATCAAAAAATACGGCGAACAACAAAAGAATGTTCGTAATAGTAGAGAGTTCAATTCGATAAGTAAAGAATTGGAATTTCAAGAATTGGAAATTCAATTGGCCGAAAAAAACATTAAGGAGTTCAAAGCTCAAATTGAACAGAAAAAAGAAGTCATTGCAGAAACTAAAGAGCGTTTGGGAGAACGTGAAGCGCACCTGAAGCATAAAAAAAGTGAATTGAATGCTATTCTTGCCGAAACGGAGAAAGAGGAAAGAGCTCTTTTAGAGGAATCCATCAAATATCAAGATAAGATAGAAGATCGTTTGGTAAAAGCTTACGCAAGGATCCGTAACAATGTTAAGAATGGTTTGGCCGTTGTCCCCATCGAAAGAGGAGCTTCCGGAGGTTCATTCTTCACCATTCCACCACAGGTGCAGGTAGAGATTGCCTCACGTAAAAAAATAATTACCGATGAGCACAGTGGAAGAATCTTAGTGGATCCCACTTTAGCCGATGAGGAGCAAGAAAAAATGCAAAAAATGTTCGCCAAATTATAGAACGAATAGCATCATATAAAAAAAGCCATCTTTTAAGGGTGGCTTTTTTTATTTATATTACAGGGTATGAAATTCTTAAAGATAATCGTAACACTGCTCATGGCACACTCCTCCTTTTCTCAAACCCAAAGTTTATCGGACTTTACCTGGAAAAATAGAATCATTATTCTTTCTGATACCGATACCGAATTCAAAGATGCAAAAACTGCTTTAAAAACGACTACAAAATATAAGAGGGAACTCGAGGACAGGGACATAATCTTATTTCTCCAGCATAACGGAAAATTGTACAACACCAAAATTCAGTTGACCAACATTGAACCCTCTAAAAAAGTTCCCGATAATTTTACCGGTTATCTTTTGATCGGGAAAGATGGAGGCATCAAATCCAAAGAGCCCTACCCCATAAAACCCGAGGGCATTTTCAATTTAATTGACAGTATGCCAATGCGAAGGGCTGAAATGAAATCAAACCACTGATTACGCTACCAATTCCACCATCAACTTCTCCACTTCCGCACTATCCCTTTGATTTTCAATATCCGGGTATTGCATGACCTTTCGCATAATTTCCTCCTGTGCGTCTCCGGCCGCTAAAGCTTCTGCATAAGGACGTTGAGAAAAAATTACACGGCTATAGGCGGGAATCGATTTGTCTATTTTCGAAAAATCCCATAAGTAACCAAGTCACTTTTGAAGGAAGAAGCCTCGGATGTCGAGAAACGCCTTGAAAGACTGGAAGAGGACGACGACGTACAGAACGTCTACCATTCCATGGAAGAGTGATCATTATATTATTTTTTAACATAAAAAAAATTGACATAAAAAAGGGTACCGAACGGTCCCCTTTTTGTTTATGATTTTATCGTTAATTCGATTTCTATTGCCGTTTAATCAGCATCTGCTGTTGGAACTCCGTTCCCGAAGTATCCGTGGTCTTCACGAAATACATCCCAGCTGGCATCTCCTGTACGTTCACCGGTGTACCACGTTCATCGATTTTCCCTCCTTCGATCGTTCTGACCAACCTACCGGTAACGTCGAACACCTGTATTGTGCCTACCGTTGTCGGCATATCGAAGCTCATGGTGGTCTCTATGTGCGCAGGGTTGGGGTAGAGCTTTAGGTTGTTCAACGGTTTTGATACGGTCACTTGGTTCTTGGACGAAGCCGGCGAACTTATGTTCCCCAGCACCTCGATCGCGTTCACCAAGGGGTTCTCCTTAGCCCCGTGCAAGAAGCCCACCTCCAGCGACCCGCCGCTCACCGTAACACCATAGCTAAGCATACCGCCACGGCGGTGCCCGAACTCCGACACCAGGTCAAGGCCCGTGCGCACCGGTACCCCCTCCAACGTGATGCCGAACACACGGTCGCCCACCTGAGAGGTCTCCGAGTAGTGGTCCCCAAGGTAAAGGTTCACAACGTACTCCCCGTCCGCGAGCGGGATGCTATAGGCCATCTCGGGCGCCGCGCCAACGTCGTAGCGCTCCCTGGCGAACAGCTGACCGTAAAGACCCGCGTCGATGTAGCCAGGCAGCGAAGGGTGACGGGAGGCGTAAGAGACCCCCTGGTTCAGGGTGCTCGCCGTGCCCGTGTTCACCGTGAAACCGGAACCCGTACCGCCACCGCTGACCGCATCGGAAACCCAGTCCGGACCGTCGTCCGCCGAGGCCACCAAGGGCCCGCCGGCGTTAAGGCGGTAGACGATCGAAGAGGGCTCGGTAACCCTCCACGTGAACTCCGTGGAGACCTGGACCGAACCGGTACGGTCGGCCGTCACCCTTACCGTATACCCCCCTGCGGGACCGCCGACCGTACCCGAGATACTTCCGGTCGTAGCGTCGATGCTTATTCCGGAAGGTGCTCCCTCGATACCGTACGAAAGCTGTTCGGAAAGGTCACCGCCACTGGCAACCGCGAAGAACTCCACACCGCTGCCCGTTACGTCCGAACGGTCGGCTATGGGTGCCATCGCCAAGGGCGAGGGCTCGAAGGTGCCGCCCAGCACCTCGATCGCGTTCACCAAGGGGTTCTCCTTAGCCCCGTGCAAGAAGCCCACCTCCAGCGACCCGCCGCTCACCGTAACACCATAGCTAAGCATACCGCCACGGCGGTGCCCGAACTCCGACACCAGGTCAAGGCCCGTGCGCACCGGTACCCCCTCCAACGTGATGCCGAACACACGGTCGCCCACCTGAGAGGTCTCCGAGTAGTGGTCCCCAAGGTAAAGGTTCACAACGTACTCCCCGTCCGCGAGCGGGATGCTATAGGCCATCTCGGGCGCCGCGCCAACGTCGTAGCGCTCCCTGGCGAACAGCTGACCGTAAAGACCCGCGTCGATGTAGCCAGGCAGCGAAGGGTGACGGGAGGCGTAAGAGACCCCCTGGTTCAGGGTGCTCGCCGTGCCCGTGTTCACCGTGAAACCGGAACCCGTACCGCCACCGCTGACCGCATCGGAAACCCAGTCCGGACCGTCGTCCGCCGAGGCCACCAAGGGCCCGCCGGCGTTAAGGCGGTAGACGATCGAAGAGGGCTCGGTAACCCTCCACGTGAACTCCGTGGAGACCTGGACCGAACCGGTACGGTCGGCCGTCACCCTTACCGTATACCCCCCTGCGGGACCGCCGACCGTACCCGAGATACTTCCGGTCGTAGCGTCGATGCTTATTCCGGAAGGTGCTCCCTCGATACCGTACGAAAGCTGTTCGGAAAGGTCACCGCCACTGGCAACCGCGAAGAACTCCACACCGCTGCCCGTTACGTCCGAACGGTCGGCTATGGGTGCCATCGCCAAGGGCGAGGGCTCGAAGGTGCCGCCCAGCACCTCGATCGCGTTCACCAAGGGGTTCTCCTTAGCCCCGTGCAAGAAGCCCACCTCCAGCGACCCGCCGCTCACCGTAACACCATAGCTAAGCATACCGCCACGGCGGTGCCCGAACTCCGACACCAGGTCAAGGCCCGTGCGCACCGGTACCCCCTCCAACGTGATGCCGAACACACGGTCGCCCACCTGAGAGGTCTCCGAGTAGTGGTCCCCAAGGTAAAGGTTCACAACGTACTCCCCGTCCGCGAGCGGGATGCTATAGGCCATCTCGGGCGCCGCGCCAACGTCGTAGCGCTCCCTGGCGAACAGCTGACCGTAAAGACCCGCGTCGATGTAGCCAGGCAGCGAAGGGTGACGGGAGGCGTAAGAGACCCCCTGGTTCAGGGTGCTCGCCGTGCCCGTGTTCACCGTGAAACCGGAACCCGTACCGCCACCGCTGACCGCATCGGAAACCCAGTCCGGACCGTCGTCCGCCGAGGCCACCAAGGGCCCGCCGGCGTTAAGGCGGTAGACGATCGAAGAGGGCTCGGTAGTTGCAGTCACGTTTACCGTAGAAGAAGCTATAAAATCACCGTCTTCAGTTTTAACTGTAACAATAGCCTCGCCTTCTGATACTGCTGTCACCTTGCCGAAGGCATCAACTACAGCAATTTCATCATCATCTATAGACCATACGACTTGTTTATTCGTTGCATTTTCAGGTAAAACCTGAACCGTTAAAATAAAATCCTTTCCTACTTCTAATTCTAAATTAGAGTTTGAAATTAAAATACCTGTAACAGGAATACTGAACTCAGAACTGCTAGAAATGAATGTAGCATCGTTTTTAAAAGCGACTGAACCATCATTTTCCACTAGACCAAATTCATAATTAAAATGTCTAATAAAATATTCTGGGTAATTTGGAGATTCAAAAGATACTTTAGTTGGATCAGCAAGACCTGGAACCTTCAGGAAGGTGGCGTCATCTAAAATGTTTATATCCTCTAACTTTCTCAACTTTAAAAGAAAGTTATAATGCGCCAGATAATATCCTGGATTATCTATGGATTCGAAGGAAACACCATTTGCGTCTCCCAGACCGGCAACTACCCGAAAACTAATAGATTCTTTATTGGCGGTCAAATCCTCTTCAGTGTGTAGAATCAATTTTACCTGGTTTTCAATACCCTGATGGGTAATGAAATAATCTGTCAAATTAATAGACTCAAAGGTCTGTACATCATCCTCACAACCATCTGGGATATCGTTGTCGTTGACGTCGACAGTATCATCACTTCCTGAACACACATCACAACCGTCAGGTACTCCATCGTTGTCCAAATCAAGGGTGTCGTCAGAATCGGGACATTTGTCATTCTCATCACAAATACCATCCCCATCGCTGTCAGAACAATCGATATTGAAGCTCGCAGGAATGAACGTGACATCTTCTTTATAAACATCTGTATCAGCAAATGGCACTATTAAGAATTTAAAGTTCTCATGTCGAATATATCGATCAGGGAAATTCTTTGATTGGAACGATACCTTAGTAGGGTCAGCCAGACCAGGAACTTGAAAGAATGTAGCATCATTCAACACGGCGATGTCCTCTAACTTTCTCAACTTTAAAACATAATCATAATGAGCTAGGTAATGCCCAGGATTGTCAATGGACTCAAAGGATATGGCACTATTGTCTCCAAGACCTGGAACAATCTTGAAACTTAACTGCTCTCTATCGGCCGCAAACTCCGTATCTGATTTCAATAAAAGTTCCACTTGGTTCTCTATACCTTGATGACTTATATAATAATCAGTCCAATTAATGGATTCAAAAAATTGTACATCAGCCTCACAGCCATCAGGGATATTATTTCCGTTCACATCGACGGTATCGTCGCTACCCTCGCAAACATCACATCCATCGGGCACGCCATCACCATCCACATCCAAGGTATCGTCAAAACCATCACAGACATCATCGGTATCACAAACCCCATCATTATCACTGTCAACGCAATCCACTATTTCATAGCCAGATGGTAAAAAGGTCGCGTCATTTTTATAAACCTCAGTATCGGCAAAGGGCACTATTAAAAATTGAAAATTCTCATGCCTTATATATCGATTAGGAAAATTCTTTGACTGAAACGAAACCTTGGTAGGATCTGCAAGACCAGGAACTTGAAAAAAGGTTGCGTCCTCTTCCTTACCACCAACTAAATCATCAATACTCCTCAATTTTAGAACATATCCATAATGTGCGAGATAATATCCTGGATTATCTATGGACTCAAATGATATCGCTGTATTATCGCCAAGACCTGGAACTATTTTGAAACTCACTGCACCTCTATCAATCTTAAGGGATTCATCTGTTTGAAGTATAAGACCAACTTGATTCTCTATTCCTTGATGGGTTATGTAGTAATTTTCCCAATTAATGGATTCAAAGGTCTGCACATCGCCCTCACATCCGTCAGGAATGTTGTTCCCGTTAAGGTCAAGCTTATCATCACTACCCGCACAGATATCGCAGCCATCTGGAATACTATCTCCATCTTCATCTAATTTATCATCATTATTGGGACATAGGTCTTCAGAGTCCAAAACACCATCTTTGTCTTGGTCACAATCGGTCGTGCAAGTTTCGAACACAATGAACGCTTGATTTGTTAAGGTGACTCCATTGAGACTCGCAGAAACAGTAACCGATTCTGCTGTAAAGTTTTTGATTGTCGCAGTATAGGTGCCATCTCCATTGTCCTTAACCGCTCCTAATTCTGCATCACCAGTAGCGCTTAAAATAACATCGCCCCCACCAGTCATCACTAAATTTCCATTTGCATCTGCTAATTGAACCAAAACTTCAATTGGTACACCATTCGCTACTCCAGTTCCTGAAACTATAATCTGAGTATTTGCATTGCTGGGGTCAGCCGGTCCCGAAGTAAATGATATTTGCGCAGGACTACCATTCTTAATAGCCACCTCAGGTGTTACACCGTTGTCATTATCCGTATCAACAGTTGCAGATATTTCAACGGTTTCTATAACGGTATTGATTACAGTAATACTTGCCGAACCAGTTTCATCGGTTTGAACTGTATTGTTGGAAAGTACTGCGTTACCTGTAACGGAAAATGTCACGTTATAACCTGCTCCAATAATGTCGTCGCCTGAAGCACTCTTTAATTGAACAATAACTGTTTCTTCTTCTATACCGTTAGCTTCTGCTATACCGTCATCAAGAGATAGTTTTGTACCATTTGACGAAACATCAACGACTAAATCACTTGGCTCAATATTCTTTCCTGTCTTAAAATTCCAGGTTGCATCCATTTGTGCATTGGAAAAATCATCTGAATTATCATCCAAATTCACCAATGTTAATTGAAAGTTATAATGCGCAATGACACTGCCTGGGTTGGACTTAGACTCCAAAGTAAACTTATTTGGATCTGCGTAGCCACGTTTCAAATAAAATGTTGAATTATCGTTAAAAACAGGGCTGGTATCGCTCCCCTTTAATACTATTTGATTAGATTCAATGGACCAATATGAATTTGGGTCAACAACCGACCTAAAAGAAATTCCCGCTGGATCACCTAAACCTGGTACGATTGTAAAATTGGTTTTTACACCATTGTTCTTTTCTAACAAAACTAAATTCTCCGTTGCTCCTGTCGAAGCATAAAAATTAGGATAATTATGCGACTCCAGTCTCATATTCTGACCCGGTCTGGGCGCAGTTGGTTTAAAAGTAGCATCACCTTTGAATGTGTCGTTATTTTGGAACTGCCTTACTCCAAGTTCATAAGCCTGATGCCTAATATAATAGTTAGGATAATTTTTTGATTCATAAGACACCATTGTATTATCCGCTAAACCCGGCCTTTGGTAAAAAGTAGAATTATTTTTGAACTCTGCCGATTGTGCATATTCTTTAAGTTGCAGAACAAATCCATAATGCGATAGATAGTGTCCTGGCATATCTACAGACTCGAAAGAAACACCAGTTGGATCTGCCAATCCAGGTACTATCTTGAAGCTGCTTTTTTCCTTTTCAGCAGCCAAATCATCATTGTTCTGTGTAATTATTTTAACAATATTTCCAAGACCATCATGGGTAATGAACTTTTCTGGGAAGTTGAAGGATTGAAATGATTTTACCCCTGTCTCAACATATTTTCCACTTGAAAGCTTTACCATTTTTGCAACGGACGGTGTGCCTTGACTATTCACTACAATCAACATATAATACCCTGGTGGTGCAATATTTGAATTCTCGGGAAAATTAACGCTAACTTTTGTACCGCTTGCACTAAAGTCCAAGGGCACCAATCTTTGGTCAAAATTGGTTGCGTGCGTAACGGAACTTAATTTAATCAAATGAACCTTAGAAATAGTTCCTGCAGCATCTACCCTTAAATCATACATCATTTTATAACCAGCTTCTTCTGGTGCTTCCAGAATAACTGGTCTAGTTGCTAAACCTCCATCTCCATTGAATAGGTAAGGTGGCGAATATATTTCACCGTTAACTTCATTTTTACAAGGATCACAAATTCCCCCACCATGAACAAGCCTACCATCTGGCAATAAAACTGCGGTGGAATGATATTGTCTGTTTCGCTCCATTTCGGCTCCTACCGTCCACGTATTTGTATCGGGATTCCATATTTCCACTTTGTTCGTAGCCAATGGGTCACTGTACTGATTTCCTTTGTTAAAAGCATTGTTTGCCCCATAATCGGCACCAGCTGAATTACCACCACTCACTGCAACAGAGCCATCGGCAAGAATTGTTAAATTCTGTTGACGTCTACCAAATGCCATATTTCCAGCGAAATTAACTACTGGACTTCCTCCATTGATATCAATTTTATAGGTGTCTTTAGGAGAATTTCCTCCACCAGCAACTAATATTTTTCCAATATCGTACATGGCATAACTACCATAATCCCTAAAATGAGTGTCTCTATCAGCCAACTGCTCCACACTTCCCTCTCCTTCCACATTTAAATAGCGCATTTTTTCTTCTGGACCCGCATAAAACACTTTTCCATTTGGTGCTACCTGTGTCCAAGGAAAATAGGACCTGTTATCGATGAAAAGTTGAGGGTCATTTCCATAACCTAAATCCGCATTTTCTAAAAAATCCCATGAACCATCTTTATAAATTTCGGGAGCACTATTGTCCGCTTCTGTCTGATAACCTCCGGTCATTAAAATGGTGCCATCTGCCAAGGTTGTCGCACTTGGATAGTAACGTCCTTTATTCAAATCGCTTGTTTGAACCCACATATCTGTCTTCCAGTCATATATTTGAGTCAAGGGATCATTATAGCCGATTGTTCCTGTTGCCGCAAGAACATTTCCATTGGGAAAACTAGTATGAGGACCACAAAACATGTCCTTATTAGATGGATTTCTTTGTAAAATAGGCAAAGCATTATGCGTGTTTGAAATTGGATCCCAAACCGACATATGATAAGGACCTTGATATGCAAATGCCCCCGGTCCATCATCGGATGTATCATCCCATATTAAAACCTTTCCATTGGGCAAAACTGACATGTGTACAGCGGCGGCTGGCCATTCATACACTTGTGACCATTCACCTAATTCGGCCTTTTGTGCATTAATAGAATTAAATTTCAGGAAAAAAAGAGAAAAAAGACAAAGAAAAAAGTAATTTAGTTTCATAATGGTTGGTTTTAACTGATTGTAAATAAAGCATTTATAAAAACCCGTATGCAGCAATTTTCGTTATAACTACAATATATCGGATAAACTGCACAATAAATTTTCAAAAAGTAAGTTGCAGAAATTAGATGACAGAAAAAACCAATCAAAGAATACTTAAATTACTAAGGCCCGTATTGACTTAAAAAAATAAGGTAGAAATCTTACCGAATTTATCCTTATCCTATTATAATCAAGACAAATTCATTTAAAATGAAACAAAAATACTCCGAGTTCGTTTTAATTTTTAAATTCTCTATATCAAGAAGCTAACTGGACTCTAAATCTAATTGGCTGAATAAAGACTATTATTTGATGGCATCATCTTTGTTAAATAGAGATTTAGGCCCGATATTATGATTTCATCTCCAAAGGTTCATCAATAAAAAATATTCAGAAAAACCTAAATAATTGTACTATGAAACTCATTTTCAAACACCTCAAAATTTTGACTTATGTAAGTCTTCCCTTATTTTTTGCCCAACCAAATTTTTCCCAAAAAAATACAACTAATGAGGAGATAGTCATTTTATCAAAAAACGAAGAATATAAAATAATTTTGGATTCCTCTAAAATTGACAAAAAAATAAATCAATTTGTAGAATGGCAATTCAAATTAGAAAGAATGGATAAAGAAAAGCCAGTAGTCGGCGCATCTATAAAAATTGATGGTGGTATGCCAAGCCATGGCCATGGATTACCTTCAACCCCGAAAGTCGTTAACTTGGGAAAAGGAATTTATAAAATAACAGGATTAAAATTCAATATGCCAGGTTCATGGACTATAAATTTTTTAATATTTATAGATGGAAGACTGCAATCGCTAGAATACTCTTTTGAACTATAGAATAAACCAACAGTAATGAAAAAATTATTGATTTCATTCCTAATAATTATTTTTATTATTTTAAGTTTTTCTTGGAACAATCAAAAATTTAGTTGGACCGATAGGGAAATCTCTTTGATTACTTCCATGGCCTTGGATCAAGCAAACACTAATATCCCTGATCCAAGTAATGCGGTTTCTAAAGATACCATTGCCATTAAACTTGGAGAACTACTTTTTTTTGAAGATGATTGGGGTAAACAAAATGGTATTTCATGCGCTACTTGTCATCGTCCTGAAAATTATTTCACAGATGGGTTGTCAAAAGGTTTTGGAATAGACACTTTAACCAGAAATACTCCTTCCATACTTAGTTTGGAGCATAGCCCTTGGTTATATTGGGATGGAAGACGAGATAATCTTTGGAGCCAAGCCCTTACTCCTATGGAAGCGCCTAATGAAATGGGTTTAAAAAGAGGAGATATAGTGAATTATGTATTGGGTCATGAAGTGTACGGCGATTTATATAATAAGCTATTTAAGAAAGGAGTAAATCAAAATGCAGAATCAATAAATAAAAGTTTTTCGAATATCGGAAAAGCTATTGCAGCCTTTGAAATTACCTTAAGGTTTAAAGGATCGAAATTTGATAAATACGCAGAATCCTTAAAAAGTGATTTGAAGAATACAGAACGTATTTTTACAAATGATGAAAGGGAAGGTTTACGATTGTTTCTAAGTGAAGAAGTAAGATGTACTCAATGTCATAACGGTCCATTGTTCAGTAATTACGATTTTCATAATACAGGATTATCAACACTAAACAAAGAACCTGATTTTGGTAGGGCCGTAGGGTTATTAAATTATCAATTCAATGAATTTAATTGTACAGGAGAGTATAGTGACTGTTCGAGGAATGAATGTGAAAATGTTATGCATTTAAACAGAAAAGAACGTAAGATGGCAGCATTTAAAACGCCCTCTCTTAGAAATGTTAAACAAACTGCTCCATACATGCACGATGGAAGGTTCAAAAATTTATCGGAGGTTTTAGAACATTATAGAAATGCGCCTAGACCTGAGTACGGCGTTCAAGAGTTAAAGCCTCTAGATATTTCAGATAAACAGCTATTGCAATTAGAAGCTTTTTTAGGAACGTTAACAGATACAATACAGATTTACAACTAAAATCTTAAGATAGAAGCTCTAATATTAATCGCTCTACCCCGTCGCTATCCCATAGATGTTCTATATCTGGATATTGCATGACCTTTCGCATAATTTCCTCCTGTGCGTCCCCCGCCGCTAAAGCTTCTGCATAGGGACGTTGAGAAAAAGTAACACGGCTATATGCGGGAATCCATTTATCAGGATGTTTACTTGAAAAATGCTTTTCTATTTTCTTTTGCAAGAGAAATTTGGGATCGGCGGTTTTACTGCTCATTTCCATAAAATTGCGATAACTTAATTCTGCTATGGCATCCGCATTGGGTTTGCGTTGTTCTTGGTACGCCTCGAAAATGCTTTGCCAATCATCCCCATACTGCTGCATAATTTGATCAAGCACAAAAATATCCTCGAAGCCGGCATTCATTCCCTGACCGTAAAAAGGCACTACGGCGTGGGCGGAATCCCCTACCAGGGCCACTTTATCCCAATAGGTCCAAGGGTAGCATTTCATGGTGACCATGGCGCTGGTGGGATTTTTAAAAAAGTCTTCGGTCAAATTCTCGATATCATTCTTGACATTTGGGAAATGGGTGGTGAAAAAATGGATGGCATCCTGTTTGGTTTTGATACTTTCAAAGGAAACTTCGCCTTCAAACGGCATGAAGAGGGTACAGGTGAAACTTCCGTCCAAGTTAGGCATGGCAATGAACATAAACTTCCCTCTGGGCCAGATATGAAAAGAATGCTTATCCAGTTTATGCGTTCCATCCGCATTCGCGGGAATGGTCAATTCCTTATAACCCACATCGATGAAATCCTGAGAGTAATCAAACCGACTACGCCGTTGCATCTTATGCCGCACTCTGGAAAAAGCACCATCACAGCCAAAAACGAGGTCAAAAGGATATTCTGTCCATTCCCCTTTCTCGGTTTCTCCGGTATACACTTTGGCTTCGGGCAGATTGATGTCCCAAACCTTTTCCTCGAACCGAAAATCGACCCCGTTCTTTTCGGCCAAATCTATCATTCGCTTATTGAGTACACCTCGCGATATGGACCAAATGGCTTCTCCTTCCTTACCGTATTTTTGATAATACTCTGGTTTCCCTACCACGTGCATAGCACGCTTATCCAAGGGTATCGCTATTTTTTTAATTTCCTCCTCGATGCCAACCGCTCTTAAGGCATTCCAACCACGATTGCTCATGGCCAGATTTATGGAACGGCCGGAAAATTCGATATGACGAATGTCCGGTCTTCTATCAAAAACGGTGATCTGATGTCCGTATCGCTTTAAATAAATGGCAAGTAAAGAACCTACGAGTCCTGAGCCAATGATGGCTATATTTTTTTTGCTTTGGGTCATATTTTAGGCTTTCGCCAAAATTTTTGAACGTTAAAAGTAGGAAATTATGGCCTATTCTCACTAGTAACTCCAAAAACTAACCTAATGTTTTAGTAAACCGCCAACTAGAATTGTTTAGGTTATTCGTATTTTTAATGAACAAAATAAAACCATTGAAACATTTTAGCAAAACGGAACTGAATAATTTACCCAGTCGGTATCGTGCCCACCTCATCAACAGCTGTACCGGGTATAAATCTGCCAATCTTTTGGGAACCCGGTCTAAAAACGGGATTAGCAATCTGGCCATTTTTAATTCCATTGTACATATTGGTAGTAATCCGCCGCTTTTAGGCTTCATTCTTCGGCCCCTAACGGTTCCCCGGCATACGTATGGCAATTTTAAGGAAACGGGATTTTTTACGGTCAACCAGGTGCACAAAGACATGTTAAAGGATGCCCATCATACCTCGGCCAGTTATGCTTTGGATGTATCCGAATTTTCAGAAACAAAGCTTACCGAATGTTATTTGGATGATTTTGAAGCTCCCTACGTGTCGCAAAGTAAAATTAAGATAGGCTGCCGCTATGTGAACGAATATGAAATTAAAGAGAACGGTTGCCTATTAATTATTGGTGCCATTGAACATATTTATGTTCCCGAAAGCATCATGCACGAGGATGGATGGGTGCAATTGGATAAAGCCAACACCGTTGCCGCCATTGGCCTAGATGGTTATGCCCTGCCTATATTGATTGACAGGTTTGCCTATGCCAAACCGGATGAGGAACCCAAAACATCTTTGTAGTGGCACACAAAAAACAGAATCTTCCAGAAAAAATTTGCGCCACCTGTGGCAGACCTTTTACTTGGCGTAAAAAATGGGAAAAAAACTGGGACGAGGTTAAGTATTGTGGTGAAAAATGTAGAAGGAATAGGGCTAGTGGTTAGTGGAATTAAAATATTAAAACGTAAAAATTTGAAGAACTTAATCTGGTTTCGGAACGACCTAAGGGTACAGGACAATACATCACTTTTTAAGGCAATGTCAGGGGAAAATGTCATTGCGTATTTCTGTTTTGAATCCGTTTATTTTGAAAAGGATATTTTCGGGTTTCAACGGACCGAAAAATACAGGGCCAAATTTCTAATTGAAACGGTCACCCAACTGAAGCACGAGCTGGAAAAATTGAACATTCCCCTTTTTGTTTACTATGGAAAGTCGGATTACTTTTTACCCAAATTAATTGAAGAACACGATATAAACACCGTTTTTCTGCAAAAGGAATGGACAAGAGATGAAAACCAAGTCCTAGATTCCGTCAGGAACAAAGTTCAACCCACAGTCTCCTTTATAGAAACCTATGACCAATTCCTATTTCATCCAGAGGATATCCCCTACCCCAGTTTTTCATCTATACCACAGGTATACACCAACTTTCGAAAGAAATGCGAAAAGCAAACCGAGGTACGACAGCTTACGACTATTGAAGATAAACTACCCAAAGCTAACCTGGTTTCCAATTCCAGTCAAATACCCACGTTGACAGACCTTGGTCTAGAAGACTTTGAAACCGATGCCCGAAGCGCATTTCCTTTTTTTGGAGGAGAAAGCGAGGCCTTGGGTAGAATAGACCATTATTTCTGGGAAAGTAAAAAATTGGCTTATTATAAAAAGACGAGAAATGGTCTGGTGGGTCTGGATTACAGCTCTAAACTATCGCCATGGTTGGCCAACGGAAGTATCTCGCCCCGAACCATTTACTGGGAAGTGAAACGTTTTGAAAAAGAGGTCAAGAAAAATCAGGATACCTATTGGTTGATCTTTGAATTGATTTGGCGCGATTATTTTAAATATGTATCCCTAAAACAAGGTGAAAAACTATTTTCCATTGGTGGTATCTTGAACAAGGAGTATGTTTGGAAATCTTCCAACGCCGCCAAAACGGAGTGGATCCACGGCACTACCAAACAGCCTTTTATCAATGCGAATATGAAGGAATTGGCGAATACAGGATGGATGAGCAACAGGGGTCGTCAAAATGTCGCAAGTTTCTGGGCAAAGGAACTACAACAAGATTGGCGAATAGGAGCCGCTTATTTTGAAAGCCTCTTGTTGGATTATGATGTGCATAGCAATTGGGGCAATTGGATGTACAACAGCGGTGTGGGCAACGACCCTAGGGACCGCAAGTTCAATATCAAAAGCCAGGCAGAACGTTATGATGGTAACGGCAAATTTCAGAACCTATGGCTTCAAGAAACCTTATTTTAATGTAGTACAAGTCCATTATGGACTTCAGAAATAAAAGATAACAATGAAAACACTACGGCTGATCCTAGGAGATCAATTGAATCAAAAACATTCCTGGTTTACAAACGTGGATGAGAGCGTCATCTATATCATGGCAGAAATGCGTCAAGAAACGGACTATGTAAAGCATCACATTCAAAAAGTCGTAGGCTTTTTTATGGCCATGCGCAGTTTTAAAGAGGATTTGACCGAAAAAGGACATCGTTTCAAATACCTGACCATTGGGAATCCAGAAAATCCACAAGACCTTAAAAAAATAATCACCAAATACATTTCAGAGACCAAGGCCGAAAAATTGGAATACCAATTGCCTGATGAATATCGACTGGACCAACAATTACAGTCCATCTGCGAGGATTTAAGTATTGAAACGGAGGCTTTTGATACGGAGCATTTCTATACTACAAGAAATGAACTGAAAGATTTTTACAAGGGGAATAAACAAATGGTAATGGAAAGTTTCTATCGCATGATGCGCAAGAAACATAACATTATGGTCAACAAGGACCAACCAGAAGGCGGTAAATGGAATTTTGACCAGAGCAACCGTAAAAAGTGGAAAGGAGAACCTGAAATTCCGCATGATCGTGGGTTTAGAAAAGAGGTGTCCCCTATTCTCCAAGAACTGGAAAAGGCGGGTGTGGAAACGTTTGGAAATATTGAGCCAGAATCCTTCAACTGGCCTGTCTCCCGAGAAGATTGCCAATCCGTTCTTCGCTATTTCTGCAAAGAACTATTGGTCCATTTTGGGGATTACCAAGACGCCATGCACGACCATGAAAAATACCTTTTTCACTCGCGACTGTCCTTTGCCATGAACACTAAAATACTATCACCACAAGAGGTTATCGATAAAGTATTGGAACATTTTTATGAGCATAAAGAGGAAATAGACATCTCTCAAGTGGAAGGGTTTATTCGCCAAATACTAGGCTGGAGAGAATATATGCGTGGTATCTATTGGAAAGAAATGCCCAAGTATGCCCAAATGAACAAACTAGAAAATAAAAACAAATTACCAGATTTCTTTTGGACAGGAAAAACGAAGATGAACTGTCTAAAACATGCCATCGGCCAAAGTCTAGACACGGCCTACGCCCACCATATCCAACGTTTGATGGTCATTGGTAATTATGCTTTATTGACACAGATTCACCCAGATGAAGTGGACAAGTGGTATTTGGGCGTGTATATCGATGCTATCGAGTGGGTCGAGATCACCAATACCAGGGGGATGAGTCAATTTGCGGACGGGGGAATCGTTGCAACAAAGCCTTATGTAAGCAGTGCCAATTACATCAATAAAATGAGTAATTATTGTGGTTCCTGCTCCTACAGTCATACCAAAAAAACGGGTGAGAATGCCTGTCCGTTCAACGCCCTCTATTGGAATTTTTTAAATGAGAAACGAACATTTTTCCAAGATAACCATCGCATGAACATGATGATGAGTTTGTTGGAAAAGAAAGACGAAAAGGAGTTGAACGAATTGACGGAAAGAGCTCAAGCTATCATCGCAAACCCCGACACCTTTTAATTGAATTTAAGGTTCATTTAACGTTAAAAAAACATCCGATTCCTAGTTTTGAACCGTATATAAAAGAGACTATTCCGCGAGAGCGCCTATATATAGAAAACACCTTTTCAACGTTTTGAAAAGGTGTTTTTATTTAAACCGGATTTATAATATTCTATAACCCTAAAAATTAACGTTTATAATTTTTAAAATGTCAGTCATTCGCCTAAGCGAATGATTTCATCGACAAACCGAATTCCGGGTTTATGCCATATGCTTTTATCCTCTTTTTTTTAATCACAACTTCCAAAGAATGAAACAAATTTTAGAAAATTAGAGCGGCTTAATCAGAATTGAACATTAGAAATAATATTAATTATTTGATTATAAGTATGTTATATTTTTTATTTTGTCTTTTGATTTTGAAATATGAAAGAAAATCTAAAAACCAATAACCACAAGAATATTCACATACACAACAACAAATGAATAATTAGCAACATTTGGAGTTATTTAACATTAATACGTTCATCGAAAAAGGGCGTAGTATGACCATTAATTCTAGGATTGACCAGCAGTAAGGCTCTAGTTTTGTAAAGAATTAAGATCCCAAGTCTGTTCAAAATAGAATTATAACTTAACCAAATGTTATGAAGTTTGACTTTACTTCTAAAAATTTAGTTTTTCAAACTAAATTCAGTGCTAACAATTTATCAATTGTCGTTTTATTCCTTTTGATATTATCATCAACACAGCGTTTACTCGCACAGGAGACGTTCATAGATAATTTTGATACTAATAGCTACAACACTAATAATGGTACACGATTATTCTCTTCAAACTGGACTGAAAATGACCTAAGTGGCGGTGGCGCGACCTCAGGAAGAATTTCTATTTCTTCTGGTTCACTCGTATTTAAAAATTTGGACCATAATGACCGTATTGATAGAACGTTCAATCTTGCTGGGGCTACATCTGCAACTGCATCTATAGAGTTAAATTCCGGTCAAAGAGGTTCTGGAAGTTTAGGTATTCAGTTTTATAATGTACTGAATAATCACTGGGAAGATGTTGGTGAAATAAACTATAACGAAACAAACGGAAAGCTATCCTTTTCGCTTACTCCTGAATTCATCGGTACTAATTCCGGGGTACGTTTTTATAGTAAATCAGGAGCTTGGGGCTTCAACGATAAGATTACGTTAAACTATTTTAGGTTAGATACGACTATTCCAACAAGTACTACCAATGCACAGATCAAAAAAGAATTTAGACCTAGATTTTCCGATAACTTAAACGGTGATGTAACCTTCATAGCTAACACGGTTATTGGTACCGATGCAAAAGATCCCTATAATCTTAATGGTGGCAACCATTCATTGAATACAGTATTTGTTGATATTGATGATGATAATGACACTTTCAACTCCAGTAGTGCGGATTTGGCAAATCCAGACGTATCCAGTTGTTTACGGATCCGTAAGGCTTTTATGTATTGGGCAGCTTCAAATAAGGAATATGATGAGGATAAGGATACTGGAAATGGTGGTAAGGAGCCTAAATGGAGTTATAACAAGGTAAAACTGATGCTTCCTGGTGCTAATTCTTACATTGACATAACGGCAGATGAAACTATCTATAATGGCAGACCAGAGGAATTTGAGAATGCCCCCATAGTACTGATAAAAGATATTACCACAGAGGTAAATGCCTTATCCGATCCTTTTGGAACTTACCAAGTCGCAAATGTAAAAGCTACCGAGGGTAAACTTCGAAGCTACAGTAATTCTAATACAGGTACTTCAGGGGGGTGGCAAATTGTATTCATTTATGAAAGTTTTGATCTTCCGGCAAAGAACATTACCCTTTTTGATGGGTACGCCCATGTTACTCAAACAAAGAATTCCTTTGATATCAATTTTGATGGATTCCAAACCGTACCTACAGGCGATGTTAAAGGAAAAGTTCTGATCGGTGCCCTAGAAGGTGATCGTGATATTTCAGGAGATCAAATTCAACTTTTAAATACAAAAGATAATTGGACCAAACTCTCCACTGGAGAAAGGGAGGAGAATAACTTTTTCAATAGTAAAATCACGCGCAATGGAGGTCAATTAACCAACAGGAAGCCTGCAAGTCTTAATACCCTTGGTTTTGATGCCGCCCTTTTTGAACTTGACAACCCTAATAACATATTAATTGATAATGGCCAAACCTCTGCCAAAATCCGGTTAACGTCCAACCAAGAATCATACGGACTGTATCTTTTAGGATTAAGTATTGAGGTATATGAACCTAGTTTGGGTGCCTTGGGCCTTTCGTTGGCAAATTCAACGCCCCATATTGTTGACCCAGGTCAGTTAGTAGATTTTGATATTGCCATGAAAAATTATGGGAACGATGATGTTCAAAATCTTACCATTTCATGTGTCTTGCCCCCGCAATTGACTTTTGACAATGTTAGCTCCTTACCCCCAGGTATCACCCATACTTATGATCCAAGCGGTCTATTACTATTTTCGGTACCAGATGGGCTAACAGATATTAACTCTCCTTCGTATACCATAAGCTTTAAGGCCAAAGTCAAAGAACAATGCCCTTCATGCCAAGCTGATTTCAGTATACAGGCAATTGCAGAATATACAGGTGCCATTAACAAAGAAATAAAATATACAGCAAGTTCGGGAACCTTGGAAACCTGTGGTTTTGGAAATAACGACCCCACTCCCCTTACTATAAACTCGAGTGTAGTAATTAACGACGCTTCGGCTATAGAAGGTGATAAGATGACTTTTACGATTACCGCATCCCATGTGTATGAGTCAGACATAAATTTCAAACTTACCTACGCTCCGGGAACTGCAACTGAATCAGATTATTCCGGACCCACTTCCATAACATTACCTGCAGGGAATAATACGGTAAGTTTTAAGGTACTTGCTGTTAATGATGACTGGGTAGAGGCCACAGAACAAAACTTTACCGTAACCATTAGTGATCCTAGCGGTACCGCAAATATTTCGGATTCGGTTGGATCAGGAACGGTAACCGATACCGATATTGCTTCGATTACCGGGGAAGATTTCACCGTTACCGAAGGAGGAACCATACAATACAAATTTTTACTATCTACGGATACCAACGCTGACGGTGATTCATATGTGGGCATCGAAGATGCCTATTCCATTGACTATACGGTTCAAAAAAAACCCAATTCCACTTATCCTGCAACGGATGGTTTAGATTTTGAAAGTTTTAATGGTACGGCAACCTTTAAGGCAAACTCTCCTGCCGGTACAGCAATTATTATTGATATACCTACAAAAGAAGATATACTTATAGAGGCTACCGAAGAGTTTGAAATTGAAAAATTCCGGAGTAGTACCGAAACTGATAAATATGGTGTTCCAGCATCTAGGGTAGGTATTGATCCGGAGAAAAACACTCTAAAAATTATTGACAACGACAACATACCGGGAACTACCGGGATAACCTTCCAGAACGACGACATCACCGTGAACGAGGCGGACGGGACGGCGACCATAAACATGCTGCTCACCGGTAACGTCCAGGGTGGATTCTCCATCGATTACGCGACCGACAACGATTCGGCAGTCCAACCGGGGGATTACACGGCTACCGGCGGTACTCTGGCCTTTGCCGGAACAGACGGGGAAACACAACCGATTACCGTGACCATCATCGATGACAACATCATCGAGGCTACGGAAAGACTGTTCGTGAACCTATCCAACCTGTCCACCACCCTTATCCCCATTAACGATGGCCAGGGGAACATCAACATCACCGACAACGACAACATACCGGGAACTACCGGGATAACCTTCCAGAACGACGACATCACCGTGAACGAGGCGGACGGGACGGCGACCATAAACGTGCTGCTCACCGGTAACGTCCAGGGTGGATTCTCCATCGATTACGCGACCGACAACGATTCGGCAGTCCAACCGGGGGATTACACGGCTACCGGCGGTACTCTGGCCTTTGCCGGAACAGACGGGGAAACACAACCGATTACCGTGACCATCATCGATGACAACATCATCGAGGCTACGGAAAGACTGTTCGTGAACCTATCCAACCTGTCCACCACCCTTATCCCCATTAACGATGGCCAGGGGAACATCAACATCACCGACAACGACAACATACCGGGAACTACCGGGATAACCTTCCAGAACGACGACATCACCGTGAACGAGGCGGACGGGACGGCGACCATAAACGTGCTGCTCACCGGTAACGTCCAGGGTGGATTCTCCATCGATTACGCGACCGACAACGATTCGGCAGTCCAACCGGGGGATTACACGGCTACCGGCGGTACTCTGGCCTTTGCCGGAACAGACGGGGAAACACAACCGATTACCGTGACCATCATCGATGACAACATCATCGAGGCTACGGAAAGACTGTTCGTGAACCTATCCAACCTGTCCACCACCCTTATCCCCATTAACGATGGCCAGGGGAACATCAACATCACCGACAACGACAACATACCGGGAACTACCGGGATAACCTTCCAGAACGACGACATCACCGTGAACGAGGCGGACGGGACGGCGACCATAAACGTGCTGCTCACCGGTAACGTCCAGGGTGGATTCTCCATCGATTACGCGACCGACAACGATTCGGCAGTCCAACCGGGGGATTACACGGCTACCGGCGGTACTCTGGCCTTTGCCGGAACAGACGGGGAAACACAACCGATTACCGTGACCATCATCGATGACAACATCATCGAGGCTACGGAAAGACTGTTCGTGAACCTATCCAACCTGTCCACCACCCTTATCCCCATTAACGATGGCCAGGGGAACATCAACATCACCGATAACGACGGCGATCCGTCCACTTTGGGCGTACAGTTCGACGTGGCCTCCATCGACGTGGACGAGGCGGCAGGTACCGTGTCACTCGACGTGGTGCTCAACGCACAGGTACAGGACGAGTTCACAGTGGAATTCTATACCGTCGACGGTTCGACCATCGAGGGCAGCGACTACAACGGCGTACCGAGGAATACAAGTACCCTGACATTCGGGGGGACAAGTTCCAACACCCAGACCATCGTGATCCCGATCATTGATGATATTCTCATAGAAAATACGGAAGATTTCCATGTTATTCTCGAAAATATCTCTACTCCTCTCGTAGGTATCCTTACAAACGATACCGCCATAGTCAACATCATCGACAACGACGGTAACGAAGAATGGCCAACGGACATAACCATAGAAGCATGTGATACCGTTCCCGAGGCTTCTACAATTTCATCGGACAGTACCTGTCCTATAACGGTCACTTTCATAGAATCTATAGAAGGTCAAGATGATGAATGTGCCACCGAATATACCATAACTAGAACTTGGACGATTACAGATTGTGTAGGTAATATACGTGTACATACTCAAATAATTACCATAGAAGATACTGTGGCCCCTACTTTTGACCAATCACTACCACAAAATATGACCGTGGCATGCAACATGGTGCCAAATGCTGCAACACTTACGGCTGAGGATTCCTGTGATACCGATATCGTGGTCGACTTTAATGAGGTCACCACCAACAATGCAAATTGCGTAATGGGGTATACCGTAACACGTACATGGAAGGCTAGTGATTGTGCAGGCAATAGTGTTACCCACACTCAAGTAATTACGGTTGAACCGACCGGTGCTATTGTAAGCGGAGCTTATGAAGAAGAAATCACCATACTATGTGGCGATGACATCCCCGAAGTTCCTCAAATGGTATTCACAGGAGGTTGTGGAAATTATAATACAGTATTGGATGAACAAAACCAGACCGCATCAGATTCAGATGACTACATGATCATTAGAACTTGGAACGTGACGGATTCTTGTGGCAATACCGCTTCTTTTGAACAGATCATCTTTGTACTTCAACCACAGCTACAGGAGATAACCATTGAACTCTGTATCGAACAGGGAGCTATAGACCTTAGAAACTACCTACCTGAGGATTTTGACAATATCGGAACGTTCATGGTAATGGAAGGAAATGCGGTTCTCAGTGGTAGCATGTTCGATCCTATAAACCATTTACCTGGTGAATATAAAATCGGGTATAGTTCGACTAAAGGTACTTGTAAATACTATGTAGACTTTACCATAGTTGAGAATACTGATTGTGTGCCATGTGGAAGGGATGAAATTGAGATTTCCAAGGCCGTGACCGCTAATGGCGACGGAGTTAATGACTATTTTGAAATTAAGGGAGTAGAATTTTGCACCTTTAGCTTTGACATCATGATCTTTAACCGTTGGGGATCAAAGGTAGCGGACATAAAAGATTACCAAAACGATTGGGGAGGAGCATCACCCGATGGTTCGTTTGGACAGTCTGGAATGTTACCTACTGGTACCTATTACTATATTATTACGGCCACTGACAAGGAAACAGGCAAAATTATGGAGCCGTTCAATGGGTATATTTACCTAGGAACTGAATAGAAAATACCTTTGTAAATAAAGGAAATGCCTCAAGCCACTGGTTTGGGGCATTTACATTTCAATAGGGTTATTTAAATGGTATTACAACCAGATAGAACAAAATGAATTCCATGTAACTCAATTCTGTAAAAAAATCAAATATTTTCATCCGAAAAAAAAGTTAGTTCAACGAATAGTGTGTATCAGAACGAATAAGAACGGTCGTTGAGCGTAAAGTTTATCGATATCAACTACATGATACTACCTTTGAACCTGATAAGATTAACCTACTTATTTTTTAACATACAGCCTTAAAAGGCCAAATCCCAAATTCATGAAAAAAGCTAATCTCCTTTTAGCGGTAGTACTTTTTGTGGCGATTTCTGTAAATGCCCAGCAGTTGCCTCAGTTCACTCAATATATGTATAACACTATTTCTGTCAATCCTGCTTATGCGGGCAGTAGAGAAGCCTTGAACGTTACTGTATTACACAGAAACCAATGGGCAGGCCTGGAAGGAAACCCTAGAACCAGTACGTTCTCGATACATTCTCCTTTGAAAAACGAAAAGATAGGGTTAGGCCTTTCCTATATCAATGACCGGTTGGGATACGAGAATACCAATTATTTTTATGGGGATTTTTCCTATACCGTACCGGTCAACGAAGAAGTGAAAATGCGTTTTGGACTTAAAGGTGGATTTACCAATTATCACCTAGAGAACCCCGATTCTAATGACGCTTACTTCAACGCCAATTTCAATAGTTGGAACCCGAATTTCGGCGCTGGATTTTACATTGGATCTAATAGATGGTATGCCGGTATTTCATCCCCTAGAATATTGAACACCGATTTAAACCAGGGCGAGTTTCAAGCTTTGGAGCGTAACAGTTACTATGCCATTGGAGGCTTGGTATTCGACCTGTCTCACACGACAATTTTTAAACCTACGATAATCACAAAATTCACAAATGGAGCTCCTGCAACTTATGATTTTACCATCAACTTTCTGTTCAATGAGAAATTTTGGATCGGAACTTCGTACCGTGTCAACGATGCGTCAAACTTTGGTGCCATGATGGATTATCAAGTTTCCAAAGATTTTAGGGTAGGTTATGCTTATGATCTTCCCACCTCATCCATTAGACCTTACACAGGTGGCACACATGAAATTATTTTAATCTATGAATTTGCCAAGAAAGTAATGGGTCCTGTTAAATCACCCAGGTACTTCTAAAACCATAAAATCAATATCATGAAAAATTATAAAAATTCTTTACTATTGGTTCTATTATTTTTGATGGGCCAGGTAAGCATTGCACAATTCGCAGCGCAAAAAAAAGCAGATTACTTCTTTAGTAAGTTCTCTTACGCCAAGGCTATACCAGAATATGAAAAAATGATAGAGGGTGGTCTAAATACCGAATATGCCCATCAGCAATTAGCAGAGTGCTATTTATTGATCCGTGATTATAAAAAATCCATTCCTCATTTTAAGTTAGTCATCAATAATTCCTCATTGCCAACAGATTACTACTTTAAGTATGCCATGGCCCTTTATGCCAATGGAGATTTGGATGAGTCTGAGGTTTGGTTAAAAAAATACAAGAAGTATAATAAAAATGATTCCCGTGTTAACCGTTTCCTTAAAGATGGTAACATGGCATCGGTAGTTTTTAATAGTAGGCAACGCTATGAAGTAGAGCCCGTAACCTTCAATTCTACCGACAGCGATTTTGGAATATCAAGATTTAAGGGCAACCTCTATTTTGCATCCTCTAGAAGGGATGAAATAACCGGGGACACCTATGGCTGGAACGATGAACCCTGGTTAGATGTTTTTACGGTACAGGAGGACAACCCGTTATCGGTTCCAAAACGTCTAAAAGGCAATGTCAACTCAAAATTCCATGAAAGTTCGGTAGACTTTTCCACCGATTATAAGAACGACACCATAATGTACTTTACACGTAACAATTTTTATGATAAGAAAGAAGGGTATGGGGCATCTAACGAAATAAATTTAAAAATATATACGGCCAAAATGGTTGATGGCGAATGGGTAGAGAACAGTAATCTCAAGATCAATAGTGATTATTACTCTACAGGCCATCCCTCTGTTGACAAATCCAGAACGCGAATTTATTTTACTTCAGACCGCCCAGGGGGCTATGGCGGTACCGATATTTACTACGCCGACATCCATGAACGTGGTGGTATACAAACACCGGTAAATGCAGGCCCTATTGTAAATACCGAAGGAAATGAAATGTTTCCGTTCATTAATGAGGAAGGTAAGCTTTTCTTTAGCTCTGATGGTCATGTGGGCTTTGGTCAATTGGATGTCTTTTCCACCATTTCCGACGAAGACGGCAAAGTGGTCGATATCATCAACCTGGGTACGCCCATCAATAGTTCAAGTGATGATTTCGCCTATTTCGGTCTTCCTAATGGTATTGACGGTTATGTAAGTTCTAACCGTGAAGGCGGAATGGGAAGTGACGATATCTACAAATTCAAGTTTACTCCCGCTTTGGATGTTGAAGGATATGTCGTAGATGGTGTCAACAATAAAATGTTGGATAGCGTTCAAATAAAATTATACGATCAAATCACCAATACATTGGTGGCCCAGACCACTACTGACGAAAATGGCTACTACAGATTTCCCGTAAATCGAAAGACAACCTATATGATCGAAGCCGTTAGAAGAACACACCCACACAAGAACATTTACTTCAATACGTCCACTACGCCTAAAGCACAGAAGTTATTACGACAAGACATTGTTCTTGATCCAGTATTGGATCTTAAATTATTGGCCAACCTCAACAAAATCTATTTTGATTTCAATAAAAGTGATATACGACCTGATGCGGCAAAAGAGTTGGACAAGGTTATACGGGTGATGAACAATACCTATCCAGATATGGTCATCAAACTAGAATCACATACCGATCCAGTAGGAAGCAATGAATATAACGACGACCTATCGCAAAGACGTGCAAAATCGACCTATGAATATATGATAAATCATGGAATTTCAAAAGATAGGATTATATCCTATAAAGGTTTTGGTAAGCGTATGCCTATTAATAAATGTACCGGCAAAGAGGATTGTACCCCAGATGAACTTGAGCTGAACAGAAGAACGGAATTCCCGATCGTTCAAATTAAAAGAGGAATTTTAGCTTTCAACTAAACCATAACAACCAGCCATAAAAAAGTCCTTTACACAATGCGTAAAGGACTTTTTTTATATCTAGATCTTAACTTATTTCATAATACCATCTACGATACCGTATGTAATGGATTCTTCAGCATTCATCCAATAATCCCTATCAAAATCCCTTAGCACCTTTTCAAAATCCTGACCACAGTTATCGGCCAAAATTTTGGCACTTAGTTCTTTTGTCTTAATGATTTCACGTGCCTGAATCTCTATATTGGAAGCTTGCCCACGAGCACCCCCACTTGGCTGATGAATCATTACCTGTGCATGCGGTTGTATAAACCTTCTACCTTTCTTACCTACGGATAATAGAATTGAACCCATTGATGCCGCTAAACCGGTACAGATTGTAGAAACCGGACTCTTTAAGGATTTAATGGTATCGTACATGGCAAAACCAGAAGTCACATAACCACCAGGGCTATTGATATACAGCTGAATCTCTTTACTGCTCTGCATGTCTAAATACAATAAGCGATCGATAACATGTTTTGCAGAATCATCGTCTACCATACCCCATAGGAATACCTTTCTTTCCTCCAACATCTTTTCATCAATGGCTTCCTGAATTTTTCCTTTTTTAGCACTCATATTTTAAATTTAATTATCTACAACAAAATTAATGAATTAATCGGGAAACAAATGCGGCTTTGTTCAATGGAATTTTGAATCATTTTTTACAGGAAAAGATGATGTTCCTCAAACCCCAACCCTATTCCTCTAGTACAACCGTTTTCTCTACTCCCTTTTTTATGGTGATACCTACTTTAGCGGTTTTAATCTTAATAATCATCAAATATTATCAATGGCTTCTACATTACTGTGAAGCTTTCCCATTTTAAATCTTATTTAAAGTGCACTTGATTCACTGTTCAAAATACGCTTTAATTATTTAATCGATTTACATAAAAATTATAGATGAACGAAAACAACCTGGTCGAGAAATTGTACGCTTTTTTTCAACAAACCCAATTCCACAAGCGCTATTAGAAAAATATCCTACCCTAAATCTTCGCCCCCTATGTTAGGTTTTACGAATCTCTGATTTTTACAATAGTGCCTTGCAGATCCATTATAATGTATATCGAATAAATGGGTAACTTTTTTATACCATTATTTTTAGAACCAGCACAGCATTTGACTATGATTATGAACGTATTGAAAATAGATTTCGTACTGAATTCATCAACGTCAGTTACAAAACAAAGTCTTTTAAGAAATGTCACTACTGTTGATCCTTTACTAAAAATAAAAGTAGGTTAACGGTTGTGTAATTGATATATTTGGTTAAAAATGTATTTAAAATGAAAAAAGCACTGCTCCTTGCCATGGTTCTTATAAGCCTTGTAACCAGTTGTAAATCTGATAAAAAGCAGCCAGCAACTAAAAATGAAACCCCCAAAGAATTAAGTATTTTGGAGAAAGTTGCGAATGCACATGGATACCAAAACTGGAAAGATGTATCCAGTATCAAATTCACCTTCAACGTAGACCGCGATTCTTCACATTTTGAACGTACTTGGTTATGGAAAACAGGTTCTAATGATGTCACCATGATGACCAGACAGGATACGATTACATACAACAGAAAAACCGTAGATAGTACTATGGTCAGTACCGATGGCGGTTTTGTTAACGATAAGTTTTGGCTACTAGCTCCTTACCAATTAGTTTGGGATCAGCATAATTTCAAGTATGATCTTACTGAAAAAGTTGAAGCGCCTATCGCCAAAACACCCATGCACAAATTGACCATCGTCTATTCAAACGAAGGCGGCTATACCCCTGGGGATGCCTATGATTTTTATTTTGGCGATGATTATATCGTTAAGGAGTGGGCCTATAGAAAGGAAAATCAGGCAGAACCTAATATGGTCACTACATGGGAAGATTATAAAGACATGAAAGGTCTTAAGATCGGAACTATGCACAAACGTCCGGATGCCAACTTTTCACTTTACTTTACAGGGATTGAAGTAGAGTAGATCAGCTAGGATTTGTTTTCTTCCTCTTTAATAAAAAAGTAAAAAGCAGAATCAAAAATCCACAACTCAAAAGCACTGAAAAGCTTCGTATTAAACCATAATTTTCGGCCAAAAATCCTAAAATTGGGGGTGCACATAAAAACCCGGCATAGCCCGAACCAGCAATAAAAGCGATTCCCTGTGAAGAATCGACACCCTTTACATTTCCTCCAATTCGAAAAACCTCAGGTACGATTACCGAAAAACCCAGGCCATTTAGCGCAAACCCTATTATGGCCATATAACTTTCACCAGAAAGTACAAAAAGATAGCCCAAAATCGCAAGCACTGCCGCAATTGAGACCATTTTCATCGAACCTAACTTCCCGCTGATACCGTCGCCCAAAAAGCGGCCCACGGTCATGGTAATTTGAAATCCTAAAAATCCTACGCCCCATAAGGCTTCCGGGGCCAAAGTGACTTCCTTTAAATAGAGTCCGCTCCAATCTACAATTGCCCCTTCACTTCCCATGGCTACAAAAGAAATCAGGCCGAGCAATAACAAGGGTCGGAATAGATTGAGATGAAAGGGCTCTTTCTCCTCTATAGGTGCTACTTCATTCACATAATTTTTATAAAAAAGAACATTGATCCCAATGACCAAGGTAACAACCATCAACATATGGAGTACCGGGTTCCCCAACGGGCCGATCAAGAAACTACCCAATCCTGCCAAAACACCTCCCAAACTGAAAAACCCATGGGAGGCCGCCATAAATTTCACCCTATCCTTCTTTTCAATTTCTGTCACTAAAGTGTTCATGGATATATCCGTGAGTCCATTTGCGGTCCCAAAAAGAAATAGGGCCGCCATTAGCATATAATAACTTGGCGCCAATAATGGCAGCAAGGAAGCTATAGAACTCAACAGCACACAATACCATGTTAATTTACCGACTCCAATTTTATTGATCAGGGTCGAAGCAAATGGAAAAACACAAAAGACACCTAAGGACAGAAAGAAAATGGCAAATCCTAATTGGGAATTATCTATTTTCAATGCTTCCTTTACCGTGGGGATATAGATGGCCCAAGTACCAAAAAGAATATTAATGCTGGCAAAAACCCATGAGGGGCCAAAATATCTCGCATTACCTAAAATAAGCCGTAATGATTTCATTGGTCAAGTATTGGATGTTGGTATTAAACTCAATTAGAACTATAGTTGGTAACTAGGTCGTACGATTTACTTGGCTAAAATTCCGGCCTTTAATACTTGTCCAAAACGATACATATCTTCGTAGGAACAATAAAAAGGGGCCGGTGCCAAACGGATAACATTCGGTTCGCGCCAATCGGTTACTACGCCATTTTCCATCAAATAATTGAACAAGGACTTTCCTTGACCATGTAAAAAAACCGACAATTGACAACCTCGATCCTTTGGTGTGATGATCTCAAAAGAACCATCCACCTCTTTATCTATCTCGTGCAGAATAAACTCTAAATAAGAAACGATTTTGATGCGTTTTTCAATCAAAACAGACATCCCCACCTCCTCGAACATAGTGAGCGAAGCCAAATAAGGGGCTAGGGATAAAACTGGAGGGTTACTTATTTGCCACGCATCTGCATTTTCCATAGGTTCAAACTCCGGTTTCATTAAAAAGCGAGTGTCCTTTTTTGTACCCCACCAACCTTCAAATCTCGGAATATCCTTTTTATTCAAATATTGTTCGTTCACATAGATACCAGATGCATTACCCGGACCACTGTTCATATACTTATAACTACACCATGATGCGAAATCGGCATTCCAATCATGCAAATTCAATTCTACATTTCCAACGGCATGGGCCAAATCCCATCCTACCATGGCCCCTGTCGCCTTTCCGGCTTTGGTAATGGCTTCCATGTCCATCACCTGACCGTTATAATAATTCACGCCTCCAATAAGCACAAGAGCCAGCTCGTCTCCCAATTCATTAATTTTTTGAAGGATATCTTCAGTTCGCCAATGATGTTCCCCATCCCGTTTTTTTACTTCTACGATAGTTTCGTTAGGATCTAAACCGTGAAAGCGCACTTGACTTTGAAACATATACTGGTCGCTCGGAAACGCCTTTTCTTCACACAAAATTTTAAACCGGGTGGCGGTCGGCCTATAAAAAGAGACCATAAGCAAATGAAGGTTAACCGTTAAGGTGTTCATAACCGAGACTTCTTGCGGTAACGCACCCACTACTTTAGCCAAGGGCACGGCCAGTTGCTCATGATAGTCCCACCATGGTTTCTCAGCGTAAAAATGCCCTTCGACGGCCAATTCGGCCCAATCTTTCATCACCTCATCAACAAATTCCTTGGTTCGCTTAGGTTGTAAGCCAAGTGAATTTCCCGTAAAATAAATCACTTCTTTCCCGTTTATTTTTGGAAAAATAAACTCGTCCCTATAGGCCCTTAAGTTGTCATCTGCATCCAAAGATTGGGCAAACGCCAACGTATTTTTAAATTCCATCTTTAATTTTTTATAAAAGTAATCATAAGCCTATAAACCAAGGGTCTCATTTTAAAATTGAACGTTATCCTTCTGTTCGTAACCGCATTTCAACAATATGTTTTTTAAAACCTACTTTTTCATAGGCCCGTAAAGCAGGTTCATTGGCATCATACACCGTGAGCCGTAGTTCAAACAACCCTTGTTCTTTGGCCCAATGCTGCAGGGTACTTATGATTTTTCCATTGATTCCCATGCCCCTATATGCAGGATCGGTATACATAAAACCGAGATAGGCATAGGTTTCATGTTCCAGATAGTGTCGTGCCTGTTTTTCTAAAGCATAGCCCGTGGCGACTATGGTATCCCCATCACAGGCTACAACTACGATTGCCCTTGGGTCAGTTCGTAAACTTTCCAAATCATAATACGTTACTTCTTCTTCTTTTATGGTAGGGTCGAAAGGTCGTTCCGCTCGAATAACTTCCTGTTCACATTTTAATAGTATGGTTAAATCATTGGCCGTAGCCCTTCGTATGGCTATAGTTTCTTTCATCGATCACTAATTAGAAGGCATTAAATTAAGGCTTAAAAGGTTATTTTTGCAAAAAGAATCCTATGCATTTTCTATCGCCGGTCTTGGAAGCTTATTTGGCCGATAATTCCCAAGAAGAGCCTACCTTGTTGCAAGAACTCACGCGGGAGACCCACTTAAAGGTAATACAACCACGGATGCTTACGGGTCATTTTCAGGGAAGGGTACTTAGCCTTTTGTCCAAAATCATCAACCCGAAATATATTCTTGAAATTGGAACCTATACCGGATACTCCGCTCTTTGCCTGGCCGAAGGTTTACAGAAAGACGGAGAGCTACACACCATAGATGTAAATGCTGAACTCGAAGGGATGCAACGTCGTTATTTTGACAAAAGTGATTACGGCCCGCAACTCATACAACACATTGGGAATGCCTTGGATATTATACCAACCCTCGACATTACCTTCGACCTGATATTTATAGATGCCGAAAAAAAGCAATATGATGCTTATCTGGAAAAGGTTCTTCCTAAAACCAGATCGGGTTCTGTAATACTTTCCGACAATGTGCTTTGGTCAGGTAAAGTAGTGGAACCTCTAGACCCCAAGGATAAAGCGACCAAAGTGCTTTTAGCGTATAATAAAAAACTCAGTAACCATCCGCTACTGGAAACGGTATTGTTACCTATACGTGATGGCTTGACTTTAAGTAGGGTAAAATAAGTAGCTGATATAAGTTATAAAATAGCCAGGCAGATACTATTCCTACCAAAGCCCCCGTGAGAATATCTATAGGAAAATGAACCCCAACGTAGATCCTACTGAGGCTGAACAAAATGGGCCACAGGTAAAAAAGATATACCCATTTAAAATGCTTTCTTAAACACAACACCACAAAAGTGGTTATGGAGAATGAAGAAGATGCATGACCTGAAAAGAAACTGAACCCTGTAGGACTTCTTAAAATACGGATCAACGTATTTATTTCTTCATTGTTATTAGGTCTTATGCGCGCTACTACGTGCTTGGTCAGATCCGTCAGGGTCATTACAAAGAACACCATGACCAATAGGGTCGTAATCATAAGAAGTGCATTGCGCTTTGGGAACTTTATAAAATAGAGGGAGAGGAACAGTGCAAAAAGTGGAATCCAAGGAGGAAATTTTGTTACGGTAGACCAAAAGAAATCATACTGCTCTATACCCAAACTGTTTAGATATACAAAGGCTTCTCGATCCCATTGTAAAATCTTATCTAGCATAAAAGATTACTTCCTTTTTATGCTACCGGTAACATCATCAATATTTTTACTTACATCACCGATCTGTTTCTTAACATCTTTAGTCAGACCAGAACTAATGTCCCTTTTCATATCGTCAATATCCTTTTTGATATCGGTGACGAAACTGGTATCGATACCCTGCTTATCGGCACTTTTTTGAATCTCCTGTTTAATATCTTCGGTAGCATCCTTTAATTGACGCATACCCTTTCCAAGTCCCCTTGCAATATCAGGAATCTTATCGGCGCCAAAGACCATCACCACTATGAACATGATGAAGAAAATTTCCGCCCCACTAATAAATAATGAATACATCGCAATCATGGTACAAATATAAACAAGTTTAGTATCCAAATTAAAAAAGCCCCGTAAGTTATACGAGGCTTTTACAAAAATTAACTATTGGTTATTTTCCTTTGATTTCTTCCTTCATTTTATCGAAGTCATTCTGCTCTTCTTTCTTGGGCCAACTATTGTTCGTTGTATCAATATCGGCAGTTTCCATTTTTGGATCTATAAGAACCCCCGTAAGCTCAGATGTGGACGAAATCACCAATTTAACCTCTTTATCGTTCTTTCTCCAGATTTCCGGTGGATAGGTTATGTTCTTGACCGTACCATCTGCATAGGTATATTCTACGATCAACGGCATAGGCAGGCCTCCGGGACTGTTATAGGTAATTTCATAAAAGTATTTGGGTTCTTTAACCGTTGCGCGTTCGGCTTCTGTCATATTGTCCATCATAAATTCCTTTAGGGTTTTTGATGACTCTGAAGGAAGATTATCCTTAAGCTCCGGTGCCACGATATCGGTATCACCATACTCCTCTAAGTATACCAATGGCGGTAAATCTGCTTCGGTCATACCGCGCTCGGTTAAGTACTCCTGCATTTTTTTATTCGGCTTGTCACTTACATAATATTTCTTGATGTCCTTCACCCCTAAGTCCACATAATCTGTGGTGTAGAACCATCCTCTCCAATACCAGTCCAAATCGACCGCCGATGCATCTTCCAAAGTCCTAAAGAAATCCTCTGGTGTTGGGTGCTTAAACTTCCAACGTTGCGCATAGGTCTTAAAAGCATGATCAAACAGCTCGCGGCCCATTACCGTTTCCCTTAGAATATTCAAGGCGGTGGCAGGTTTCCCATAAGCATTGGGTCCTAATTGAAATACGTTTTCAGGATTGGACATAATGGGCGAAATGGTACTTTGATCCCCGCTCATATAGGGAACAATCTTAGAAGGATCGCCTCTTCTTGATGGGTATTTATCGTTCGGCGCAATCGCCTCTGGATAGGCTTCCCCAAATTCCTGTTCTGCCATATATTGCATAAAAGTATCCAATCCTTCATCCATCCAACCCCATTGACGCTCATCAGAGTTTACGATCATCGGGAAGAAATTATGTCCAACTTCGTGTGTGATGACACTGATCATACCAAATTTGGTCCTATCGGAATAGGTACCATCCTCATTGGGCCTGCCATAGTTCCAGCAGATCATGGGATATTCCATCCCCTGGTTCTTTGCATGGACGGATATTGCCTTAGGATACGGATAATCGAATGTATGCGATGAATATGATTTAAGGGTATGGGCCACCGTCTTCGTCGAATATTCTTCCCACAACGGGTTACCTTCCTTAGGATACATTGAAACAGCCATTACATCGCGGTCTCCCATTTTAACGGCTTGCATATCCCAAATAAATTTACGGGATGTTGCAAAACCGAAATCGCGAACATTCTCCGCTTTTAGTTTCCACGTTTTGGTCTTCTCCGAAAATCCTTTCTCGGCTGCCTCAGCTTCGGCTTGGGTTACAATGATCACCGGTTTATCATAGGACTTTTTGGCCTCCTCATAGCGCGCCATCATTTCTTTGGTGTACATTTCCTTTCTATTCTGTAACACTCCCGTACCGTCTAATACGTGATCCGCTGGTACGGTAATGTTCACCTCATAATTTCCAAAAGGAAGTGCGAACTCTCCACTACCCCAAAACTGGTGGTTTTGCCAGCCTTCTACATCACTATAAACCGCCATTCTTGGGAAAAACTGAGCAATTACATACGCCCGGTTGCCATCTTTTTCAAAAAATTCGTATCCTGACCTAGCCCTGTCAACCGTATGATCGGGAATATTATAGTTCCATTTTACTGAAAAAGTATACTTCTCACCACTCTTCAACGGCGAGGGCAGGTCTACCCGCATCATGGTAAAGTTGATGGTATAGGGCAACGCCTTTCCTGAGGCATCCTTCACGTAATCGATGTTAAACCCCCCGTCAAAAGGTTCTCCCATGTAAGTTTTTACAAAGGCACTCGGCTGTTCAGCCAATGGCACACCGTTACCGTTGCGCAATGGGGCCTTAGAATCTTTCGCCCTAACGTTCTGATCTAGCTGCAACCAAAGATATTCTAAATCGTCGGGGGAATTGTTGGTATAGGTAACAGTCTCTTCGCCATAAATTTTGGCGTTCATATCGTCTAAACGAATGTCCATCACATAATCTGCCTGTTGCTGGTAATAATCGGGTCCCGGAGCGCCTGAAGCGGATCTATAGGTATTCGGGGTGGCAAACTCTTCGTATAGTTGTTTGAACTTACTTTGATTGTAATGCCCGGGCTGCTTTTCTTTCACAACTGCTTCTTGTGCGAACGAAAGGGACGCGAAAAAGAATACAACAGCCGCAAATGCGTACTTTAGTTTTGTCATTTGAGTAGTTTGTTTAGTTTGCGGAAATTAAAGTTTTTATACGATTTTCTTTATATGGGTTATAAATTTAACATTCCTTTAGTATCCGATTTTACGAGCACAAAGCTCTTTTTTTTACCATTGACCTTAAAATGCACTACATTTTGTTGCTCATCATAGATATCGGTCAGTATTTCGTTCTGTACAGCAATTTGTTTCAGCTCCTTCAATATCACATCGGGTATTTCTAAATAGCAGATTAACATATCGGTATCGTACTTCTTACCGATAAATTTATATGGCGTTGTTTTACCGTTGATTTCAACCACGAATTTCGTACGAAGGTATTTGTCCAGGTACTCCCTATCCATCTCAGTTTCCTTTTCGGTCCCGAGCTTGGGCTCCAGACCGTAGCGTTCTTTTAAAACGGCATTCATATCATCGATGAAAATTCGGGTAATGATTTGTACCGCTTTATCCTTTTCTGAATAATCTACATTGGTGACACTGATGTAGAACTTATGTGCCCCTGTGAAGGCAACAAGCGGAAGCAGAAGGACCAACAAACTAGTTTTAAGAAATTTCATATGTTCTTTTTTATGGCACCTGTACAAAGCACATGCCAAATCGGTGCCTAATCTAACGAATTGTTTTCTCTATAAAGTATACTCTTTTGACGCATATACTCCCAAATGGCAATTCGATCATGCGTATCGATTATACTTTGAAACCTTGGATCTACTTCGCAATAATACAGAAAATCATCTATTTTATCTAAGGGGATGCGAAGGCCCTTTACATATTCTTCATCTGAAAAAAAATCACGTACACGCTCTGTGCGATCGTACAATTTGTTTCTTTCTACCCTTTGTTTCAACATTTTTGTGCGTCCCGTCAGGGCATTGATCAATGGGTCGAAACTCATGATCGGGTTGCCGGTTGCCGCTTTAAGTTCACGTTCTGCCTTTGTTGGCATATGCACATAGGCATTGGGCAGGCCCAACGTTGAAGCGGTAACTACGGGATCCAATGCTAATGTGGTCAGGTCTTTGGTTAGATCCCCACTTAAATTATATGGCGTTACCGTTACTTCGTCTAACTCTGTCAAGGCATCCTGCAGAGGTACCGATATCGATTTGCTTTCTAAGAGCTCTGCGCTGACAACTACAATTTTCTTCTTATACTGTACCGCAGAAAACTCCAAGGTATCCAATAAATTCGCCTCAATTGTAAAAAAACCGTTAGTATCGGTTATCGTAGCTCGTTTGGTGGACAAATTAAGTACATGGGTAGCGGCGACATCACCATCATCACTAAATACCCTGCCTTCTATTTTTTTAGAAACCCTGGTCTGTGCCACCACCGTGACGGAAGAAAAAAATAAAAATATGAGGAGATTACTCCTCATTTATTTCTTTAAGAAAAGCCTTGCTATTTGTAACCAAGGCATCGATGAGTTGAAACTCGTTTTCCTTTTTAAGAAGGGACCGTGCAGGCATTCGGTCATCACAGTAAATCAGAAATTCCTCGATTTTATCTTGCGGAATCTTAAGGTCCATCACAAAAAATTGATCATCATAGACTTGACGCAATACGTCACTTACTAATAATTTGGGTCCACCGGCTTCTTGTGTTTCACTTTGAGATTTAAAAATGGCCTTAAAGATATTCACAAAATTCAAACCGTTTTGCAAGCCTTTTTCCTGCCTTGAAATTGCTATGTTCTCGACCTCGGTACTACGGTCGGTTTCATATTCGAATTCCTTGAATTCTTCATTTTTAACCTTCAAAAAGCGTTCCTGTTGATCAGGGGTGATTACCACCTCGTCCAATTCGGTCACCTTTTCTTTAACCTCAACGATCAACCGGTTGTTTTCTAAAATTTCTTCGGTAATGGTAACGACTTTCAAGTTGTAGTTTACGGCCGTGAAAACGATTTGATCCCCCACTTTAACATTGATTTTAAATTCTCCCTTTTCATTGGTGATCGTGGCATGCTCTGCCGTAGAATTAATTACATTTTCGTTGGGAACGGGAACGTTCATGTAGATAACAGAACCAATGAGCGGGCGTCTATCGTCATCTTGTGAAAATCCGTTGGCAATTATAAATAGGGTAACTAGAAAAAGTATTTTTTTGGTCATTTATTTTTATTTGAGCTAAAAAGCCCTGAACAAAGTGCTTTTAGCCTATAAAGTAAAGGTATGTTCGAATGATAAAAAAACCGGCGTCAATAAACTTTTGTTAATTTATATATCACCCAGTAAAAAAAGCTTGTCGCAAATTCTATGGTCCTTTTAAAGAATACCTATCCGTTTAACGAGTAATCTTGTTGTTCAACCAATAGTGCTATTAATTTATCCTATAAATCTAATCCGATAGGGAGATAATCTTATTTTTGTTTTCCGCTATTTTTAAGGCATAAAACGCTTAGTATGAAAGTAATAATTCTCTCCATCTTATTGATTATGTTCTCTATACCAACCGTTTTGGGGCAGATAAAAATTGGGGACAATCCACAAAACATAGACCCCTCTTCTGTGCTAGAACTCGAAAGTAATTCAAAAGTCTTGGTAATTACACGGGTCAGCACGGCTCAAATGGATGCCATTATTCCCCAACGGGGCGGTATGGTATACAATACCGATACGGAGTGTATCTATTATTACGATGGTAGTACATGGATCAACCTATGCGATGCCGTAAGTTTTTCGATTACGAACGATCCTATCATCAATGGCCGAAGCACCATTGAGATTACCCAATCGGCACAGGGCTATAATCTAGAAGTAGCTCAAAATAGTATACGAGGTGAGAATATTGCAGATGGTGGTATAGGGGCCGAGGACATACGGGACAACTCCATTAACCAAGATAAATTAGCGGCAGGGTCGGTAGGTCCGAGTGAACTAAGCCAAAACGCGGTAAAAACAGAAGCTATTGAAGATGGAAGTATCTTACCCGAAGATATAGCTGATCAAGATCCATACCATGTACTGACCACCGATGAAAACGGGATTGTACAATGGGAAGATGCCAATGAAATCTACGAACTCAGCTTTAGCAAACTGGATAACACCTTAAGGATGGGAAGATCTACGACACCAGGCGGAGGAAACACAGCGGTAAATTTAGATGCATTGGTTGGTTCTGACAATCAGCAATTAAGCATCAATGCGGCCGGAACACAAATTTCACTGCAACGTGGTGGAACAATTACCTTGCCCGCAGCTGTTGCAGAAGCTGATGGTATCGTTGGTAATGAAATTTTAAATGGCACCGATGGCACCTTAATACGTTATGGCAATGGAACTACAGCGTCTCCCTATACATTAGACGTATCAGCAGGTGGAATTAAAAACAATGAGTTGGCGGTAGATGCCGTGGAATCTGACAATATTCGCAATGGTACCATTTTGACTGAAGATATCGCAAATGATAATATAACGCCAGCTAAAATTCAAAATGGAACAAGTGGCCAAGTGTTAACTACTGATGGAAATCTCAATGTAGTTTGGGCAACTTTAAAGAATAACGGAAACAATACAACAGTACCCCAGTCCCTCAGGGACTCGGTCCTCTTCACAAGAACCCTTGGCCAGGACTTCATCTTCATGGGCGATGCCACGGGCAACGCCACCAAGGTCGACATCGCAACCGTGCCATTGTCAGATCTGGGCGATGCACAGAAGGACATCTCCATGGGGAACTTCACAATCACAGACTTGCACGCCCCGTCGAACGACGCGGATGCCGCGACAAAAAAATACGTGGACGATAAAGCACAAACGGGAGTACCCCAGTCCCTCAGGGACTCGGTCCTCTTCACAAGAACCCTCGGCCAGGACTTCATCTTCATGGGCGATGCCTCGGGCAACGCCACCAAGGTCGACATCGCAACCGTGCCATTGTCAGATCTGGGCGATGCACAGAAGGACATCTCCATGGGGAACTTCACAATCACAGACTTGCACGCCCCGTCGAACGACGCGGACGCCGCGACAAAAAAATACGTGGACGATAAAACACAAGCGGGAGTACCCCAGTCCCTCAGGGACTCGGTCCTCTTCACAAGAACCCTCGGCCAGGACTTCATCTTCATGGGCGATGCCACGGGCAACGCCACCAAGGTCGACATCGCAACCGTGCCATTGTCAGATCTGGGCGATGCACAGAAGGACATCTCCATGGGGAACTTCACAATCACAGACTTGCACGCCCCGTCGAACGACGCGGACGCCGCAACAAAAAAATACGTGGACGATAAAGTCAGTTTGAAGGGTACAACTGGCTCGATATTCTTTGCTGATAATATTGATGGGTCTGTAACAGAAAACAACAATCAATTATTTTGGAATAGTACCGATCAAGTATTGGGAATAGGCACAAATAATCCAGACAACACTTCTACAATAAAATTACATGTTGTAGGTTCCACAAGGTCAGGTGGTTTCATAAGTTCCGATGGTGGTCCAAACCTTCCTTCCTATAGATTTAACAGCGATCCAAACACCGGCATGTTTTGGGGTGGAGCAGCAGACCAATTGGCTTTCTCCGTTGGTGGAAACGAAGCTGTAAGAATTAAGGAAGAAGGAACTACTGATTCTGAGATAGTTATAAATGGTAGCCTTGAATTAACAGAACAACTATTGGACGAAAAAGGAAATACAGGAAATGCAGGGGACGTTTTAACTGCTACTTCAACTGGAACAGAATGGAAAAGTCCGCAGATTATAGCCATGGGAAAAGCAAATGGAGCAAATTCAATCCATACAAATGGAATTCAGTCCATTTCGGGAGGTAGTGGTTCAAATACCGTAAACTTCACTTCGCCTAGACCGGATGCTGATTATATTATTCAATTAACAGTTGAAGGAGACAATAGAATATATATCACATCTCAAACAACAAATGGATTTACCGTTGAAATTAGAAATAACGACTTTGATAACTTAGTTGTTGCAAATTGGTATTTTACTATTTCAGATTTTTAAAATGAAAACCTACCTCAACATCCTTATTTTGCTTTGTTCGGCAACGGTAGCTGCCCAAACCGCCCTGTACAATAAGGGGAATCTTCGTATTCATGAAGGCGGTATGCTGGGCTTCCATACCAATTTGGTCAATGATTCGCCCTTCGATACCAATCTAGGGCTGGCCGGTTTTTACGGCACGCAAGCCTTAACGGTCTCCGGTACGCTAACCCCGCAATTTTATGATATGGAAATTGCGGTGGACAATGACCTGCAATTGGCAGTGGGTATTGACAATAGTAACAATACCAATTTTATTTTGGGCAGTATACGCACGCCCCTCGCCCAACCCGGTGTTTATTATAATTTTTTGGAGAACAGTTTTTATAATGGGGAAGGAGACCTTACCAAAATAGAGGGTTATGCGGCCATTACCGGTCAGCAGAATTTTATTTTCCCCGTTGGCGACAGAACGTATATACGGCCCTTGATCCTAAATTCCGAACGAATGAACCTGTTCGCCAAAAGTGCCTATTTTTTGGAGAACCCAAGTAATCCGAATAGCCTTTCAGGGGCTTTCGACACCTTTGAGGTCGCATTGGATGTGGCTTATGTGAGCGATGTAGAATTTTGGCGTTTGGAAGGCAGCTTACCATCAACCGTTACCCTTAGTTGGAACGAGCGCAGTGATATGGCGCGCTTTACCGATGATGCCAGCAAAATAGTCATTGTGGGATGGAGTAAGCTATCCCGTCGCTGGTTGAACTTGGCCGGTAGTGTGCCCATAGGCTCGTTAACCGATGGTTTTGTATCGTCAGAGACCTTTGTACCCGATGAGTATGAAATCATTACCCTTGGCGTCTCAAAAATACCGTACGAACCGCTTTCACGGGAAGTATTGAGCCTCGATAATTATTTTGTTTCGGTCAACGGCGATGGGGTGAACGATTCATTTTTTATTCAGGAATTGGAGCAATATGACCGTAATGTTGTTCAGATTTATGACCGTTACGGCATAAAGGTTTTTGAAAAAGAAAATTACACCGATGAATTTGTAGGGTTTTCTAACCAGAACAATATTCCTTT
Source organism: Maribacter sp. X9 (assembly GCF_048537565.1). Classification (GTDB taxonomy): domain Bacteria; phylum Bacteroidota; class Bacteroidia; order Flavobacteriales; family Flavobacteriaceae; genus Maribacter. The sequence goes on from NZ_CP183215.1 coordinate 3,911,358, forward strand.
TGGTTCAGAAAAAGGACTTCCTATAGGGGTCTATTTTTACACTATCAGTATTCCCGAAGAAAATTTGAATTACCAAGGTTTTTTATACTTGGCTCGATAGCATTTTTCCGCGGAAATTATCTTGTAGTTCACAACATAAAATTCTTTAGGAACAAGTGTTCCCCTATTTTTATATTTATTCTCAAAGAATCCTTTAAAGGATTTTTTATAAGGCATCGGGGGATATTCGTATCTTAAAAACCGATTAGAAAATTGACAGCTGCTTTTTAAAGAGCAGATTCAGTACTTTTAAGGCTAAAACCACGTTAACCTTATTTCAATAGTTGAATAACCTTATTGGGAAGGTAAGCTGATTTTTTATTCGAAACCTAATTGCAACCCTTATGCAAAGAAGAAATTTTATTAAAAAAAGTGGTTCTGCGGCCTTAGCAATTTCATTGGCCCCTACAATTATCACGAAACAAGACCCAGAATATTCCATTTTAGAGCTAATGGGCAAAGCCGATATTCAACTGTACGGTAAGGATATCAATTTAAGAAAGGAGGCGCATGATGCCTTCCTGGAGATGAAAAAAGCGGCCTATTCCGATGGTATAGACCTTAAAATCGTATCGAGCTACCGAAGTTTCAAACGGCAATCGGCCATTTTTGAACGTAAATTTTTAGCCTATACCGAAGATGATGGTATGGACCCCATAGATGCAATTGACAAAATAATTGAATATTCTACTATACCAGGTACCAGTAGACACCATTGGGGTACAGATATAGACGTCATTGATGGCTATAGAAAAGTGGAGGGAGATGTGCTTGTTCCTGAAAAATATGGTGATGGACAGCCTTTTCATGACTTCAAACTGTGGATGGACGAGCATTCAGAAACCTACGACTTTTACCTAGTGTATACAGATGACCCAAAAAGAAGAGGCTTTAAATATGAGCCCTGGCACTATAGTTATGCCCCACTTTCGATTCCTATGCTCGAAGAATTTAGAAGTAAGAACATTGCTTCGTTGCTACAGCGTGAAGATTTTTACGGAACCGAACATTTCACCATCGGGTTTTTAAGATCGTACATACAGAATAATATTCTGGATATAAATCGAGCACTTATTTGATTTTTTGGAACTGTCTTAAAAAATCATCTTGTCAAGAGGGTGCTGAAAAAATCATATATTCAAAAAATAGTCATTGGCTAAACTATAATGTAGCAAAAAGAACAGCTTCAGATTAATCCATATTTTGATTTAAATTTAGAGTCTTTGTACAAATCTGAGGAATGCTTTATGGTATACATTCTTCATGTGTAGGTATTCGTAATTTGTGTACAGAGAACCAAATTATCAATAGACCGTCATTAAACAGAATAAAGTGCATTTATAGTGTGGACCCCCGATCACTAATCTAATCATACCCTCATTATGGGAGCTATAGAAATGTATAAAACCAAGGTTAATCGTTTATTTTGGTTGTTTAACGTAAGGCAACCCTAGCAAAGCCTTTATTTTGTAACTTTGAGTAAGTCCCAAACTTATTTTACCATTTATAATTAACCCTTGTAGTTATGATTTAATCATGGAAAGAACACTATATGGGAACAATTACACACTTTAGAGATTTATACGTACAGGCATTTGAAAACTGTAAACCCGAAATATTGGTGACAATTTTAAAAGTCTATTCTGTTTTTTGTGCCCTAATGTTATTTATGGCGGTTTATGCTTTTATGTATAGAGCTCTTAATGGATTTGATTTTTAACGCTTTTACTCTTTTACCTGAACACTATTTGGAGTGAAATTTAATACCTAAAAAGCCCTGTTGGAAATTTCCAACAGGGCTTTTTAAATACCAAGAGAAAAGAGGTTACGAATTCGAATCCAATACTTCCAACACATCCTTTGCGTTCGACATTTTAGCATATTCCTTTGCAGTATACCCCTTATCACTTTTAATGTTCAAATTGGCTCCGTTCAGCATTAATACTTTCAAAACTTCAGCCTTGTTATAGCGCGCTGCGAACATGGCAGGGGTCAGGCCCAACGATTTTTCGTTCAAGGCTTCGCCCGTAGCGATTAAACTACGTACTTGATCCACATCGCCTTTCATTGCCGCTTTACAAAGTGCGCTTATACTATCATTATAAGCATTGTTAATTTCTAATTTATTTAATTGAATACCAGAATTTGCATAAGCCCCAGTGAAGGCGAATAAACTCATTAACAAAACGAATGAAATTGATTTTTTCATAACTTATATCCTTTAAAAATTATCATTATTATATTTTTGATAAAAATATGTATATAAAATTATTATTTTAATAATTTAAGAAAGATATAATATATATTTAACATTTAGGATTCTTAGTCTTTATGGCAAGAAAAATTAACTATCTAATTGCGTGTAATCTAGCTGCTAAAAACAACAAAGGGTTCTACTAAAGAACCCTAATGGTTAAATTCATTCTAAGTAGTTTTGACATTAGCTACCCAATGCTGCTTCTATTATTGCCAAAGCTTCTCCGGCATTTGATAATTCGGCATATTTTTTAACGCTAAATCCCTGATCACTTTTCATAGTCAGATTTGCACCATGTTCGATCAACAGCGACAAAACTTCTGATCTATTATAACGGGCGGCAAACATCGCCGGGGTCATGCCTAAAGATTTTTGGTTGACATCTTCTCCTAATTTCAACAGGCTTTTTACCGTTGTCAGATCTCCTTCGATGACCGCCTTGCAAAACGAACTTAATTCAATTCTTGAGATGTTGTGATTTGAAGTACCTACTAAATGATTTGATCCATTTGCCATTAATGGAGTTGTACCCATAGCCATAACAGCCATGAACAGTGTTACGATTGTTTTTTTCATGATGAATGATTTTTAATTGATGAATAGATTGTTCTATAGAAAAGACGCAAGTAATTATAATTTGTTTCAGCCCTTAACATAGTTATAACGAAATTTTAACAAATCCAATCCATACAAACTTAACACGGCGATTTTTCACCTCGTATATAAAAAAGGTAAGGAATCTAGTAGCTTAACTAGGCAGAACATACTATTTTTGGGGTTCTAAAACTTTTGGAAAGATGAACAAAAAAGTGATCTTAATGATATTGGATGGATGGGGTAAATCTCCAGATCCAGAAGTATCTGCAGTAGATAAAGCACAAACACCATTTATTGATAGCCTTTATACCAACTATGCCAACGCAAATCTTTTAACGGATGGAATGAACGTTGGTCTTCCAGAAGGACAAATGGGCAATAGCGAGGTTGGCCATATGAATTTGGGTGCAGGTAGAATCGTATATCAAGATTTGGCCAAGATCAATAAAGCCGTAAAGGAAAATACCCTTCGTGATGAACCTGTTTTAAAAAATGCTTTTGAGTACGCAAAAAAGAATAATAAAGACGTTCATTTTTTAGGACTGATAAGTGATGGGGGAGTTCATAGCCACACGAACCATATTAAAGGACTTATTTCAGCAGGCAAGGCTTCTGGTGTAGCGAATATGTATGTACATGCCTTTACAGACGGAAGGGATGTGGACCCAAAAAGTGGTAAGGGATTTTTAGAAGATCTCGTTCACTTTTGCGCGGACAAAAACACAAAATTGGCTTCCGTTATCGGCAGGTATTATGCCATGGACCGTGATAAACGTTGGGAGCGTGTCAAAGAAGCCTACGACCTCATTGTGAATGCCGAAGGTGAAAAGTCTACAGATATAGCGAAAACTATCCAAAAAAGTTATGATAACGACGTTACCGATGAGTTTATTAAACCCATCGTTATGACCAATACCGATGGTACACCAATTGCTACAGTGAAAGAGAACGATGTTGTCATTTTCTTTAATTTCAGAACCGATCGTGGTAGAGAGTTGACCCAAGTTTTAAGTCAGGAAGATATGCATGAACAGAATATGCATAAACTTAAACTGTATTATGTGACCTTAACCAATTATGATGAGTCTTACAACAACGTACATGTAGTTTACAATAAAGACAATATTGTTGAAACGTTAGGGGAAGTTTTGTCAAACGCCGGCAAAAAACAAATACGTATTGCAGAAACGGAAAAATACCCCCATGTTACTTTTTTCTTCAATGGCGGAAGGGAAGTTCCTTATGATGGAGAACAACGCATTTTATGCCCATCACCAAAGGTAGCTACATATGATCTTCAACCAGAAATGAGCGCCTATGAAATCAGGGATAAAATTATCCCCGAAATCGAAAAAGGAGATGTCGATTTTGTCTGTTTAAATTTTGCAAATCCAGATATGGTCGGTCATACAGGCATCATGGAGGCCGCTATAAAAGCCTGCGAAACGGTTGATGAGTGCGCCAAAGACGTTATTACGGCCGCCATAGAAAATGACTACTCGGTCATCGTAATCGCGGATCATGGAAATTGTGAAACAATGATCAACCCAGACGGAAGTCCCAATACCGCACATACCACCAACCCAGTACCGCTAATTTTAGTGGACAAGGATATTCATCATATCAATGATGGAGTTTTGGGCGATATCGCCCCAACCATCTTAAAATTGATGGGCGTTCAACAATCTGAATACATGACACAGAAGTCACTCGTTTAATACAATGATCGGCAACGGCCGAATACTTTATAGTTTATGATAAAAATAAAAACGGCAGAGGAAATAGAATTAATGCGCGAGAGTGCCCTTATTGTTTCCAAAACCTTGGGAATGTTAGCAGGAGAAGTTAAACCGGGTGTAACCACGCTTCAATTAGATACCTTGGCAGAGACCTTTATTCGTGATCATGGTGCGGTTCCGGCCTTTCTTGGTCTATACGATTTTCCAAATTCTCTATGCATGAGTCCTAACGCACAAGTGGTGCATGGTATTCCCAATGACACGCCATTGAAAGAGGGCGATATCATTTCCATAGACTGTGGCGCATTCAAGAACGACTTTTACGGCGACCATGCCTATACCTTTGAAGTGGGAGAAGTTACTCCCGAAGTGAAAAAATTACTGGAGATTACCAAACAATCACTTTACATAGGGATACGGGAATTCAAGGCCGGTAATCGTGTTGGAGATGTTGGTTTCGCCATCCAAAAATTCACAGAAGACCATGGCTATGGTGTTGTACGTGAATTGGTAGGTCATGGTTTGGGCAGAAAAATGCACGAAGATCCAGAAATGCCAAATTATGGCAGACGGGGAAGAGGAAAGAAATTTGTAGAAGGTATGACGGTCGCTATCGAACCAATGACCAACATGGGCACAAAAAACATAAAGCAATTAAAAGACGGTTGGACGATCCTTACCGCCGATGGTAAGCCTAGTGCGCATTTTGAGCACGATGTGGCCATCGTAAACGGTAAACCAGAATTGTTATCTACCTTCAGCTATATCTACGAAGCTTTAGGTATTAAAAGTGATGAAGAAACTGAATTCAGGGCATCGAAGACAATTAGTTAGGATAATATCAAATGAAGAAAATTTTTAGATTTTTCCTCAACCTTATCCCAAGACCCGTATTAATTTCTTTTAGCTATCTCGTAAAGCCATTGTTTGCCCTTTACTACAAGGGTACTACTTTTGAAGACCCCATTGATGGGAAAACCTTTCGTAGTTTTTTACCTTACGGATATGAAAATTCAAGGGAAAACGTACTGTCCCCTTCTACCCTATCTTTGGAAAGACACCGGCTACTTTGGATTTTTCTTCAAACCCATACCAATTTTTTCTCAGCCCCATTAACTGTTTTGCATTTTGCCCCTGAACAGGCTTTTTACAAAAGGTTCAGAAAATTAACCCATTTGAAATATACGACCACGGATTTAAATTCTCCCTTGGCTGATGTAAAAGCAGATATCTGTAAGCTTCCGTTTAAAAATGATTCTTTTGATGTTATACTATGTAATCATGTACTGGAACACATTCCAGATGACACCAAAGCGATGCACGAACTGTATCGGGTTTTAAAGCCCGGAGGTTGGGGTGTGTTTCAAGTTCCGCAAGATTTAAAAAGGGAAAAAACCTTTGAGGACAATTCTATTACTGACAAAGTGGAGCGTGCCAAAATATTCGGTCAATATGATCATGTTCGTATTTACGGTAAAGATTATTTCGAAAAACTTAGGTCAATAGGGTTTAAGGTAACCGAAGTTAATTTGACTCAAGAACTTTCTCCAACTGAAATAGAACGCTATCGTCTGGCCAAAGGGGAAGTTATCCCCTTTGTTGAAAAATAATTATTCAACGACCAACTCCTTGAATCCCTTTGTTAAAAATTCTTGCGTTTGTCCATTTTCATCCAAATACACAATATAAGCTTCTAAGTTTTTGTTCGTATTGATCAGCTTGAATGCCTCATCTAGGTCCATCGCCATAAATGCGGTAGCATAAGCATCTGCCGTAGCGCAATTATTCGCTAAAATAGTAACGGCCAAGGTATTGGAATTTTGCGTAAATCCCGTTTTCGGATTTACGGTATGAACATACTTTTTTCCCGTAGCTTTATCTATTCTGAACTTTCGGTAGTTTCCTGATGAAGCGAGGGCCCTATTATTAAGATGGATTAAAATTTTAGATGCCCTTTGTGTTTGCATCTCAGGATCATCTATACCTACAATCCAAGACTTATCTTTGATGGTATTTCTCCCTTTTGCAATTACCTCACCCCCCACCTCTATTAAATAATTCTCGATACCTTTGGCTTTTAACATGGCCGCCAATCTATCTATAGAATATCCTTTTGCGATAGCATTAAAATCCAAGTAAATATTTGCGTTTGTTTTATGCACCCTGTTTTTTGTAGTAAGCATCACCTTATCAAAACCAACGTACTTTAACAGACTATCTACCTTTAGACTATCCAACTCTATTTGATGTTCGGGCCCGAAGCCCCATGCGTTCACCAACGTTCCTACTGTAGGATCAAAATAACCCTTTGTTTCAGCGTATATCTCTTTGGATAGTTTAAATACTTCGCGAAACATTTTATCAACAACAACGCTGCTGTCACCAGTATTAATTCGCGATATATCAGATTCTGGAATATAAGTAGATAATGATTTATTAATTACGGCAAAAACCGAGTCAATATCTTTGTGCAAATCCATTTCCACAGGTGTAATGGTAATAATACTATACGTAGTTCCTAAAGCCTGCCCGACATTATCATTTCGGTATCCTTTAGTAGTATTTGTACACGAAATAGACAAACCCGCGATGAACAACCCGATAATCAAATAATTTCTCATAATTCCACTAATCCATCATAATCAACAATATACTCTTCATCTAAATAAACCGGTAGATTATAGTCGGAGGCATTCACCAAACCTACTCCTGCATAAAACGTCCTGGCTTCAAACTTAAGGGCATGTTCTTTCATTTTATTCAAATCTGACCTGAAAAATTCGAAATCTTTTGGATCCCCAGGATATTCAATAGCCTTTACGACTATAAAACGCAATTTTTTGTCTTTCGTACAGACAAACTGAGGATTCTTTCGAAGTTCACTATTCACCGCTAAAAACTCAAAGCCCTCTTCTTCCAATTGCTTCCCCACAATATTCATCGCTAAATTATGGAGTTCCTGTTCCGTTAAAACATGCATCTAATGTAACTTATAAAAAAACCGATATGCTGTGCATATCGGTTATATTAATATTAAATTTTAGGCCATTACTTATCCCCCAAAATCATCAAAACGTATATGCTCATCTGGGATACCAAAATCCTCTCCCATTTTTTGCACCGCCTTGTTCATTAGTGGTGGTCCACAGAAATACAGTTCAATATCCTCAGGAGACTCGTGCAGACTCAAATAATTGTCGATAACACAATTATGAATGAAACCAACAAAACCATCTCCAGGAGCGTCTATGTTCTCTTTTACTTTCCAGTTATCAACTTCCAAGGGTTCAGAAAGTGCCAAATAGAATCTAAAATTCGGAAAATCCTTTTCCAATTGCTTAAAGTGATCAATATAGAAAAGCTCACGTTTTGATCGGCCTCCATACCAGTAAGATACTTTTCGATCCGTTTTTAAAGTTTTGAAAAGGTGGTACAAATGAGAACGCATTGGTGCCATGCCTGCTCCACCGCCAACATATAACATTTCAGCATCAGACTCATTGATGAAAAACTCTCCGTAAGGTCCTGAGATAGTAACATCGTCACCCTTTTTAAGATTAAAAATATACGAGGATGCAACACCTGGATTTACATCCATCCAACCATTTTTTGAGCGATCCCAAGGTGGAGTTGCAATACGAACATTCAACATGATCTCTCTACCTTCTGCAGGAAAAGATGCCATTGAATAAGCTCTTTCTACCGTCTCAGGATTTTTCATGACTAAAGGCCACAAATTAAACTTATCCCATTCTTCTTGAAACTTATCGGGTGTTTCATGCTCTTCTGGGTGGGCGGTAATATCAATATCTGCATATTTTACCTCGCACCGTGGTATTTCAATTTGAATATAGCCACCCGCCTTGTAGTTCATGTCCTCAGGAATTTCAACTACAAATTCTTTAATAAAAGAAGCCACATTGTAATTACGTACTACTTTAGCTGGCCATTTTTTAATTCCGAATACTTCTTCAGGAATGGTAATTTCCATATCCTGCTTCACCTTAACCTGACAGGCCAAACGTGCCCCTTGGTTCAATTCCTTTTTAGAAAAGTGCGGTGTTTCCGTTGGTAGCGCCTCACCACCTCCTGAGAGCACATGGCATTCACATTGAATGCAGGTTCCACCACCACCACACGCTGATGGCAAAAATACTTTTTGATTCCCTAGAGTGGACAACAATGACCCTCCAGAGGCTACTTCTATTTTCTTCTCTCCGTTAATAGTTATGGTCACAGGACCTGAAGGAGAAAGCTTTTCTTTTGTAAATAACAACAAAGCAACCAACACCATCAATAAAATTAGAAAGGAAACTACGGTTATTAAAATAGTCCCACCTGTACTTGCAGCTAAAATCATTTCTATTTGTTTACAGTATTAAACGAGACTTCTTTTTCATCAATCTCTTTCTTATTTTTCTCTACCAACTCATCTGTGGTGTCAATCGGATTTTCCTCAACTTTTTGGCTGCTCATCTCTTTAGCTGCCTCTGCCGCTTCATCACCTCCGCCTCCGGTCAACATTCCACCAAAACTCATAAATCCGATAGCCATCAGACCTGTAATGATAAAAGTTATACCCAACCCCCTTAACGGAGCCGGAACATTCGAATAGCGAATCTTTTCACGAATTGCCGCAATGGCCAAAATTGCCAAAAACCAACCGATACCCGACGCTAGACCATAATTAAAAGCAAGTCCCAAGGTCTGGATATCCCTTGATTGCATAAACAAAGAACCTCCTAAAATTGCACAGTTTACGGCAATTAAAGGCAAGAAAATACCTAAGGAGTTATACAATGAAGGAGAAAATTTTTCCACCACGATTTCTACCAATTGAACCATAGTGGCAATAGTAGCAATGAAAAGGATAAATGATAGAAAGCTTAGGTTGTATTCTGCATATTCAGGACCTAGCCAAGCTAATGCCCCGTCCCTTAGTAGATATTGATCCAATAACCAGTTCAAAGGAACCGTTACCGCTAAAACAAATATAACCGCGGCACCTAAACCTACCGCCGTCGTTACTTTTTTAGATACAGCCAAATAAGAGCACATCCCCAAGAATGTGGCAAAAACCATATTGTCTATGAATATGGACTTAAAAAATAATTCTAAATGTTCTAACATATTTTTATCTTCTTGGTACGACTACTTAATTCTCTTCTTGTAATACTGGGTTTCGTGAACGTTGTACCCAGATAATTATCCCCACTACAATCAACGCCATCGGTGAAAGCAACATAAACCCATTATTTTCATACCCAATTGCATATAAGCCCGTTTTAGCGATAGGATCACCTAAAATTTTAAAGCCCAATAAGGTACCAGACCCCAATAATTCCCTGAAAAAACCAATGATGATTAATATCAATCCATAACCGGCAGCATTTCCAATGCCATCTAAAAATGAACGCCATGGTCCATTTGCCAAAGCAAAAGCCTCAAAACGTCCCATAATAATACAATTGGTAATAATCAATCCAACGAAAACCGAAAGTGTTTTACTCAAATCATAGGCAAAAGCCTTTAAGAATTGATCCACAATGATTACCAACGCCGCTACAACGACCAATTGGACAATAATCCGAATTTTAGATGGAATAATATTTCGCATCAACGAAATGACTACGTTACCCATAGCCAAAACGAACATTACCGAAAATGCCATTACAATAGAAGCTTTTAGCTCTGCAGTAATAGCAAGTGCAGAACAAATACCCAGCACTTGAATAGTTATTGGGTTATTATCGGTCAACGGATCTAAAATTAACCCCGTATCTTTCTTAGAAAGTAATCCCATAATTCTTATTTTACTTCAATTGTTTTTAAATAACCTTTATAAAGATTCATTGTTTCAGAAATCATTGCGGAAACCCCATTACCGGTAATCGTTGCACCGGCCAATGCATCAACCTTATTATCTTCTTTTCGCTCATTCAAGGGATCATTATTGCCTTTAGCAACGGTAACGCCTTCAAATTTGGTACCTGACAAGATGCTTTCGCCCTTAAAATCATCCATAAAATAACGCTGCTTTATGTTAGCTCCCAACCCAGGTGTTTCCCCTTTATGATCAAAGTAAACCCCTTGAACGGTCATGGTATCGTCTAAGGCGATAAAACCCCAAATCGCATCCCATAAACCCTTACCGTACATAGGTATGATATAAAATGTTTTTCCATCCTTTTCCCCAATGAACAAAGGAAGTTTTGGGGTACCACCTTTCTGTGCAATAGCAAGTTGCTGTTTCATATTTATAAGATAAGCCTCGTTGTCGGGTGTTACCTTATCACCTTCAATGATCACTTGCTCCTTTATATATTTAGTGAATTCTTGCTCTACCTTATCAGCAGGAATAAAATTAACACTTCCCTCATCCACATTTTCATTCACGCCCATAGCGTACAGAATGTTCTGTTGTTTCTCAAAGCGTTCATTTTCATTAATCTTACCACTAAGACTTGAAGCAGTAAATGCCAATACGGAACCTACGACTACCACCATTACCGCAGCAAAAACTACGGTGTACATATTTTTATCTGTATTTATTGCCATGATTAAACTGTTTGTGCTTTAAGTTCTTCTGCCTTACCTTCTGAATCTTTTGGATAAATAGTGGCAGTCTTCAATCGTTTCATTCTCTTCTTGATATTTCCACGTACAACATAATGATCAATAGTGGGCGCGAAGACGTTCATCAATAAAATGGCCAAAAACACTCCTTCGGGATAGGCCGGGTTAAACACCCGTATCATTACTGAAATAAACCCTATGAAAAATCCATAGAACCATTTGCCTTTATTAGTTTGCGAACCCGTTACTGGATCGGTTGCCATATACACGATTCCAAAGGCCAGACCTCCCACGATCAAATGTTTCCAAAATTCGAAACTCATTAAACCATAGAATTTACTGGACTCACCAATCCATCCAAAATCCACTACTTGATTAAATATAAGACCCATGACCAATGCTCCGATAACAGCACTTAACATAATTCTCCAACTAGCAATTTTAGAAAAGATCAAAAACAATCCTCCAAGTATTATTAAAAAAGTAGAGGTCTCCCCTACAGAACCGGGAATAAATCCAAAGAACATATCAGACACAGAGTAAGCCAAATCACCTCCTTGATTTTGTGCCAAAGAACCTAAAATAGTTTCACCTGAGATGGCATCTGGACCTCCAGCGCGTTCTACCGCCCCATAAACCCAAACTTTATCACCACTCATCCAAGTAGGATAGGCAAAAAACAAAAATGCTCTAATGGTCAATGCCGGGTTAAGGATATTCATTCCTGTACCCCCAAATACTTCTTTTCCAATCACAACACCGAAAACCACGGCAACGGCCAACATCCAAAGCGGTGTATCTATAGGAATAATCAACGGAACCAACATACCTGTGACCAGATACCCTTCTTCAACCTCATGCCCTTTGATTACGGCGAATATAAATTCAACCAACAGACCAACGCCATAAGAGACCACCACCAAGGGCAATACTTTTATAATACCGATCCAGAAATTATCCCAAGTCAAAAAATCGCGCATTACCGAGAAATCAGAAGGAAAACCGTTAATAGCGGAGTAATGCTGGTACCCGGCGTTAAACATGGAGAACAACAATACCGGAACCAACGCCATGATTACCGTATTCATGGTTCGCTTTAAATCATCGGCAGACTTGACGTGCGTACCACCTGCATGGGTCGTTTCATCTGGGGTAAACAAAAAAGTATGAAAGGCATTAAAGGCAGGAGCCATCTTTTTATCCTGATACTTCAGTTTAAGTTCGTGTAATTTGCTTTTTAAACTCATTTCTTATCCTATTTCTTTTTGCAATAAATCCAATCCCTCCCTAATAATCTTTTGGTGCGGCTGTTTGGAAATACATATAAACTCAGTTAATGAAAAATCTTCAGGTGCCACTTCATATAAACCCAACTGCTCCATTTCATCCAAGTCCTTTACCATACACGCTTTCAACAATTGCATCGGAAAGATATCCATCGGAAAAACCTCTTCATATTGACCGGTCACCACGAAAGCTCTATGCTCACCATTGGTATTTGTGTCCAAATCGTATTTTTTATTAGGGCTTAACCAAGAGAAGGTAAGTGCTCTTGTAGCTGAAATTTTATCGAAGACAGGTTTGTTCCATCCGAACAACTCATAATCATCACCTTCGGGAATAACCGAAACTGTATTGTTGTAATAACCCAAATAACCATCTGGCTTACTTTTCGTACCGGTTAACACATCACCGTTGATAACCCTGAAATTCTCCTCGTTTACACCACTTGCATACAAAAAAGTTGAAATTTCGGCCCCTATTTTGGTCGTGTAATATTTAGGCGATTTTACAGACGATCCGGCAAGAGCCACTAGACGTTCTGCATTAAACTCTCCCGTTAACAGATATTCTCCGATAATAATTAAATCTTGCGGAGAAACGACCCAAACTATCTCCCCTTTATTGATAGGATCCAACTTATTAATTTGCGTTCCTACCAAACCAGCAGGATGCGGACCAGAAACGGTATGCAGTTCAATTCCTTTCAAAGAAGCCAATGGCGATTTACTGGATGAACCGACCGAAACATGCACTTTACCGGGAGTTAATTTCAACAAGGCGTCAATAGCCGCCTGTAATTCCTTTTCCTTTCCTTGCAAAACATAATCCAACGCTGCCTGAAGAGGCCCACTGGAATAACCGGAAATGAATATCGATTTCGGATTGGTATCGGGATTTGCAATCACATCGTAGGGACGTTGCTTTATGAACGGCCAACAACCTCCTTTTAACAAGATGGCTTTAATCTCATCTTTAGAAGCCTTATCAATATCCAAAATAGCGGACTTAGCGGCAACCTGAGTTTTATCGGCTAAAATTTTCAAGGTCAAAATACGTCTTCTATCCCCTCTTTCGATTTCTATCAATTCACCGCTCACTGGGGAAACAAAGAACATATTCTCTACATTCTTATTATAAAACAAAGGCTCTCCAGCTTTCACCTCCGCCCCTTGTTTAACCATCATTTTTGGTGTAATTCCGTGAAAATCACTAAGCTGTATAGCGTAAACATTACTTAAAACAGCCTTTGAAGTCGTCTGTTCTGCGGCACCCACAAGGTTAATGTTGAGCCCTTTTTTAATTCGAATGTCTTTAGACATGTGCGTGTAGACCTTTAGGTTAACAAAATTTGAGCAAATTTAAGTACAAAAACTTCGTTTTCATAATTATTAACCTATAATTTCAGCATTACAACGAGGTATATTTTTCAGGCATCGTTTTTGTTTACCTTTACCCAAAAAAAAGCTACCTAATGCGTATTTTCATTAAACATTTCATATGCCTTTTTTTGCTGCAAAACCTAGCGGCACAGGTACAAGAAGAGATCAATCCACCTGAACATATAAAATCCATTATTTTCAAGGGCCCAACCCAGGACCAGTTTCCCGTAATCAAAATCGGAGAACCTATTTACTTGGAATTTGATGATCTTTTAGCCAACGAACAAGACTATTATTACAAAATAACCCATTGTGATTATGACTGGAACAAATCCTCCTTATTAAAATCACAATATTTAGATGGAATAGACAACCAACGTATTACAAACTATGCCAATAGCTACACCACTTTAGAAACATATTCCAACTACCAATTGTCTTTGCCCAATGACAACGTTCGACTTAAAGTAAGCGGAAATTATCTTATTGAGGTTTACAATAGCAGTTATGAGCTACAATTTTCACGCCGCTTCATAGTTTATAACGATCTGGTAAATGTGAGTGCCTCCATTAAACGTTCTAGGGATTTTAATTTTCTAAATGAAAAACAAGTAGTTCAATTCAAGATAAAGTCGCCCAACCTAAGACTGATCAACCCAAAGAAAGAGGTAAAAGTAGCTATTCTTCAAAATTACTATTGGCCTACCGCCCTTTACAATATTGCCCCACAATATACCTTGGGAGACGAACTTGTCTATAAATACGATAAGGAAACCTCCTTTTTTGGAGGAAATGAATTCCTCCTATTCGATACCAGTGACCTCAGAGCACCGACCTCTCAGATTTCAAGCATTGAGCTAACGGACCTTTACAATCATTATCTATTTGCCGATGATTTCAGAAACGATAAGCCTTATACCTATTTCCCTGATATCAATGGTGATTTTGTCATCAGAACATTGCAAGGGGACAATGCTTCAAGGGAAGCTGAGTATACGAATGTTCATTTTAGCCTTCCCTATACCGAATTCATAGCCTTAGACGATGTTTACATTTTTGGGAAGTTCAATAATTATGCTCTTTCGGACGATAATAAAATGACCTATAACGAGAAAAATGGTATGATGGAAGCAACCTTGAAAATGAAACAAGGCTTTTACAACTACAAGTATGTTCTAAAAGACGGTGATACCATAAAATTAAATGCCGTTGGAGGTAATTTCCATTTCACAGAAAACAACTACCTTATCTTGGTCTATTATCGCAACTTCGGCGATATGTACGACAGTATTATAGGAGTGGGATCCGCAAATTCACGAAATATTACCAACTAAGTGTATCTTTACGTTTTTCATAGCTTATGGAAAACAGACCGACCATTAAAACCACCGGCCGATACGGTCTACAATACCGAGGGGTAAAGTGCCTTAACTGTGGCCACCCTTTAGATTTAAGTGATAAATATTGCCCAAATTGCTCCCAAGCCAATAGCATAAAAAAATTAACCATAAGGGACTTCTTTGAAGAATTCTTCTCAAACGTGTTCTCTTATGACTCTAAGCTATTCCAAACTTTGGCCGCTTTACTATTAAAACCTGGAAAAATCACCAAAGCTTACATTTCAGGTAAACGTCTATCCTACACCAATCCGTTCCGTTTTCTTTTGAGCCTGGCCATTATCTACTTTTTAATGATGGAATACAACAGCGAGTTCGACACATGGAATAAATTTGGCTCGGAGAATCAAGCCACCGCTTTTAACATTAAAAACGAACTGAATAAAATAGAGTTTGAAAATGAAAGCGAAAGAAAGGAAGCATTAGCGGCATTAGACTCCATAAAATTTAACGAGTTCATTGGAAATCGACTAAGCGAAAGAGATTCGTCCATACTTTCTAATCCAAAGAAATATTTTCAAAAGATCAAAGGAAATGGTTTTTTTGAGCGCTATGGCAGTAAACTTGAATTTTTCAAAACGGTCATTAAAAAAGACACTGCTTATAATTTCGAAACCAGTGTTGCTAAATATGGAATTCCCCAGATTAGTGAAAATAAAATCACCTATAGGCTTGCACATAGTTTGGTTGAAATCGAAAAACGACCGGGAACTTTCATCAGTACCATTCTAGCAAAATTACCCTTTGCCACTTTTTTCTTCCTACCCTTCTTTTCGATGTTCATTTGGCTGGTATATATCAGAAAAAAATATACTTATACCGATCATTTGATCTTTAGCTTTCACAATCAATCGCTATTGTTTATCTTGCTCATTGTTAGCTATTTGGTCAATGCCATATTCAATATAGAAACTGATGGATTATTTCTTTTAATTTTCGCATTCTATCTTTATAAGGCAATGAGAAATTTCTACCAACAAGGAAGAGTTAAAACCATTATAAAATATGTTTTCCTAAACACTATTTTTTTTATTTTAGGATGTATAGGAATAATCATAGTAATCGCTGCAAGCGTATTTACCTATTAAAAAGATGATGATAACACAGGTTACTAAAGGCATAAAGATTTCGGTACAAACCAGTTTTGAAGGAACTTTCTTTAAAAACTATAAGATGCATTATGCGTTCGGCTATACCATAACGATAGAGAACCAAAGTAAGGATGCCGTTCAGTTAACTTCCCGTCATTGGAAAATTTATGACTCCCTTAACGACATGGAAACCTTAGATGGCGAAGGCGTTATAGGAAAAAAGCCCGTAATACAACCAGGAGATTCGCATACCTATAACTCAGGATGTCTTTTAACGTCACCCATCGGGGCCATGAAAGGTTTCTACAATATGGTCAATTTTAGCAACTCCGATAAATTCAGGGTTTATATTCCCACATTTAAATTTAGTGCTCCCTTTGCTTTGAACTAATCCCATTTAATTCTCCATTTGTTTTAAGTCCAATCCCCTTTTAGTACCTTTGGTCAACTTTTTAATTTAAAATTTTGACAATGGGTAAAGGTTTTTTTCAAGTTCCAACAGCATTTAACGAACCAATAAAAAGTTATGCACCTGGCTCCTCGGAAAGAGAGGCCGTTCTGGAACAATACAAAGCATATTTCAACAACGAGATAGATATTCCTATGTACATAGGTTCAAAGGAAGTACGTACCGGGAACACCAAACCCATGTCACCCCCCCATGACCACAAGCATATCGTAGGTACTTATCATGTTGCCGATAAAGGCAACGTACAATCGGCGATCGACAACTGTTTGGAATCTAGGACCGCGTGGGCCAACTTAACTTGGGAACAACGTGCGGCCATCTTCTTAAAAGCCGCCGAACTTATTGCAGGGCCCTATAGAGCAAAAATCAATGCGGCCACGATGATCGCACAATCTAAAAATATTCATCAGGCTGAAATAGATGCCGCTTGTGAATTAATTGATTTCTTGCGTTTCAATGTGGAATACATGTCTCAAATTTATGAAGAACAACCTGACTCCGCAGAAGGTATTTGGAACCGAGTTGAATATAGACCTTTAGAAGGATTTGTATATGCAGTAACTCCATTCAACTTTACCGCCATTGCAGGAAACCTTCCGGCAAGTGCAGCCATGATGGGCAATGTTGTGATTTGGAAACCAAGTGACAGCCAAATATTTTCTGCAAAAGTTATTGTAGATATATTCAAAGAAGCCGGTTTACCCGATGGTGTTATCAACGTAGTTTATGGAGATCCGGTTATGATTACCGATACAGTTTTGGCCAGTGCTGATTTTGCGGGAATCCATTTTACTGGGTCCACCCACGTGTTCAAGGAATTATGGAAACAAATAGGAAATAATATCCACACCTATAAAACCTATCCGAAAATAGTAGGTGAAACAGGGGGTAAAGATTTCATTCTGGCGCATCCCACCGCAAATACGAAACAAGTAGCCACAGCTATTTCAAGGGGTGCTTTTGAATTTCAAGGTCAAAAATGCAGTGCTGCATCAAGAGTATATTTACCAAAATCTACCTCAAAGGAGATTTTAGAATACGTTAAACAAGACATTGCTTCGTTCAACAAACCTGGATCACCTGAGGATATGTCAAATTTCATCACCGCAGTAATTCACGAAGGTTCCTTTGACAAACTGGTAAAATATATCGACCAGGCCAAGGAAGATAAAAATGCGGAAATTTATGCAGGAGGCGGTTATGATAAATCTAAAGGATATTTCGTAGAACCTACCGTAATCGTAACAACAGATCCTAAATACACTACGATGGAGACCGAACTTTTCGGACCTGTAGTGACCATATATGTTTATGAAGATACCGATTGGAGCAAAACCCTGGAATTAGTGGACAGCACTTCTGAATACGCGTTAACAGGAGCTGTTTTAGCCAAGGATAGATATGCTATTGACGAAGCGACTAAAGCTCTTCAGAATTGCGCAGGTAACTTCTATATCAATGATAAGCCTACGGGAGCCGTGGTCGGTCAACAACCTTTTGGTGGTGCACGGGCTTCAGGAACCAATGATAAGGCTGGATCTGCCCAAAACCTATTGCGTTGGGTTTCGCCAAGGCTAATTAAGGAAACATTTGTAACGCCTACGGATTATAGATATCCTTTTTTAGGATAAACAACTTTAAAAGGCTGAATTTAGATTCAGCCTTTTTTTTTGATTATTTTTTAAATAAAAATGAGGTTTATCACAATAAATTTCTAAATTTAATTCCACCTTAAAACACTAATTATGAAAAAGTTACTACTTGCGGTAATCATTTTATCCGGATGCGTTCTGCACGCACAGGAAGAATTAGCACAAACTACTATTAAAGCGGTGTTAACAGGGAATCAATCACAGGTAATTCAGCTTGCAGAAGCTTTTCCAGAAGACAAATACGATTGGCGACCTTCTGAAGGAGTGAATTCCGTTGGGGAAGCCCTACTCCATGTTGCTGGGGCAAATTACTTTCTAGCCTCTAAATTGGGTTTTGCCCCGCCAGAAGATGTTGATGTGATGGCGATAGGCAAAATCACCGGAAAAGAAAATATTATTTCGGCCCTTAAAAAATCTAACGAATTCGTTCTTGACAAAATTACCATGGTTGACGACGGAGATTTAAACGAAGAAGTAGATTTCGGATTTATGAAAATGAATAAATTAGGAGGACTTCTAGCAATTATGGAACACAACGGAGAGCACAAAGGCCAATTAATTGCTTATGCTCGATCTAATGGCGTAGTCCCTCCATGGAGTAAATAAACCACCTAAACATCTCTTTTAAAGCCCTTAACCAAAACAGGTTAAGGGCTTTTCAATATGGGAGAATCAAAATTTAAAATCAATTTAACACAATATTCAATGTAAATTTAACGTTAACTAATTGTAAATTAAAAGTAATTTTACCACCTTTGTAACTCACTTTAAATTAATTACTTATGAATATCCAAGTACTGAAGCTTCATATGGCCTGTATACACATTCACTTTTGGAACGCCCTAAAAGAGTTTGCAAAAAAATATAAGCAGGCTTATTATCGATCTCTTAGTCTTTAAAGACACAACATTTCGTCCCTTAATTTTATCCTTTGTATTTAAGCGGTAGGTATACCAATTTCTTGGTCTCAAAAAAATCCTCTTTGAAGTAATCGGTAAGCTCAAAAATTTCGGCCGTCTTATAGTCTTTCAATTCCTCTTGTAGATCACCCCCTTTTAAGTAGAGTATCCCGTTTCGTCTTTCGTGAACCGATTCCTTTTTTATCTTCCCCTTGACCCAATAAACAAAGGTCGGCATGGCAGCCACAGCCCTACTTACGATAAAATCGAATTGTCCTGGTATTTCCTCTACGCGGGCATTAACTGTTTTTACATTCGTTAGTTCAAGCCCATCGACCACTTCATCGACTACCTTTATTTTTTTACCTATAGAATCTACCAAGGTGAAATTGACATGCGGAAATAAAATCGCTAACGGAATTCCTGGAAAACCACCTCCCGTTCCTACATCAACAATATTAGCACCATCTTTAAAATCGATAAACTTCCCTATTGCTAACGAGTGCAGTACATGACGTAGATAAATCTCTTCTATATCCTTTCGGGAAACCACATTTATTTTTTGGTTCCAATCCTTATAGAGCTCTTCGAGCTTGCTAAATTGTTTTTTCTGATTTTCGGATAAATTGGGAAAATATTCAAATATGGTTTCAGCAGTCATGCGTATCTTTGAAATTATATAAAATTTGTAAATTCACTTTTGCAAAGATTTCGTTTTTAATTAAGCTATCAAACTATTGGCGTTTCAATTACGTTATATTAAGTAAAGATTACCACAATATGGAACAAAAAACCGTACGATTTTCAAGAACGGATTCCGCAAAGTTCTTCAAAACTTTGAATGGAAGGGTTAATGAATATTTCAAGAACAATCAATTAAAGAAAACAGGCAATTGGAAACTACATGTGAAGACCATTGTGATGTTCACCTTATTTCTAGCACCTTATTTTTTAATACTGACCCTAGGTTTACCAAATTGGGCAAATGTTCTTCTGACAATTGTCATGGGCATTGGTATGGCCGGGGTAGGTATGAACGTAATGCACGATGGCAACCATGGCGCATATTCCCATAAAAAATGGGTCAATAAAATTATGGGTAGCAGTATTTATATTTTAGCTGGCAACGTATATAACTGGCAGGTTCAACATAATGTGCTGCACCATACCTATACCAACATCCATGAGCACGATGAAGATATGGAAGCAGGGCGTATCCTACGTTTTTCCAAACATGCCGAATGGAAGAAACACCACAGATTTCAGCACTTTTATTCGGTTCTGCTTTACGGACTACTTACCTTTAATTGGGCAATTACCACAGATTTTCAACAAATGTACCGGTATATGAAGCGTAAACTATCTTACGGAAAATTACCAAGCGCTACCATGAATTGGAGCACCTTGATCATCACGAAAATATTGTACCTCACCATTTGGATCGTATTACCCATGCTCATTTTAGATATTGCATGGTGGAAAATTTTGATCGGATTCTTTTTAATGCATTATGTAGCCGGTGTAATCTTAAGTGTCGTATTTCAATTGGCACACATCGTTAACGATGCCGATACCCCACTACCCGATGAATCTGGAACCATGAAAAATACCTGGGCGATTCACCAACTATTCACGACCGTTAATTTTGGCACAAAAAACAAGGTTGTAAATTGGTTTACGGGTGGGTTGAACCACCAAGTGGAACATCATATTTTCCCTAATATCAGCCATGTGCATTACACAAAAATTTCGAAAATTGTGAAACAAACGGCACAGGAATTTAATTTGCCGTATCACGAGTATAAAACTACTAGAAAAGCTATAATTTCGCACTTCAAACATTTAAAGGAATTAGGCAAAGAGCCTACATTACAGTACTAGAAATTACAGCACCTATGAGCAATCAACTTTCGGATAGGATAAATAGTGTTACGCCGTCCGCTACATTAGAAATGGCCGCAAAGGCCCGTGAATTAAGAGCATTAGGAAAAGATATTATCGGTTTAAGTTTGGGAGAGCCAGACTTTAACACGCCTGATTATATTAAAGAGGCAGCGATACAAGCCATTAAAGATGATTACAATGCCTACACTCCAGTAGATGGTTATGTGGAATTGAAAAAGGCGATTATCACTAAATTCAAACGGGATAATAACATCAGCTATGAGCCATCACAAATCGTTGTTTCCACTGGAGCAAAGCAGTCCTTATACAATGTGGCCCAAGTCATACTTAACAAAGGTGACGAGGTTATTTTACCATGCCCCTACTGGGTAAGTTATAGTGATATTGTTAAATTAGCAGACGGTGTTCCCGTAGAGGTAGCAACCACCTTGGAGAACGATTTTAAGATGACACCTGCCCAATTGGAGGCAGCGATTACCCCTAAAACAAGAATGCTATGGTACAGTTCTCCTTGTAACCCAAGTGGTTCCATTTATAGCAAAGAAGAATTGCGAGCCCTTGCCGATGTCCTTAAAAAATATCCGAATATCATCGTTGTAAGTGATGAAATCTATGAACATATCAATTACGGCGTTACCGAACATGCCTCTATGGCAGCTTTCGACGATATGTATGACCGCACGGTTACCGTGAATGGTGTCGCAAAAGCTTTTGCCATGACCGGATGGAGAATTGGCTACATAGGCGCACCAGCTTACATAGCACGAGCGACCAACAAATTACAAGGTCAAGTGACCAGCGGAGCTAATTGCATCGCCCAACGTGCTGTAATCACTGCCTTGGAAGAATCGCCTGATCGTATAAAATTCATGGTCGATGAATTCAAGGAACGAAGAAAACTTATTCTAGCATTATTGAATGAAATAGACGGCTTCAAATGTAACGAGCCCGAAGGTGCTTTTTATGTGTATCCAGATGTTACTGCATATTTCGGCAAAACACTGAACGGTACTAAAATTAATAACGCATCTGATTTTTCGATGTATTTATTGGAGGCCGCCAATGTAGCGACCGTTACGGGTGATGCGTTTGGCAACGGAGACTGTATCCGTATTTCCTATGCCGCATCGGTAAAGGAAATCACGGAAGCACTTTCAAGAATCAAGGAAGCCCTTAAATAAAGTAAAACTACAACGCATAAAAAAGCCCTTTGAAATTTAGTTTTCAAAGGGCTTCTTTCATTTTAACCGTCAATTAAATTATGTTCTTTTCCAAAAATATGGCGTCAATAAAATCAATACCGTGAACAATTCCAGCCTTCCTGCCAACATTAAAAATCCGCACCACCATTTGGCCAAAACCGGCAGACTATTAAAATTACTGACAGGGTTCAAACTTCCCAATGCCGGACCAACATTGCCAAGTGAAGATGCTGCCCCACCAACGGCAGATTCAAAATCCAATCCTAAAGAACCTAGTACTAGCGCCCCAATGATAAACAACAACATATAGAGCACAAAGAACCCGATAATATTATATACGATTTTTTCCTTAACCGTCTTATTGTTATACCGCACCGGAATAATGGCATTGGCATGCAACGTCCTCTTAAATTCCAATAACCCGTTTTTGATAATCAACAAATGTCGCATAACCTTAATACCCCCCGCAGTTGAACCCGCTGAACCTCCTAGAAAGAAAAGTCCAAAAAAGAATACAGTTAGAAAGGGGGTCCATTGGGTAAAATCAGCACTTACGAATCCGGTTGTTGTAATGACCGAAATTATTTGGAAAAGTGCATGCCGAAAAGAACTTTCACCTTTTCCAAGCACCATTGGATACCCCGGGGTCAAGTCGGTAATATTCGCCTTAAAATAAACTACCAAGGAAACAATTATAGTGAAAATGATTATAAACCCGGCATAGTATTTAAACTCTTCATCTTTGATCACTTTTTGGAAACGACCTTTAAAAGCATAATAGCTGAGCACAAAATTGCTTCCAGCGAGAAACATAAAAAAGATAATGATATACTGAACCAAGGGCTGATCGTTCCAGTGTGCAACACTGGCGTTTTTAGTAGAAAAACCACCTGTAGAGAGCGTTGCCATGGCATGGTTTATCGCATCAAAAAAAGACATCCCCGCAATTTTCAAAAGTATGGTTTCAGCGACGGTATACCCGAAATAAATCAGCCAAAGTCGTTTGGCCGTGTCTGTAATTCTTGGGTGTAATTTATCGGAACTCGGACCAGGAGCTTCAGCCGAGAATAGTTGCATCCCCCCTATTCCCAATAGCGGTAAAATAGCAATGGCCAAAACAATAATCCCCATACCGCCGATCCAATGCGTAAGGCTTCTCCAAAATAGAATTCCTTCTGGCATGATTTCAATATCGTCCATGATGGAGGAACCTGTGGTAGTGTACCCCGAAACCGTTTCAAAAAACGCATTGGTGATATCTGGTATGGCTCCTGAAAACAAATAAGGTAACATTCCCGATATGGACATCACAATCCAACCAAAAGTTACAATGATATAACCTTCTTTCTGCTTTACCTCCTTTTTATGGTCCCTCGTATAAAACATCGCAAAAACACCTACGAACATTGTCGTAATAGATGCCAATGTTATACTCAATGTCGCCCCATCTCGGTAAACACCACTTATAACCGCAGCCAACAGCATGAAGCCCCCGTTACAAAGGAGCAAAAGACCCATTAAATGAAATATAATTTTTGAGTTAAGCCGCATCTTAAAGGAACATTCGTTCGATTTTCGGAATCTCAGAGGGCAGGCAACATACCACTACCCGGTCACCTTCCTTAATTTCAAATCCCCCTAAAGCAATGTATCCAACACCATCACGCACCACACCGCCAATAGTGGCAGCTTTAGGAAAATCCAATTCACGGATTATCGCTCCCGTAACTTTAGAATTCTTTTTTACGATAAATTCTAAAATTTCGGCATTCAAATTATTCAAGCGCATTAAGGCAACGACCTCCCCTTTTCTAATATGTCTGAAAATATTATTCGCGGCCAAAAGCTTTTTATTGATCAAGGTATCTATACCAATGGAATGGGAGAGCTGAAAATAATCCATGTTCTCAACCAAGGCAATCGTTTTTTTGATAAACTTTGACTTTGCAACCAAACACGACATGATATTTGTCTCAGAATTACCCGTTACCGCAATAAAGGCATCCATCGATTCTAGACTTTCTTCCTCCAATAATTCAACGTTTCTACCATCGCCATTAATCACCAGAGCATTAGGCAATTCATCGGCCAAGTCAAAAGCTTTCTCCTTGTTCTTTTCTATAAGTTTTACATTGAATTTATTGGCACAAAGATCTCTAGCGGTTTTATACCCCACCTTACTACCGCCCAATATCATCACATTCTTTATTTCGGCCTTCTTTTTTCCTGTAAGCTTATAAAGTTCATCAACGCCTTCTTTTACGGTAATGAAATAAACCTGGTCGCCTTCTTTGAACAAGGTATCTCCTCTTGGTATTACCGTATATTGAGTACCCATACGTTGTAAGGCAATGGGCATAAAGTGTAATTCTGGAAATATTTTAGCAGCTTCCTTCACCATTTTCCCTACAAAAGGAGCTGATTTCAATAGGGAAACGCCGACCATAATTAGCTCTCCTTCCTCGAATTCATAGGTATCATTGAAAGCCGATTTGTTGAGCAGCAATTGAATTTCGGTGGCAGCCAGTGCTTCTGGAGATATCAATTCATCAATTCCTAAATCTGAGAATTTCACTAAATCCTTATTATGTATAAATTCTGTATTCGAAATTCGGGCAATCGTACGTTTGCAGCCCAACTGCTTGGCCAACATACACAAAGTTATATTTGTCGTTTCGGATGAAGTCACTCCAATCACTAAGTCAGAATCCTGAACTTGGGCATCTATCAATAATGCAATAGAGGTAGCGTCACCTTTTAAGACCCGTATGTCCAAATGGTTGTCTGCATAGGCAAGACTTTCCTTATTACTATCGATTAAAGTAATATCTTGAGATTCATAGGATAGTAATTTTGCCAAATGAAACCCTACTTCACCGGCACCTGCAATTATAATTTTCATTTACTTTTTTAGACCGCTCACCATCAGAAAATTAAAAGAAGTTTTACTTTGAATCGGTGTCTGTCAATTCAAAATAATTCTGATAAGCATAGCAATTATTTTGGGTCAAAATTACATAATTTTATTAGTTTATCATTTATTTTCAGTCTTTTAACCCTTCAACATATTACCTATTACTTTTAATTAGAAATAAGCATTACCTATATTGTATCTTTGCCAGAAAAAGAAAAAATGTCCCAAAAAGTTACACCTTATAAAGATTCGCGTCTTGGAAAAAAAGAACAGGTCACAAAAATGTTCGATACTATTTCTAAAAACTATGACGGTCTAAATCGTGTAATATCATTTGGCATTGATGTGAAATGGCGCAAAAAAGTAGTTGATCTACTTAAAAAAGAAAATCCTGAATCGATTCTTGATATTGCTACCGGAACAGGAGATTTGGCCATTGCCATGGTGAAAACGGGAGCAAAGAAAATAGTAGGTCTTGATATTTCACCCGGTATGCTAGCTGTCGGTAAAGAAAAAGTCAGTGCCCGAAATTTAGATACCACCATAGAAATGGTCGTTGGTGACAGTGAAAATCTTTCTTTTGATACGAATTCCTTTGATGCAGTAACCGTTTCTTTTGGTGTACGGAATTTTGAAACGCTTGAAATAGGATTAGCCGAAATATTGCGTGTTTTAAAACCAAACGGAACCTTGGTAGTATTAGAAACTTCAGTACCCACCAATACACCTTACAAACAAGGATATAGGTTTTACACCAAAAATATTCTTCCGCTCATAGGTAAGCTATTTTCAAAAGATAACGCCGCCTATGGCTATTTAAGCGAATCTGCATCGGTTTTTCCACATGGTAAAAACTTCAACAATATTTTACGTGAAATTGGGTTTATAGATGTAACGAACAAACCTCAAACATTTGGGGTGGCATCTATTTATGTTGCAAAAAAGAAAGATTCCTAGTTATTTATTGCTAGAATCTAAAGAACAATCTAAAAGATGTCCTAGAATCGCAAACATGGATATATGAAGAACTGGTTTTTTATAAGCCTATTGCTATTGTTGACGACAGCCTCTTTAAATGCCCAATTCAACGAAAACCCCGTACTGAACAAACAAAACGAGGATAAAAAATTCCTCAATTGGGGTTACTTCCTGGGTTTCAACCAATACGACTTTAAATTCAAATACAAAGAAGATTTAGGATACGACGCTTCTGGAAAAGATCTTACCACTATTTTAGTTGCTAAATCTTTTGGTTTCAATGTTGGTCTTATAGGTGAAATGCGCATCAACCAGTTTTTAGATTTACGTTTTGAACCTGGACTTCATTATGGCTCAAGATTACTTGGTTTCCCCTCTCCACTTATTAACAAGGACAGTGAAGTTTTGAGAGAAGTGAAATCGACTTACATCAATTTTCCGATTTTATTGAAGGTTAGCGCAAAAAGACTCGGGAATTGGAAACCCTTTGTAATTGGTGGTGGCTCAAGAAGCCTTAACCTTGGAAGCAACGAAGCCAGTTTAGACGATAATCGTTCAGGTACATTTAGAATGAAGAAGTGGGTCTATAACTACGAACTTGGTTTTGGCATTGACTTTTATCTTCAATATTTCAAGTTCACCCCTTCTATTCGAGGAGTTTTTGCCCTAACGGATGAATTAGTACCCGATAAGGATCCAAATAGTCCTTGGACCGGAAATATTGAATCTATGAAAACAAGGGGCATTTTCATCAATTTCACTTTTGAATAGAAATAGTGGTTAGGGGCTAGTAAAATTATGTTTTTTTACCTATGCCTGAAATGAATTTGCTTTTTGCACTACTATTTCAATATCCCCCTCACCTTCTAATTTCATGTAGTAAAATTGCGGCGGCAGAGGCCACATTTAAACTTTCTGTAGTACTCTCTCCAGATTGTGGAATGGTCAACTTATGTGTACACTGTTGAGCAACAGCTCTTGAAATTCCCTTTCCTTCATTCCCCATAATTACAATGCCTTTTTTAGGTAGTTTTGAGGTATTAATATTCTCACCGTCCATAAAAGTACCATAAATTGGTAGTTGCGTTTTTTTCAAAAACTCCTTTAAAGGGGTATATTTTATATTTACGCGGGCTATTGAACCCATAGTTGCCTGAAGCACCTTTGGGTTATAACAGTCTACGGTATCTAGTGAACAGATGATATCCCTGACCCCAAACCAATCACACAAGCGGATTATTGTCCCTAAATTGCCAGGATCTTGAATCCCATCTACCACTAAAATCCAATCAGAAGTAGTTTGCGCTTTTGATGTCGGAATATAAAAAACACCCAAATAGCCGTTAGGATTTTTTAGACTACTTATTTGACTTAACTCCCTACTGGAAATTTGAACGGTCTGAATACTTTTTTGAGTGACACTTTTAGGATCAAGTGCAAATAATTTATAGGGCTTTATTTTAGAGCCCAGAACCTCTTCCAATGTCTTTTTACCTTCAACAACAAATAGTCCGTGTTCATTTCGGTACTTTTTTTGTTGTAGACTTTTGATAAGTTTCAATTCACTTTTGACAACCATACAAATGATGTATTTTTGATTTTTATGAGGATGGCACTTTGCTCCAAAAACAACATGGCGAAAATAAGCTTATTATCCCTTCTGGCAATAGTCTTGCTATCCTGTAACGCTCTAAAAAAGGTTGAGGACGATGAATATTTGGTGGTAAAAAACACTATTTATGCAGATTCTATAAAAATCAACAACGAAGAACTTGAAAGTCTGATCTATCAAAAACCGAATACCACCGTGTTGGGCTATCCATTGCGACTCAACCTATACAATTTAGCCAAGGAAAATCCAGACTCATCATTCAACGCCTGGCTCTATAGAAAAGAAAACCGAAAAAAAAGATTAACGAAATTGCTATCAGCGAAGCAAGTGAGACGTTTAGGGGAGTCTTTTCTGGTGAAAGGCCTTAGTGAATGGTTAAAAGATATTGGTGAAGCACCTGTAATCTTAGATACTACCAGAACAAGACTTAGTTTGGCCAGACTTAGTGCATATTATCAGGGCAAAGGTTATTTTACAAATAATACTGCTTACGAAATAGACACCTCCAAACATAAAAGAAAAGCAAGGATCAATTATAAAATTGATTTAGGACCACCTTATATTATAGACTCCCTTGGAAACGATATTTCCTCTACGGCCATTGACTCCCTTTATTTCCTTAATTCCGAAAAGTCCTTAGTAAAGGAAGGAGAGCAATTTGACCTTTCTAAATTCAACGGAGAGCGAGAACGCCTAACAAGTATTTTCAGAAATCAAGGCATCAGAAATTTTCAGGAAAGCTCCATTACTTTTGATATTGTCAGAGACACGACAAAGTCTGCCGATGACCAAAAAATGAACATCACCCTTACAATAGGCGATCTAAAAACCAGGGGCGAAAATGAAGTTACCACGTCCGCCTATAAAGTTGAAAAAATAAATAATATCAATATTTACACCGATTACTTGTCAACTACTCAAGACTCCCTAAGAACCTTGCAATACGGCGACTATACGGTTCACTATTCCAAAAATTTCGATATCAATCCTAAAACTTTGGCGAACGCCATATTTTTTAAAAAAGACAGTATTTATAGGGATGTCGATAAAATAAGAACTTCAAGGCAGTTAAACGCACTTAATATTTTTAAATACCCGAATATTATTTTTGAGCCGGACAGCATTGGCAACAGAGTAAACACTAACATTTACCTAGCTCCAAAATCTAAATACTCATTAGGGACCAATTTTGAAGTAAGCCGCTCTAATTTACGTAAAATAGGGGTAGGACTGGGAACATCGCTATTAATTAGAAACATATTCAAAGGGGCAGAAAATCTAAGCATATCTATAGACGGCACCTACGGGCTTCTAAGCAACTCCACCTTTGAAGCGAATTATTTTTCTGAATTTGGCGGAGATATCACCTTAGATTTCCCAAGAATTTGGTTTCCCTTCATCAATACCTCTAAAATAATACCCAACTACACCCTACCCAAGACAAGAATAGCAATAGGTACAAGCTTTCAGAACAATATAGGGCTAGACAAACAGACCTTAAACGCCGTTTACGGTTATAACTGGGTTCCTAGCGATTTCACAAAACACAATGTAGAATTGCTGAACATCCAATTTGTACGTAATGTAAATAGCAACCGTTTTTTCAACGTATACCAAAATACGTTCGAACGATTGGACGATATTGCGGACAATTATCAAACAGACCCGGCCCTATCATCCTTTTTTGAAAATGAGTCCGACCCAAACAATCCAAAGCTAATCATTCCCTCTGGAACAACGGGTTTTATCAAGGCCGTTCAAGATAGAACGGTGGCTACCTCTACCACAGACTACAACGATGTCTCTAGATTAGAGGAAAGACGAAAGCGATTGACGGAGAATAATCTCATTTTCGCAACCAACTATACCTTTAATAAAACCAACCGTCAAGGTATTATCGATAATAGTTTTTATCAATTCAGATGGAAATTAGAAAGTGCCGGCAACCTTCTTTCTGCTTTTTCATCTTTTATACCCTTCAATAAAAATGATCAGAACGACCTATTAGTGTTCGGGGTGCAATTTTCCCAGTACCTTAAAAACGAATTTGAATACGTAAAATACTGGGACCTATCCCGGTCCAACATTTTAGCGGCACGGGCATTTTTCGGCATTGCCATACCTTATGGAAATTCTGACAATATACCGTTTGTACGTAGTTATTTTGCTGGTGGCTCAAACGATAACCGCGCATGGTTTCCTTACTCTTTAGGACCCGGAAGTGTGTCCGCAGTAAACGACTTTAATGAAGCCAATCTAAAATTGGCCCTTAACTTGGAATATAGATTTCCGATTGTGGGAGATATTAATGGGGCGATTTTCGCCGATGCAGGTAATATATGGAATGTCTTTGATAATGTGGAGGACCCGAAAGCTACCTTTGATGGCCTAGCATCTTTAAAAGACATTGCACTGGGTACGGGTGTTGGATTGCGTTATGATTTCACCTACTTCCTTTTCAGGCTAGATTTAGGCTTCAAAACCTACAATCCAGCAGAAGTACAATCCAAAAGATGGTTTAGGGATTATAATTTTGCTAACTCCGTTTTACAAATTGGCATCAACTATCCCTTCTAAATATAATTGTTTTATTACTTTTGTTATTCATTTTTAGAAACTAAACAGACCAAAATTATGGCTCACAATATTAAACCGGGCGTAGCAACCGGAGATGAAGTTCAAGCAATTTTCAATTATGCAAAAGAAAAAGGATTCGCATTACCTGCGGTAAATGTTATAGGCTCTGACACAATTAATGGTGTTCTAGAAACTGCCGCAACATTGAATGCCCCTGTAATAATCCAATTTTCTAATGGAGGAGCTCAATTCAACGCAGGTAAAGGACTTTCTAACGAAGGTCAAAAAGCTGCTATATTAGGCGCGGTTGCCGGCGCAAAACACGTACATCAATTAGCAGAAGCTTATGGTGCTACGGTCATATTGCACACCGATCATTGTGCCAAGAAATTATTGCCTTGGATCGATGGATTATTGGACGCCAGTGAAAAACATTATGCCGAAACGGGAAAATCACTTTTCAGCTCGCATATGATAGATCTTTCTGAAGAGCCATTGGAAGAGAATATTGAAATCTGCAAAGGATATTTGGAAAGAATGAGCAAAATGGAAATGACCCTAGAAATAGAATTGGGCATTACCGGTGGTGAAGAGGATGGTGTTGATAATTCAGATGTTGACGATTCAAAATTATATACACAACCAGAAGAAGTTGCGTATGCCTATGAGGAGCTTTCTAAGGTAAGTCCAAGATTCACCATCGCTGCAGCCTTTGGTAACGTTCATGGCGTTTACAAGCCTGGTAACGTGAAGTTGACCCCAAAAATCCTTAAAAACTCACAAGAGTATATTTCAGAAAAATACAATGTAGAGCACAACCATATCGATTTTGTTTTTCATGGTGGTTCAGGATCTTCAGTCGAAGAAATCAGGGAAGGGATTAGCTACGGAGTTATCAAAATGAATATTGATACCGATTTACAATATGCCTTTCTTGCTGGTGTAAGGGATTATATTCAGGATAACAAAGAATATTTACAGTCTCAAATTGGCAACCCTAAAGGTACCGATGAGCCTAACAAAAAATTCTACGACCCAAGAGTCTGGTTAAGAAGTGGAGAAGTTACTTTCGTAGAGCGTTTGAAAAAGGCCTTTGAAGATTTGAACAACGTGAATACGCTATAAAAAAGCGCTATCCAAAATTTAAAATGGACGATCATATGACTGCTTGGTTCAAAAGGAAAGAAAAAGGTATACAGACTTCGACCGAAGAAAAAAAGGATACGCCTAAAGGCCTATGGTACAAGTCTCCCACAGGCAAAATTGTGGAATCTGAAGATTTAGCCAAAAATTTTTATGTTAGCCCAGAAGATGATTATCATGTAAGAATAGGAAGCAAAGAGTATTTTGAAATCCTTTTTGACAACAATAAGTTTACGGAGTTAGATGCCAAACTGAGCTCAAAAGACCCCCTAAAATTTGAGGACACCAAAAAGTACGTAGAACGTTTAAAAGCTGCGCAGAAGAAAACCGGACTTACCGATGCCGTACGAACAGGGTTTGGAAAATCTATAGGCAAGGATATAGTCATTTGCTGTATGGACTTCAAATTTATCGGTGGTTCTATGGGCAGTGTGGTAGGCGAGAAAATTGCTCGCGGTATAGACTATGCCATCAAAAAGAAAACGCCATTTATGATGATTTCAAAGTCCGGTGGAGCCCGTATGATGGAAGCCGCTCTGTCTTTAATGCAACTGGCAAAAACATCTGCTAAACTGGCGCAATTATCAGAAGCAGGTCTTCCTTATATCTCGCTTTGTACCGATCCAACAACTGGTGGCACCACCGCATCCTATGCAATGTTAGGTGATATAAACATTGCCGAGCCGGGAGCACTTATAGGTTTTGCAGGTCCGCGTATCGTAAAAGATACCACAGGAAAGGAATTACCTGAAGGCTTTCAATCCTCTGAATTTTTATTAGAGCATGGATTTTTGGATTTTATATCCCATAGGAAGGATTTAAAGAAAAAAGTAAATCTGTACATAGACCTTATTCAAAATAACCCGATCAGAACCGAAAAATAGAAACTTGATTTAATTGAGTTCAGATTGGGCCAGTATCGAAAAAAATAACTATTTTTGCGCCCTGATCGAAAATCGATCATATACATAAAAATCATTTAAAATAATATTGGAATGTATTTAACCAAAGAAGTAAAAGCCGATATCTTTAAGAAATACGGCGGAAAAGCGGAGAACACAGGTTCTACCGAAGGCCAGATTGCCTTATTCACACACCGTATCAATCACTTGACCGGCCACTTGAAAAAAAACCACAAAGACTACAATACCGAGCGTTCTTTGGTGAAATTAGTAGGTAAAAGAAGAAGTCTTTTGGATTATATGATCAAAAATGACATTGTAAAATACAGAGAGCTAATTAAAGAGCTAGGTATTAGAAAATAAATTTTAAAGGGGATAGCAAAACTATCCCCTTTTTTTAAGTACCTCCTGCCTTAGGAGTTTCGGCCAAATTTTGGCAAAGGCGAACACAAAAAGCTACACACGGTTTTTCATTGGTCAACACAACAACACAACAACTCCGACCAGAGAGATTACGTCGGAAAGACCATTGTTTAACAAATCTGAAAAGATTCAGATTTTAATCAAATTTTATGATTCCAAAAGTATTCAAAGAGGTCATAGACCTTGGTGACGGTAGGGAAATTTCTATCGAAACCGGAAAATTGGCAAAACAGGCACACGGTTCTGTAGTTGTCCAATCAGGAAAATGTATGTTATTATGTACAGTAGTTTCCAATTACAAACAAAGCGATGTGGACTTTCTTCCACTTACGGTAGATTACCGTGAAAAATTTGCGGCCGCTGGTCGTTACCCGGGAGGGTTCTTTAAAAGAGAAGCGAGACCTAGTGATGGTGAAGTATTGACGATGCGTTTAGTGGATCGTGTTTTACGTCCTCTTTTCCCAAAGGATTATCACGCTGAAACCCAGGTGATGATTCAACTAATGTCTCATGACGAGAACGTAATGCCAGATGCCATGGCCGGTTTGGCTGCCTCTGCCGCTATTCAATTATCCGATTTTCCATTTGAGTGTGCGATTTCCGAAGTAAGGGTAGGTCGTTTGAACGGTGAATTCATCATTAATCCTTCTTTTGCCCAATTGGCAGAATGTGATATCGATATGGTCATTGGAGCTTCTGCCGATTCTGTAATGATGGTAGAAGGTGAGATGGACGAAATTTCCGAAGAGGAAATGACGGAAGCCATCAAATTCGCACATGAGGCGATCAAAGTACAATGTGCCGCGCAATTACGACTGGCCGAAGCCTTTGGCAAAAAAGAAGTTCGTGAATACGAGCCAGAAAGAGAAGATGCCGAATTGGCCAAGAAAATTCATGACATGGCCTATGACAAGGTGTACGCAGTAGCCAAAGCCGGGTCTGCCAAACATGAAAGAAGTGCTTCTTTTGACAAAATCAAAGAAGAAATCAAAGCCACTTTTTCTGAAGAGGAATTGGACGACTATGGTGGAATGGTTTCTAAATATTACTATAAAGCTGAAAAAGCTGCCGTTCGTGACCTTACGTTGAATGAAGGATTGCGTTTGGATGGTCGTAAGACCAATGAAATTAGACCTATCTGGTGTGAGGTGGATTACTTACCTTCCACACACGGGTCCGCTATCTTTACTCGTGGAGAAACGCAGGCTTTAGCAACTGTAACCTTAGGAACTTCTAGGGACGCAAATCAAATTGATATGCCTTCCCAAGAAGGTGAAGAGCGTTTCTATTTACATTATAACTTCCCTCCTTTTTCAACCGGAGAGGCAAGACCAATTCGTGGCACCTCTCGTAGAGAAGTGGGGCACGGTAACTTGGCACAACGTGCCTTAAAAGGAATGGTACCTGCCGATTGTCCGTACACCGTACGTGTGGTTTCTGAAGTATTGGAATCTAACGGCTCTTCCTCTATGGCTACCGTTTGTTCCGGTACAATGGCTTTGATGGATGCTGGTGTTCAATTGAAAAAACCGGTTTCCGGTATTGCCATGGGATTGATTACCGATACGGAATCCGGCAAATATGCCGTGCTTTCAGATATTCTTGGTGATGAAGATCACTTGGGCGATATGGATTTCAAGGTAACTGGTACTGCCGATGGTATTACCGCATGTCAAATGGATATTAAGGTAAAGGGATTGTCTTATGAAATTTTAGTTAATGCACTAAAACAAGCTAGAGAAGGTCGTTTACATATCCTCGAGAAATTGACGGATACCATAGCTGCCCCGAATGCAGATGTGAAGCCACATTCTCCAAAAATGATTACGCGAAGAATTCCTAATGAATTCATTGGCGCCCTTATTGGACCTGGAGGAAAAGTTATTCAGGAATTACAGAAAGAAACAGGAACTACTATTGTAATCAACGAAGATCCGGTAACGGAAGAAGGTATTGTTGAAATACTTGGTACAGATCAAAATGGAATTGATGCCGTACTGACGAAAATCGATTCTTTGATGTTCAAACCTGAAGTAGGTAAGACGTATCAAGTAAAGGTCATTAAAATGTTGGATTTTGGTGCTGTTGTTGAATATTTGGACGCCCCTGGCAACGAAGTATTGCTTCACGTTTCAGAATTGGCCTGGGAACGCACTGAAAATGTATCCGATGTGGTGAACATGGGTGATGTATTTGAAGTGAAATACTTTGGTCTTGATCCAAGAACAAGAAAAGAGAAAGTTTCACGCAAAGCCATTTTACCGAAACCTGAAGGTTTTGTAGAAAGACCACCACGTGATGACAAGCGTAGGGATGACCGTCGTGGAAACGATCGTAACCGTGACCGTGATAGAAAACCAAGAAGGGATTAATTTTCTTTGTAAGTAATACACAAAAGCCCCGACTTTCATTGTCGGGGCTTTTTTTATGCCGTTTGGCGGAAAAATGAATTTTTTTTGAGGCTATTGTAACATTCGGAAGATTTTTACGTATAAGTATATGCAGTCTATGCAAACTGAACTTAATTTATTTTAATGAGACAGCTTAAGATTACAAAACAGGTCACCAACAGGGAGACCGCATCTTTGGACAAGTACTTACAAGAAATTGGAAAAGTGGACTTGATTACCGCTGATGAAGAAGTAGAGTTGGCACAACGCATCAAGGCAGGCGACCAGATCGCTCTTGAAAAACTAACAAAGGCCAACCTCAGATTCGTGGTATCCGTAGCGAAGCAGTACCAAAACCAAGGATTAACCTTACCGGATTTGATCAACGAGGGCAACCTTGGTCTGATCAAAGCTGCACAGCGTTTTGACGAAACGCGGGGATTCAAATTTATCTCTTACGCCGTATGGTGGATCCGTCAATCTATATTACAGGCTTTGGCAGAACAATCACGTATCGTTCGTTTGCCATTGAACAAAATTGGTTCGATCAACAAGATCAACAAAACCTTCGCCTTCCTAGAGCAAGCGCATGAAAGAATGCCTTCTCCAGAAGAGATAGCCAAGGAATTGGATATGACCGTTGATGACGTAAAACAATCCCTTAAAAACTCTGGCCGTCACGTATCTATGGATGCCCCATTAATTGACGGTGAGGATTCCAACCTTTACGATGTACTTCGTAGTGGTGAATCCCCAAA
This sequence comes from Maribacter sp. X9, assembly GCF_048537565.1. Classification (GTDB taxonomy): domain Bacteria; phylum Bacteroidota; class Bacteroidia; order Flavobacteriales; family Flavobacteriaceae; genus Maribacter. The sequence continues at coordinate 3,947,541 of NZ_CP183215.1, forward strand.
TCCAGATCGAGAATTGTTACACGAATCACTTCGTACAGAAATTGAAAGAGCATTAGAAACTCTAACTCCAAGAGAGGCGGATGTCATTCGTTTGTATTTTGGTCTTGCAGGTCAGCATTCGATGACCTTAGAAGAAATTGGAGAAACGTTTGACCTGACTAGGGAGCGTGTTCGTCAAATTAAGGAAAAAGCGATTAGACGTTTAAAGCACACCTCTAGAAGTAAAATTCTAAAAACGTATTTAGGCTAAAATCTATTGGATTTAAGCTATAAAAATTACACGTTAAAGATTCCTTAAATTGGAAATTTGGCATATTAGTTGTAATTTTAACAGTAACAACAGTTTATCATGACTGTTCGTTTTTTGATTGATGAATAAACTCCGGCTGATTACCGGAGTTTTTTCATTTTATACCCTCTCGATATAATTTCAATCCAGAATCCTTTTACCTTTAATCACTCCTTGAACAAAGTTCCTTATATTGAAGTTCAATGGCTTGTACCTCTGGTACCTGTGAAGCACAATCTCCTAATTATCTTGATATCCATGCTGTTTAATTCGTGTAGCCAACCAAAGAAAATTCAAGATTTTGATGCTTATCCAACGCCCGTAAACGAGAACCTATGGCCCACCTATAGTCCAGAAGCCTCCAGTTTTAAACTATGGTCGCCTAAGGCGGACAAAGTACTCCTCAAGCTTTTTGAAAATGGCACGGATTCATCTATGATAGCCTCCTATCCCCTAGAAAAAACCACTGATGGGGTTTGGAAACTAAACCTTTCCGGCGATTTAAAGGGTATCTATTATACCTATCAAGTTCAGATTGGAGATTGTTGGTTGGCGGAAACACCAGGCATCTATGCCAAAGCGGTTGGCGTGAACGGACATAGGGCCATGGTTTTGGATATGGATTCTACCAACCCGACCGATTGGGTAAATGACGAGGGACCTCAACTAAACTATGCAAACGAAGCGATTATCTATGAACTGCACATACGCGATATGAGCATTCACCCAGAGTCCGGATCATCCCGTCCGGGAACCTACCTTGGCTTGATCGAGACAGCAACCAAAGGTCCGCAAAACGTGGCTACCGGTATTGACCATTTAAAAGAGTTGGGTATTACACATGTGCATCTTTTACCCACTTTTGACCACTATTCCATCGATGAGACCCAATTAGAGCGACCCCAATTCAATTGGGGCTATGATCCAAAAAATTACAATGTGCCGGAAGGTTCATTTTCTTCCGACCCTTATCATGCAGCGGTAAGGATCAAGGAATTCAAACTCATGGTAAAATCCTTCCACGATAATGGAATTGGAGTGATTCTGGATGTGGCCTATAACCATACGGGGCGAACGGAAGAATCCCATTTTAACCAAGAAGTACCCGGGTATTACTACCGTCATTGGGAAGATGGCAGTTATTCAGATGCTTCGGCTTGCAGTAATGAAACGGCATCTGAAAGGGCCATGATGCGAAAGTTCATGTTGGAATCTGTCAAATATTGGATGGAAGAATATCATGTTGACGGATTTCGATTCGACCTAATGGGTATTCACGACATCCCTACCATGAACCTGATATCCGAAGAGCTAAAAAGAATAAATCCGGATGTACTGATTTACGGAGAAGGGTGGACCGCCAAGGACTCTCCACTACCTGAAGAACAGCGAGCCTTGAAAAAACACATGCGGCAACTACCAAAAATAGCCGCCTTTAACGATGATCTGCGTGACGGATTAAAAGGTTCCGTTTTCGAAGATTCCAGTACCGGATTTGTGAGCGGTGCCAAAAACAAGTCCGAATCCGTAAAGTTCGGCATTGTCGGGGCCATACAACATCCGCAGGTCAATTATGATTTGGTAAATTATTCGGATGCCACATGGACCCATGAGCCTTGGCAATCGATCAACTATGTGTCCTGCCACGATAACCACACCCTATTTGACAAACTGAAGCTATCCCGTCCGGATGCTAGTATGGACGAACTTATCGCCATGGACAAACTGGCAAATGCCATCGTACTTACTTCACAAGGAACACCTTTTCTTCATGCCGGTTCTGAAATGCTTAGAACTAAAAATGGGGAGCACAATTCCTATAACCTTCCTGATAGCATCAACCAAATGGATTGGAATTGGAAAGTGGAGCATTTAAAAGTATTCGAATATTATAAAAACCTGATTGCCCTTAGAAAAGCACATCCCGCTTTTCGTATGGGCACAGCAGAAGAAGTAAACACCAATCTTCATTTTAAGAAAGCGGCCAATCAACTCATCTCTTATACGATTTCGAACAATGCAAATGGAGATGCCTGGAAAACCATCTTGGTCATTTACAACGCCTCCAAAAAACCTGTACCCTATAAATTGGATGGAAATTGGCAAGAAGCCGTTATTGGTGATACCTTTGCATTTTCAGGGAGTAAAACGGTATCGGGTACGGTAAACGTTCCACAAACTTCTATGTACATTGCTTTTCAAGAATAAATTATGGAAACAGAAAGCCAACCCAACAATCCACTACACGGAGTCAAACTCGTGGACATCTTAGAATATCTCACTGCAAAATACTCTTGGGAAGATCTTGCCGGTCAGGTCAATATCAATTGTTTTAAAAGCAATCCTACGGTAAAATCCAGTCTAAAATTCCTAAGAAAAACACCTTGGGCCAGGGAAAAAGTAGAGCATTTATACTTACAATCCATCAAAAAATAATGGGCTTCCACATTGTCTTGCTAGAACCTGAAATCCCCAACAACACCGGTAATATTGGTCGGTTGGCATTGGGTAGCGGCTCCACCTTACATCTGGTCAAACCCTTTGGTTTTGAACTTTCTGATAAACGTCTAAAACGGGCCGGTTTGGATTATTGGCAACACCTCAACGTGATCATTTACGAAAATCAAGAATCCTTTTTTAAAAAACACGATGATAAGGACATGGTTTTCTTTTCCGCCAAAAGCGAGAAAGCACATTGGGACATTCAATTCAAAAATGATATGTTTTTGGTTTTTGGTAAGGAATCCGTGGGCTTGTCACCCACCCTTTTAGAAAACGAAAAACATAGAACGGCAAAAATTCCATTGTACAGTCAAGAAATACGAAGCCTGAATTTAGCCAATGCGGTGGCCATCGTCTTGTATGAAGGACTACGGCAAATTTCATAAATCACTATCGCTAAGTTTGTATCTTTAAGGAAATAAACGAAGTGCCATGATCAAATTAACCAAACCACTACTCCTTCTTTCCGTTCTTTTTGTTGGTTTGCTCTCCTGTACTCAGAAAAAAGAAACTAGAACCAACGAAGCTGCCATTTCCTTCAACCTTCCTCCAGATCTCGAGCTTGAGGAAATCTATCACCCCAGTGCCCAAGAACAGGGATCTTGGGTAGCTTTGGCTCAAGGGGAAGGAAAAACCATGTTCGCCTGTGACCAATATGGTAAAATCTATCAATTTGAAGTTCCTGAAAAGGGAGCCATTCTAGAACCCGAGGCAATCACTACCTTGCCGCTGGATATCGGAGAGGCGCACGGATTGCTTTGGGCGCACAACAGTCTTTACGTGGCGGTGAACAAAAATTGGGATGATGAAATTCCCGATGCTGAGGAACGCGGAAGTGGTATCTACCGAATAACCGATGCAAATTCCGATGGAACCTTAGATACAATAACCATGTTATTGAAATTGGAGGGTTCTGGAGAACATGGCCCACATAGTTTCACCCCTTCTCCCGACGGGAAACACCTTTATTTCATTGCCGGTAACCATACCCTGATCCCAGAAAGCCTCAAAGCGCAAAGTAGGCTACCTACCAATTGGGGAGAGGACAATCTCTTCGAACCCTATCTGGATGCCAGGGGACACGCGAACGATATCAAGGCCCCCGGAGGTTGGATCGTTAAATTTACCCCGGACGGCAGTTCTTGGGAACTGATTTCCGCTGGTTATCGAAATCCCTTTGACCTTGCCTTTAACGCTGCAGGGGAATTGTTCACCTATGATGCCGATATGGAATGGGACATTGGCATGCCTTGGTACCGGCCTACACGGATCAATCACGTTACCAGTGGAAGTGAATACGGTTGGCGGACAGGTTCCGGCAAATGGCCCGCCTATTACCCGGATAATCTTCCCGCGGTCCATAACTTGGAACAGGGCTCACCCACAGCAGTACTTTCCACCTCAACATTGAATTTCCCTAAAAAATACTCGGACGGACTGCTGATCATGGATTGGAGTTTTGGGACCGTCTATTATATCGATTTGATTCCCAAAGGAAGTAGTTATGAAGCCAAACGGGAAGAATTTCTATCCGGCACTCCCCTACCGCTAACCGACATGATTGCTGGGAACGATGGTAACCTGTATTTTGCAACGGGCGGTCGTCGCTTGGATTCCCATCTGTACCGTTTAAGGTACACCGGAGCCGACACCTCCACATCTGCCGATGCAGACACTACCCATTCAGCAGCGCGGACCTTACGAAAAGATTTAGAACGATTTCACACGCAGCTAGCTCCGGAGGGAGTGGCAATGGCTTGGGAAAATTTGAATCATGAAGACCGATTTATACGCTATGCGGCACGAATAGCGCTGGAGCACCAGCCGGTTTCCTCGTATATGGACCGGTATACCGCCGAAGATGATCCACGTAAAATCGTGGAAAGCAGTATTGCGCTAAGCCATCAAGGAGGTGAGAAACTACAGCCTCTTATTCTTAAAAAATTATTGGCCGTTCCACTCTCCAAAATTGACCAAGACCTCTTGATGGATTTCATGCGCACCTACACCATCAATTTTATCAGAATGGGTATGCCAGCAGAAGGCCTCAAAAATCAAATCATCACCCTTTTAAATCCCTTATTTCCGCATGAAAATGAACTGGTTTCCAAAGAGCTTGCCCAACTTTTATTGTATTTGGATGCCGATGGAATAACCGAAAGATTAGTAGCACAATTGGAATACCACACCCAACAAAAAACGATTACCGAAGGTGTGGAAATGCTTTCCAAGGAAGCCACCTTGCGCAGTGAACAGTACGGACCGTTAATTCGTGATGTTATTGAAAAGATGCCCCCTAGTGAGGCCATTTATTATGGCATGCTGTTGAGTAACGCTGAACATGGATGGAATAATGATTTAAGAAAACGCTATTTCTCCTGGTATTTTGATGTGCTTGGCGCCAATGGCGGCATGAGTTTTAAGGCCTACATGGAAAATGTCAGACAGAGGGCCTTGACCCACGTACCGGCCTATGAACGTGAACATTACGCTGAAATTTCCGGTTCCTATTCGCCCTCCTCTGCAGTGGCCGATCTCCCCCAACCCAAGGGGCCCGGTAAAAATTATTCTGCGGACGATATGGGCCGTATCGTTTGGGGCGGACTAGATAATTACAAAGGTACCATTGAAGATGGCAAACGGGCATTTGCGGCAGCCACCTGTATCCTATGCCATAGAATGCGAGGTGAAGGGGGAGCCGCCGGGCCCGACCTTACCCAGGCCCATACCAAATTCAGCACCTATGACCTCATGTTCGCTATTTATAGCCCTAACGATGAAATATCCGATCAGTACGCAAATACACTTTTACATTTAAAGGATGACAGTAAAATCGCGGGAAGGATTAAATCTGAAGCCGGCGATTCCATTGTCCTCATGCCCAATCCTTTTAACGAAAGTTATACGGTTAGCATCGCAAAGAACAAGGTTGTAAAAAAAGAACTGTCCCCGGTATCCCCCATGCCACCGGGACTTTTGAACCGATTGAACGAACAGGAGGTGACCGATCTCTTTGCCTATATCATTTCGGGAGGAGATGAAAACCACAAAATTTATACGGGCGAAGAATAACGGATATTATCCCCTAAAAATGTGTAACCTATTTTTATGAAATACCAAATTCCGGAACAGACCCGCATTGGTCATGTTCATCTTAAAGTATCGGACCTTCAGCGTTCCATCCGTTTTTATTGTGAACTATTAGGATTTGAAATTACCATGGAATACGGGGAACAGGCCGTATTTATTTCCGCTGGCGGTTACCACCACCACATTGGCTTGAATACTTGGCAAAGTAAAAATGCCCCACCAGCCCCCAAACATGGTGTGGGACTCTATCATACCGCCATTGTTTATCCTAGCCGAAAAGATTTGGCCTTGATCTTAAAGCGTCTAAATGAATTTGACTATCCCCTCACGGGAGCTGCCGACCATGGTGTTTCCGAAGCCATTTACCTGGATGATCCGGATGGTAATGGCGTGGAACTGTATTGGGACCGACCCAAAGCGGAATGGCCCCAAAATGATAAGGATGAACTTGATATGTACACCAAGCCATTAAATTTGATGCATCTTTTAGCCTTGGCGGAATAATTGCTTAAATTCAGGCTTATTTTTTAACCGATACTAACAAACCAAACACCAACTTCATGAATTCAAAGTACCTCCAACTGATTCTTTTCTTCGTTTTTTCCATCTCCTATACTGGTTTCGCTCAAAAGAAAGCGGATAAAACTACCAGTGAAGCGAAACCGATAAGCAAGGATTTTTACGAAAATTTAAGCTGGCGAAATATTGGCCCTGTAAGGGGCGGTCGCTCCCTGGGTTCAGCAGGTAGTCCCGGCAGACCCAACGAATATTATTTTGGGGCCACAGGTGGAGGACTTTGGAAATCTACCGATGGTGGCAATGAATGGAAACCGGTTACCGACGGACAAATTACCAGTTCTTCCGTAGGTGCGGTCGCCGTGGCCGAAACCAATCCGGATATCGTGTATATCGGAATGGGAGAAGTACAGCTTCGGGGAAGTATCACTCAAGGTGATGGTGTCTATAAAACTACCGATGCCGGAAAAACGTGGCGTCATTTAGGCCTAGCGGAAACCCAAGCCGTTTCGAGAATTAGGATCCATCCCACAAATCCCGATATTGTTTATGTAGCAGCGTTGGGGCACCCCTACGGTGACAATGAGGAACGTGGAGTTTTTAAAAGTACCGATGGTGGTACTACTTGGAAAAAAACGCTCTATGTTGGTCCAAAAGCGGGAGCGGTAGACTTGATTATCGATAGAAATAATCCGAAGGTGCTTTATGCCAGTACCTGGGAAGTACAACGTAAGGCCTGGAAAATGTGGGGCGGTGGTCCTGGTTGTAAACTATGGAAATCTACCGATGCCGGGGAAACGTGGAGCGATTTAACCGAAAATCCAGGAATGCCAGAGGGACCCATAGGTAAAATTGGAGTAACCGTTTCACCCGCAGATTCGAATCGGGTTTGGGCCATTGTAGAAGCGAACGAGGGGGGTGTTTTTCGTTCGGATGATGCGGGTAAAACTTGGGAACGGACCAATGATGAACGTAAATTGAGACAGCGCGCCTTTTACTATTCCAGGATTTATGCAGACCCTTTAGATAAGGAGACCGTGTACGGACTTAATGTAGATTTCTGGAAATCTACGGACGGTGGTAAAACCTTTGACACCGAAATTAAAGTCCCACATGGGGATAACCATGATCTGTGGATAGACCCCAATAATCCGGAACGGATGATATCCTCCAATGATGGTGGGGGAATCGTTAGTGTCAATGGTGGAAAAACATGGACCGAGGAGGATTACATCACCACCCAATTGTACCACGTCATGGCCACAAGTGACGTGCCCTATCATGTGGCGGGAGCACAGCAGGACAATAGTACCGTTGCCATGCCCAGTGGCGGTTGGGACCATATGTTGGCACGAGGTCCAAACCATGGATGGTATTACCCCGTTGGCGGCGGTGAAAGTGGATGGATTACCCAACATCCCACTAAAAAAGACATCTTTTACGCCGGTAGTCAGGGAGCCCTCTTGACCCGATATGACAGAAGTAACGGTCAATCCAGGGACATTCAGGTATATCCACGTTTTTTCTCCGGAGAGCCCGCTAGCGCATTACCGGAACGTTGGCAATGGACCTTCCCCATTATGTTCGCCCCACAGGACGAGAACGTTATGTACACCTGCTCACAACATGTTTGGAAAACCATCAACGACGGCCAATCTTGGGAAAAAATAAGTCCGGATTTGACCTATGCCGATCCTTCCACCCTTGGCAAAACCGGTGGTATTATTACGATGGACATGAACGGACCTGAAATCTACGCGACGGTATTCGCCTTAGCACCTTCCCATCATGATATCAATACGATTTGGGCCGGATCGGATGATGGTAAAATCCACATTACGCGTGATGGCGGTAAAAATTGGACGGACATTACCCCAAAGGATTTGCCTAAATTTTCCCGGGTGAGTATTATCGATGAATCCGTTCATAACCCGGGCACCCTATATGTAGCCGCAAACCGGTATCAGGTAGATGACCGTCAGCCCTACGTCTTCAAAACCCATGATTATGGAAAGACATGGACAAAAATCATCAATGGAATCGAAGACGGACATTTCGCCAGGGCCGTTCGGGAAGATCCAGTCAGGGAAGGCTTACTTTTCTTAGCTACCGAGCATGGCGTCTATTTTTCCATGAACGATGGGGAGTTCTGGCAAAGTCTACAGCTAAAACTTCCTGATACGCCAGTACGCGATTTAGTCATAAAAGATAATGATGTCGTCTTAGGAACCCACGGAAGAGGTTTTTGGATTTTGGACGATATTCAGCCCTTACGACAGTTCACTCCTGAAATGGCTTCACAAGAAGCGGTACTTTTTGAACCTGCCAATGCCATACGGGGTATTAACGATGCCTCGGTTCAATATTATTTAAAGGACCAAAAAGACAGTATTACCTTTGAGATCTATGATGCCAATGACAAGCTCATCAATACATTTACCGGTAGTCAACCCAAATACGAAGAAGACCCTAATTTACCCTATTGGCTTAAAGGAGGTTCCTCCAAACCTACTACGGCAAAAGGTATCAATACGTTTACTTGGGACCTTCGCTATCCCGGAGCCACGGTATTCGATGGTATGATCATTTGGAGTGGAAGACCGGCCAGAGGACCAAAAGCTCCTTTAGGAACCTATAAAGTAAAGATGAAAACGGGTAATTATGAAAAAATTTATCCGTTTGAAATTGAAATGGATCCCAATTTAAAAGGCATTACCAAAGAAGACCTGGAGGAACAATTTGAACTCGCGAACCAAATCATGGCCAAAACCAGCGCTGCCAATGAAGCCGTAATTCGCATTCGGGAAATCAAATCGGCACTTAATGCCGCAAAGGAAAAAACGGGTTCTGGCAAAGACGCCAAGGTATTGGAAGCCTTTACGGCTGAACTTTCAAGCATCGAGGAAGAATTGTATCAGGTTAAAAATCAATCCGGCCAAGATCCATTGAATTTTCCAATCAAACTCAACAATAGGCTCGCCTCTTTAAGGCGTAGTGTAGAAGATGGGGATGCCAGGCCTACTGACGGGGCGTATAAAGTCTTTAAGGAACTGTCCGCCGAACTGGATATTCAGCTAAACGCCTTGAAAAAGAGCATTGATTCGTACGGACCCAAGGTAAATCCGATATTAACCGAAAATGGCGTACCCCCTATCGAGTAAAATGATCAAAAGGATTAGTGCTTCGGTTACGTATACGGGTTTCAAATTCTTATTTTTGTACTCTAATCCATAGCACGTAAACCTATGAAAAGTCCTTTAATAGCACCTTCTCTTTTAGCGGCAGATTTTGGCAATTTGCAACGCGATATAGAAATGGTAAATGCCAGTGCAGCAGATTGGCACCATATCGATATTATGGATGGAGTATTCGTACCCAACATTTCGTACGGAATGCCTGTTGTCAAGGCTATTGAAAAAAGTGCGACCAAACCATTGGACGTGCATTTAATGATTGTTGACCCAGACCGCTATATTGAGACATTCGCTGATTTAGGTGCCACGAACCTAACGGTACACTATGAAGCTTGCACCCATTTGCACAGAACGCTTCAGGCTATCAAATCCAAGGGGATGAAGGCAGGGGTGGCCCTTAATCCCCATACGAACGTCATGCTTTTGGAGGATACCCTTCAAGACATTGATCTGGTACTCATTATGAGCGTTAATCCGGGCTTTGGAGGACAGTCATTTATAGAACATACCTACGAGAAAATAAAAGCCCTAAAGGCATTGATTACCAAAAAAAACACCTCCACGTTAATCGAGGTTGATGGAGGTGTTACCACAGAGAACTCGAGAAAACTGGTTGAGGCCGGTGCGGACGTCCTCGTTGCAGGTAGTTTTGTATTTAAAAGTGACAATCCTTCAAACACCATTAAAGAGTTAAAGGAATCATGCAAAAATTAGACCTGGTCATCATTGGAGGTGGACCCATAGGAATTGCTTGTGGACTGGAAGCGAAGAAAAACGGACTATCCTATATCATATTGGAAAAAGGACCTATTGTGAATTCCCTATTTCACTATCCAACGAACATGCAGTTTTTTTCTTCTTCGGAAAAATTGGAAATCGATGAAATTCCCTTTATCAGCAAGGAGGCCAAACCCAAAAGGGACGAAGCCTTGGAATATTACCGACGCATCGTCACCACCAACAAATTAAACATCCATCTTTTTGAGAAGGTCAAAAATGTGGAAAAACAAGACAACTCCTTTATCGTGATTTCCAACAAAAACACCTACCACGCCCGTAAAGTAGTTTTGGCAACAGGTTTCTACGATATCCCAAATTTATTGAACGTTCCTGGGGAGCGATTGGAGAAGGTAAAGCACTATTATGATAATCCGCATTACTATGCCGGTCAGAAAGTCGCGGTTATCGGGGCCAGTAATTCTGCCATAGATGCGGCTTTGGAATGTTGGAGAAAAGGGGCCGAAGTGACCCTCGTCATTCGCGGTGATGAAGTAGGAAGACGCGTCAAATATTGGGTTCGACCAGATATTATCAATCGCATTGAGGAAGGTAGCATCAAAGCGTATTTCAACACGGTGGTGACTGCCATCCATGAAAATGCATTGGAACTCGATTCCAATGGGGAAGCCTTAAGAATTGATAACGATTTTGTACTTGCCCTAACCGGGTACAAGCCTAATTTTGAATTTCTCATGAAACTTGGCGTTCATCTTTCCGAAGACGAAAAAAGACTTCCGGAATACGACGAAAAAACCATGGAAACCAATGTTGAGGGACTCTATTTGGCCGGTGTGATCTGTGGCGGTATGGAAACCCACAAATGGTTTATAGAAAACTCAAGGGTTCACGCCAAAATGATTATCAAGAATATTATTCACAAGCCAGTTACCACACCCAAAGAATAAATTGGGTATAATTAGGAATCCAAAAAAATGGGCTATGTTTAGTTGAAACATAGCCCATTTTTCCGATATAATACATATCCCAATAAAACTTTATTGCCAACCCCCTCCTAAGGCCTGGTATAAATCTACTATAGCTTGTAATTTTGCATTTTTGCTATCGGTCAAGTCCAAATTCGTGTTAAGCGTATTTTCTCTGGCATTGAGAACTTCTATATAATTAGCCAAACCATTATCTAAAAGTTCTTTGGAATATTCCAGTGCCAAATTATAGGCTTCAAATTCCTTTTTCTTGACCTTCATTTTTTCGGTTGCCGCTTGGTACGTATACAATGCATCCGAAACTTCTTTAGATGCCGTTAAAAGAGCCTGCTTAAAATTTAACTTTGCTTGTTCTTGCTGTGCTTGTGACACCTCATATTGTGTCCTTATTTTACGTCCGTTGAAAATTGGCTGTGTAAGTCCGCCAACAATGGTCGTGAATAACGAAGTGGAATCGAACAAGAGGTCAAAATCTAAACTTTGCAAACCTCCGTTCGCCGTTAAGGTCAACGAAGGGTAAAAATTACTTCTTGCTACGTTTGTCAGTTCAAAAGAGTTCAACAAGGCATATTCAGCAGCGATGACATCTGGTCTATTCGACAATAGTTCATAAGGGATTCCAGTTTTTAATGGTGTCGAAATCGTTTGTTCAGACAGACTACTACGAACAACTTCCCTAGGCTCCCCTCCTAATAAAATAGCTAATGAATTTTCTAAAAGATGCGCTGAATTCCTCAAATCGATAAGAAGGGCTTCAGCGGTATACAGTTGGGCTTCGGTCTGTTTCACACCTACTTCGGTCACATTACCTGCATCTTTTAGGGCTTGAGTGGTTTCCAATCCGCTTTCGCGGGTAGCTATCGTCATTTCGGTTATTTCTATCTGCTCATCTAAACTCAACAATTGATAGTAGAGCGATGCAATATTGGCAACAAGCGTACTTTTAACGGCCTTATGTGCCGCAACAGATTGCAAATACGTAGCTTCATAAGCACGTTTATTACTTCTGATTTTCCCCCAAATATCGGCTTCCCAAGAGAGACCTCCACTTAATTGGTATTGATCCAATTTACTGAACTGTCTTCCAAACTGACTATTCGAAGAAAGCTCGTTGTGTGTGTATTGAGCTGTAGCATTCAACGTTGGAAGGTATCCAGCTTTTCCCTGCTTTAAATAGGCTTCAGAAATTAAAATTTGCTGAATGGCCTTTCTTATATCTATATTATTTTCTAAACCTTCTTCAATATAACCTTGAAGTATTGGGTCCGTAAAAAGTTCTTTCCAAGATACAGAGGCCAAGGATACACTATCTTTTTGTAAGGAATCCGTCCTAAAATAGTTTGCGTTCAGCAATTCATTCTCAGGACGCTCATATGTTTTTGCTGAAAAACATGATGCCAACAACAATGGTAAAACCGCTACTCCAACGAATTTTATAACTCTATATAATTTCATACTTCTACGATTCTTGAACAGTTTCTAATTCATCCACTTGTGACGTACCACTTATCTTTTCCTGCAACCATTGGAAGAAAATAAACAGAATAGGGATTACAAAAACTCCCGTTATGGTACCTATCAATAACCCCCCTACGGCACCGGTTCCTATAGACCTATTACCTTCGGCTCCTACCCCGTTGGCCAAAACTAACGGCATCAATCCGAGTATAAAAGCAAAAGACGTCATAAGGATGGGTCGTAAACGTGATTCAGCCCCTTGTAAAGCGGCATCCAAGATACTCATACCCTCCTTCCTTCGCTGCAAAGCGAATTCTACAATCAATATGGCATTCTTGGCCAACAGCCCTACCAACATAATCAAGGCGATTTGGAAATAAATGTTATTCTCCAATCCTGCGAATTGCGTCGTGACATACGCCCCGAAAACACCGAGTGGTAGCGATAATAGTACTGAAAAAGGAATCAAATAGCTTTCATATTGCGCCGCCAATAAAAAATAGACGAACAATAACGACAATAGGAATATAGTAGTGGTCTGATCACCTGCACTTACCTCTTCCCTAGTCAAACCTGAATAGGCAACCGAAAAAGTTGATGGTAATGAGGTTGCTACTTCTTCTACTGCTTTTATGGCATCTCCTGAACTAAACCCTGGATTGGTCGCAGCCGTAATTTTGGTTGAATTAAAAAGATTGAACCGCGTTACGGACTGTGGCCCATAAACCTTTGTTAATGTAATTAACTCGGTGATTGGGGTCATATCCCCATTCTCAGTTCGAACGAACATCTGATCTAAATTATCGACATCCGCTCGATCCTCTGGAAGCGCCTGTACATACACCCGATATTGCTTACCAAAGCGTGAGAAATCTGCTGCAAAAATACTTCCAATATACCCCTGTAGTGTTGTAAAAATACTGCTAACAGCTACTCCTAACTCCTTCGCACGTGGCACATTAATCTCCAATTCATACTGTGGGTATCCTGTATTAAACGAAGACTGTGCATACTGTATTTCTGGTCTTTGTGTCAAATTGGCGATGAATTCATTCTTTGTTTTATCCAAATCGGCAAAACTGCCACTAGCACGGTCCAATAAATTCAATTCTACACCAGAAGAATTTCCAAACCCGGGAATACTAGGGGGCGCAAAGAATATAATGTTCGCTTCAGGTATCGTGGCGGCGATTCCAAACAATTTACCAGTTATGGTCTGTATGGAAACTGAATCAGCAGTTCTCTCATCCCAATCCTGCAAACGGATAAAACCTAAACCATAATTACTGCCGGCCCCTCCCAAAAAGCTACGACCTTCAATAACCGAGCCTTCCAAAACCCCCGGTATATCTTTGAATTTATTATATAATTGCTGATTTACCTCACGTGTTCGATCAATAGATGATCCGGGTGGCAATTCTGTATTTATAAATATAAGTCCTCTGTCCTCATCGGGCACGAACCCGGTCTTTACGGCACCTGAAGACCACCAAATACCAACAACGGCCAAAAGAAGTATCACAACCGTGACCCATTTATTCCGATATAAAAAATGGACTGCGCGACCATATTTCTTGGTAGTGGCTTTAAAACCGGCATTGAACGCATCAAAAAATCGCTGTATAAAGTTTTTGCTTTTCTCATGTTCATCTTTATGAGGTTTCAGCAACAATGCACATAATGCGGGACTTAACGTAAGTGCGTTCAATGCAGAAATCATGATTGCCACAATCAATGTGATTCCAAATTGTTCGTAGAAAACTCCGGTCGGACCCTGCACAAAGGTTACGGGGATAAATACCGCAGCCATGACCAACGTTATGGAAATAATCGCTCCGGATATTTCAGTCATCGCCGTTACGGTAGCTTTCTTTGCGTCTTTGGCTCCTTCATCCAGTTTTGCATGCACCGCTTCTACCACAACAATGGCATCATCGACTACAATACCGATGGCCAATACCAATGCGAATAAGGTCAAAAGGTTTATTGAATACCCGAAAAGATTCAAAAAGAAGAAGGTTCCGATAATAGAAACGGGCACCGCAATTGCGGGAATTAAAGTTGACCTAAAATCCTGTAAAAAAATGAATACCACCAAGAACACTAATAAAAAGGCCTCGACCAACGTACTTACCACTTTTTCAATGGATGCATTCAAAAAGTTATTGGTACTGTAAGGAACAAAAATCTCAATACCAGCTGGTAAATCCTTCTTAATCTGATCTAATTTATCTTCAATTTCAAGAATGATATCACGTGCATTGGAGCCTTTGGTTTGAAATATCCCCATGTTTACCGCAGGGTGGCCAGCAGTCATTGAGCTTGCCGCATAGGATTGTGCCCCCAACTCAATATCGGCTATATCGGCCAATCTTAAGAATCTACCATTGGGCAAAGCTTTGACGACAATATCACTATACTGCTCCTCCGTTTTAAAACGGCCGCCGTATTTAATCACATAACTAAAGGCTTGGCCATCATTCTCACCCAAAGAACCGGCTGCCGCTTCGAGACTCTGCTCTTTCAGAACTGCCACCACATCTGAAGGTATTAAGCCATAAGAAGCCAATTTTTCGGGCTGTAACCAGATACGCATGGCATAATCCTTGGATCCGAACACGTTTACATTACCAACCCCGTTTACCCTTTGAATTTCTGGAATTACGTTAATCTTGAGGTAATTTTGAACAAAGGTCTCATCATAATCAGGATTACTACTGTAAAACGATATGAACATCAAGGCACTTGTTTGCTGTTTTTGGGTGGTCACACCGGTCTGTATGACCGCCTGGGGTAAAAGGGAATTAGCCCTGGCGACACGGTTTTGAACGTTTACTGCAGCAATATCAGGATCAACGTCTTGGTCAAAAAACACTTCTATCGAAGCTGTACCGCTGTTCGTAGCCGTTGAGGTCAGGTAGGTCATACCTTCGACCCCGTTGATTTGTTCCTCTAAGGGAATAATCACACTTTCCAAAATGGTTTCAGCATTAGCCCCAGGATAGGTGGCACTAACATTGATGGTTGGTGGTGCAATATCAGGATATTGGGTTATAGGTAGGGTGGTTAATCCTAACATACCCAAAATCACAATAATAATGGATATTACCGTAGATAATACTGGACGTTCAATAAACTTCTTAAGCATAAACTATAGTTTTTTTTAAGGACTCAGCGACTATCTGAATAATTTTTGAATTGGTTTGGCGATACTGTCAAAGGGAACAGGTTTCGGAATAATTTTAGTGTCGCCACTTAACTTATTAACCCCTACTGCCACGATCTGGTCTCCTTTTTTTATGCCATCCGATACTAAATAAAGATTACCTACTTCATTGGTGATTTTCAACGTGGTGGCTACTGCGGTACTGTCGGCATTAACTTTGTAGACGTATATACTTCCTTGTCTCTGGAATGTACTTTCCTTCGGAACAACAACGATATCCTCGTACTTTTTTGGTATCTCTATTTTACCGCTGTTCCCGTTCGTAAGAATTCTTGCAGGATTCTCAAACTTTGCCCTGAACGTTATAGCTCCCGTAGCTTCGTCAACTTGTGAGTTAATGGTCTCTATAGTTCCTTCCTCGCTATAAGTACGGCCGTTGGCCAAGATAAGTTTAACCTTGGGTAGGTTCTTAATTTTATCGGAAATATCTTCACCCTCCGTATCCTGGATAAAATCAAGATAATCTTTTTCGTTCATTGAAAAATAAGCAAATACTTGGCTGATATCGGCAACCGTAGTTAAGGGTTGTTGGTTTGTAGGGCTTACCAAAGCACCCCTTCTGTACCGAACCGAACCCACATAACCATCTACAGGACTTTTTATTGCTCCATAATTAATGTTTGCATTGATGGAATTATAGCTGCTTTGTGCTTGCTGCAGTTTCGCTTTCGCGGTTTCCAATTGTACATTGCTTATGATATCCTTCTCCACCAACGGCTTTAGTTTATTTACCTCCACTTGTGCGGCATTCACATTTGCGTTTGCTGCAGCAGCGTCTTGGGAAAGGGATTGTGTTTCCAATTTGAACAAGGTCTCCCCTTTTCTAACTTTTTGTCCTTCATCTACCAGAACTTCTGTAATGTAACCGGAAATTTTGGCGCGTACTTCGCTATTTACGATACCCTCTATACTTGCTGGGTAACTTGTAAAGGAAGTTATATCTTGTGTAGGAACGGTCGTGACCTGAAAAGGCCTAGGTCCATTTCGCATTGGACCCTGATTTTTACTCCCTTCCCCACAAGAAATAAAGAGGATAATCGGAGATAGTAATATGATAAATTTCAATTTGTTCATTTTGAAAGGATGGTTTAATTTAATTAGTCTCTTTTTAATGTCTTTATTTCGTTCAATGTCTTTTCTAAAGTTTTCTTTTCGGTCTCCAAATAGGTTTGGAACGTTTTACCAATGGCAATTCGCCTTTCAGAGATTTGATGGTTATTGTTCCTATTGAAATCATTGATTTTTTGTACCATTTCTAACTCTTTGGATATGGCTTCAAAATGTTCGTTCAGCATATTTTTGATGTAGCTACCCGAACTTCTGAAATACCGCTTCCTGTTTCCCGTTTTGGTAAAGAATTCAATGAACTTTAGTGAAATCAACAAATTGAGGTTTGTAGAAATAGAACTCTTACTTGCTTGGGTAATTTCAATGAAATCGTCAAAAGAATACCCATCGTCAGAAGACAGCACCAAAATGGCATAAATTCTCGCTGCTAATGGTGGAAGTTTATGACGGTCTTGAAAAAAGATACCCAGTACCTCCACTAAATTTTTTTTCTCTTGGGAACAAATACTCATTTCAAAAATTTGAACTGCAAAACTAATCGTTTAGTTCGGTAAGTTCCGAACTAAACGATTTAAAAAAATGTTAATTCCATTTTCCTTTATTTGAACATACATATTTTATGATTTTAGTAATATTCATTGCTATTGTTTACTGAAATTACTTTTTCTAAAATCTCCAATGAATGGACTTCACCTGGTTGTTTTTAAGGGGAGAACTCCTTTTTTAGGATTAGCTTAAAGACTATACGTCAACTTTCTCTTAAAAAGAGTCGTAAAAAATGCATCTAGATTAGAGGTGGTTTTCATTGCTAGTGAACCGCGGAGGGTTTCAACTTTTCTTACGTGGTAGAAGTAGTGTCATTACTTTGTCGATTTAAGTATCACCAATCATTACATGTCAAGCAACACAATCAGATACAGTTGTTATAAAGGCATTAGACGATAAATTAAACTTCTAATCTGAATTCATAAAGATTTATTTTTACGCAACACCACAAATAAATTGGACCAGGTCTTTTGAAAACTGCTTGACCCTTCTTAATTTATTGCTTTATCATCTTATGATTCGACTATCATTCCAGACACGCTTTGCTTTATGTTTCAATTCACGGCCTGAACAATTGACGCATGCGTTTTATTACTTTTAAAATTTAGAAAACCTTCCCCATCAGAAATTTGAGATTATTATATATATTCCCTTTTCATAGTAACACGTTTCTATGCAGAATCCTCTCATTTTTTACGAACCTCAACGATTTCCTACTAATATTGACTACATCACGTTTTATCCTGAAAATTTTAAGCTAAATACGTACCAACTCACTAGGGCCTAAAAACTCAAAATAAATTAAGACGAAACCAATCTTCAATAGCTATATAAATATTCAGACTTCAAAAAATGCTTTCTAAGGTATTGCTCATTTTAGTCCATCCAGAAGAATATTTATGCAATTTTGTCCTTTCCTGTTCTATGTGAATAAATCTCCCCGAGGTATTGGAGGCCAAAGTACAGCATGGATCCGGCGAACTATTTATAAACCTGCCTTGGGTATTGCAAATCTCCTTAATCGTGTACAACTTGTATCAATATGGGCAATTTAAAGGCTAAAGTGTTATCCTCTTTAAAAAGGGCATTCTTAGTAAGCACAGCATAGTCTATATCTGATACCTCAACAACATCACGTGAATCTTTAGGTTTTTTCACAATCTTGTTAAATATTTCAAATAGCTATCCTTTCGTCAATTTTGAAGGATTCTTCATTAGAACCTCCTCCCCGTTATTTATTGAAATTTCCTGTTCGTCAAATTATTCACATCCCACATATATCGGTCATTATTCTCTATCAAGAATGTGCACATGGATATTTGTGACCCATTCTGAAAAAAGGCTACATAACTTGAAACATACTGCTATTCATTTTTTGCATTTGGATGCAAACCTTACTTAACCAACATTTGGACGCCCGCAACTATCTTATTAAAAATTACGATAATCGCCTGCCAAATATTGGTTGGCTTTCTCCTCTTCAAATTGGGCCGTTTCTGCATTCCAATGCAAAGTTTCGCCTGGAAAACGACCAGCAATGGTACCCAACAGAATAGTTTCGGTCAATCTGGCCCCATAATCGAAAGGAGCACTCGTGGTATCCTTGCCTAAACATGCATCTACAAATTGATGGTAATGCTTAGGTCCCTCGGAGGCATAGTTTCGGATAGGCTCTCCCAAATGATGCTCCTCGGAAACTTTGGCAATTTCATCAGAAATGTCCACATATTTACCATTTCGAATTTTCTTAGGCAATTGCATAAAGTGAGGCAGCAGCAAACGTCCTTTGGTGCCAACGAACATAGCTCCTTGTTCCGGTAATTCGTTTTCACCTGCTACTCCTGCGTCCAAGGAAATGCTATTTTCCTCACTTTTGTCCGCATATTCTTTATCTTTTTGTATTTCCATACCTGGCAACAAGAGGTCTTCGTTCATTTCTGGGGCGCCAGGGCCATCGTACCAAATCCATTTAAGGGATTTGCCCGTGTATTGAGTGCCCGGAAATTCATAAGTCACCGTATTTTTTTCTGGAAAACCAAATCCGTTAGTAGTTCGGCATTTTGTCATGATGGTTCTGGGCACATCTAGTTCTAATGCATTGTAAGGGGTATCAAAAATATGGACTCCCATATCGCCCAAGGTACCGCAGCCGTAATCCATCAATTTTCTCCAATTTCCAGGATGGTACATGCCATTTTTATAAGGTCTTTCTTTAGAGGTTCCCAACCAAAGATTCCAATCCAATTGGTCCGGTACAGGGTCTTCGCCTTGGGGCAACGGTCCATCGTATCCCCAGTTCTTGGGAGACCACGCATGCACAGTATGTACTTTGCCAATAATGCCGGATTGGATTAAAAGTGTGGCCAATTTATAATCATAAAACGAGTGCACCTGAATACCCATTTGTGTGACCAAGCCTTTTTCAGCAGCGACCTTTTTCATTTCCCGTGATTCAGAAACATAGTGGGTCAATGGCTTTTGACAATATACAGGTTTGTTCATGTTCATCGCCATTAATGAGGCCGGGGCGTGTGTATGGTCTGGAGTGGAAACGATAACGGCATCTATTTCGTCTCCCATTTCATCTAACATGGCACGGTAATCAAAAAAAATACGTGCACCAGGATGCAATTTATGGGCCGCAGATAGGTTGATGGCATCCACATCACAGAGTGCGACCACTTCAACGGCACCATGCGATGATATGGCCTCTAAATCTGCCATGCCCATATTGCCAACACCAATGTGCGCTGTTCTAAGCCTATCTTTAAACAAACCTGTCTTTAAAATGGAGGGAACTAACATAAGACCAAGGGTCCCGGCACTACTCTTTTTGATAAATTCTCTTTTGTTCATGGTCTGGAGTTTATAATTTTTTAATTTTTATATTCCTGAACCAAATAGGACTTGCATGGTCTTGCAAAGCAATATACCCCGTTTTATATTTTCCGTAATCGGGGGCGTTGTCCCATTTTCCTGAGGCTTTTTTGGCGTACCATTCTTCGGACCAAGGAACGAACTCCAATAATTTTTTTCCATTGAGCCAGTGCTCCACTTTCTCTGGAGTGAATACAATTTTAGAAGAGTTCCATTCACCTACGGGATTTAATTGCTTTTGTGATTCATCCGCAACATGCATGGCATAATCGGCCCCCGTTTTCTGCCAATCTTGGAGCTGTTCAGGGTGTTCGGAACCAAATTGTGAATTATAGCCCTTTAAGTCGTGAATGTCTGCGTAGTTCATGTCATCGATGATTTGATATTCGGGAGCGGTCTCAGGTGGACCGTCATAACCTTCCTTTACATGATAAAAAATGCCACTGTTTGCCCCTTCGGGAATTTTCCATTCTAGATAGAGTTCAAAATTGTCGAATTCTTCGGCTCCATAAATAATATCCTTTCCACCTTTATAATTCTGCTCCAGACCCAATTTTGTATCAAAGGTGAGGATGCTGTCCTTAATCGTCCATCCAGGGGGGAGGGAATCCATATTATATCCGCGCCACCCCTCCAAGCTGGCACCATCAAAAAGGTAGGTCCATTCCGATACTTTTTCTTCGGTCTCTGCCGTTGTTGTTTCATCTTTTTTGCTGGATATATCTTTGCACGAGCCCAATAAAAACATTATTGACAGTGCCAGAACCAACTCTTGACGTACTGTATTAAAATTCATTTGTTTAATTGTATTATATGGTTGTTAAAAATTTATGTGGTTTGATAATCTATTTCGGTATAAGCTCATTTTTATAGGAATTACCATCACTTGAACTATGTCATTCTATACATGTGGTCCATGCAATGGTTGGTTACTTTAAGGGAATATTTTACTTTGATTAACTAGTAAGTACCCCTTAAAATTCCGGGAAAGGAATAACAAACTACCCTGTCTCTATCTATTTTGCCTGTAAATTGAGCGACGAACTTTATATAAAGGCTATGGATATATGTTTTGAAGCATATAGAGGTCCATAGCCTTCCTTCTAATTCAAATAAAAGTCCAAGCTTAATTTAATGTAGGATCAAAAGACCCTCCCCATCCTTCATTCTGTTCCAATTGTGGATTTCTATTTAGTACATCAGCTTGAATAGGGAAAAAATAATAAGTATCCGGAAGCGAGCTCTGTTTTACTCCTGAAAGGGGCACTTGCAAAGTTGAATATTTAAAATCCGCTTCAACCAGTTCATAGTCGTCCGCCAAATTCCGGGCCGTGCTTATAGCCATCTCGCTACCATCAGGATTAAGGGCAATAGCCTCCACACCGTGTTTTGTTGTACCATCAAGCCGGTCTAACATTCTCAACCTCCTCAAGTCCCAAAAGCGATGTCCTTCAAAACAAAATTCAATATTTCGCTCCGCCAATATGGCTTCTCTAATCTCTACTCTGGTACTGGCAGAAATTCCAAAATTACCATCGATACCAGCCTCTATTCCTGCTCTTTCCCTGATCTGTCTTAAAATGTTCAGAGCAACGGCAGAATTACCTGTTTCATTGGCCGTTTCGGCATAGTTAAGCATTACCTCTGCAAAACGCATAAGTACGTAGTCAACATCGTATTGCTCTACTTCTGCCTGTGTTAGGTTCAGAAGACTGTTTTTTTGTATAAAGAATCCTGTGTAACGGTCTAAATTGGTAGAATTTGTGTTAGCGTTAGGATTGATTCCAAAGTCATCCAATTCATTGGCGATACCCAGTGCCGTGTATTGTCTTTTCCCCGACTTCCCTGAGACCTCATACGTTTTACCATTCCATACGATAGATTTGTTAAATCTCGGATCTCGGTTTTCCCAATAATTTTGAAGAAATTCCTCGTCCGTCATCGTATAGGCCCCTGTTGGGTCGTTATATAGACGTCCGTCCTTCATTGGAAATTGCTTTACGAATTCCCATGTTGGACAAGCGTTGGCCGCACCCCTACTTTCCGATCCAGGGCGTACACCGCTATCCCAAGAGGCGGTTTTATTA
Organism: Maribacter sp. X9; assembly: GCF_048537565.1. Lineage (GTDB taxonomy): Bacteria > Bacteroidota > Bacteroidia > Flavobacteriales > Flavobacteriaceae > Maribacter. The sequence goes on from NZ_CP183215.1 coordinate 3,970,118, forward strand.
GGGTAACTATTGATAACTGAAAAGACTACTTCATTGTTCCTTTCTTCTAGGGCAATGTTAGCATAATCGTCTACCAATCCATATCCGTGTTCCATAAGGGTCTCATACGCTTTTTGGTTTACAGCGTTGGCTTCAGTCCAATATGCGTTGTCCCATGGCTGGGAAGGATTGAATTGTGGAGAAGCTTTATACAACAAGACTTTGGCCTTAAAGGCTAATGCAAAATCGGCATCTACCCTTCCATATTCATCTGACCCCGTTCCAATACTTTCGGGTAGCAATTCAATGGCCCTATCCAAATCTTCCTCAATAAAGGAGAAACATTCTTGGGTAGAATTCCTGGGTACATAAAGATCGTCTTCATACCTATCTTGTGGAACTTTAATATAAGGTACGCCACCATGGTACATGACCATGTCAAAATAAGTATAGGCACGCATAAAGAGTGCTTCACCGGTAATCTTATCTTTGATTTCCTGAGGAAGTGTTCCACTTTCCACATCTACAATAGCTTGGTTGATGAGTCGAATTCGGGAATAATCCCAATTCTTAAAATTCTCATTGGAAATGGTGACCCGGTTAGGATACCATTCTATACCGGCAAGTTGCTGACTTAATCTATCACTGCCGGCGTTCCAATTACCGAACATCGGATATAAATTGATCATATACGCATTAGCCAGGTTTTCATCATTCCAGACAGATTCAGGACTATAATGGTTTATATCCTCGATATCAAGGACATCGGAGCAGCTTGTAAAAAAAACAAAAAGTCCAAATATGTATATTATTTTTTTCATGTTTCTATCGATTAAAATTTAAAATTCATTCCTAGCGAAAAAGTCTTCATTACGGGATAAGAATCGTAATTGGCTTGTTCTGGGTCATGAAATTCATTGACCTCCGATATGGAGAAAAGGTTGGTTGTATTAAAAAAGATCCGTGCGCCGGAAATGCCAACAGTGTTCAATACATCCTTAGGCAAATTATATCCTAGATTCAGGTTCTTTAATCTTAGATAGGCACCGTTATAAATCCAAAAAGAGGTAGATCCCGTACCGGACTCATACCAACTGCTGCCAACTACACGTGGATATTTAGCATCTGGGTTTTGAGGTGTCCAAACATCGCCGGCCCAAATAGGGTAATATGGGCGCACACTGCCACCATATTGTCGCATTCCGCCTCCTTCTTGGTTGCTAATTACACGGTCGTAGGCACTTACACCTTGAAAGTGTGTGTCCAACGTAAAATTACCATAGCTCAGATTAAATCCGAAACCATAGTTGATTCTTGGAGATCCTTTTGTAGAGAGCAATTGAAAATCATTACTGTCTATTTTACCATCAGGTCCAGGAGAATAACCATCACCGCGTATGTCCTCAAAATAAAGACCGCCCAAGTAAGGGTCCCTTCCAAACTGCGTAAGCCCTTGTGCCAGAAGATCATCTAATTGCTCTTGAGTCCTGACCATTCCCAAAGACCTAAGTCCAAATATCCTATTTAGGGGCTGGCCGATCACTGATTCTGACTCCCTAAGTCCACCTTCTTCAAAAATAGGATCCTGATCAATTTCATCCCATTGATCCTTGGCATATCCCATATTCGCATAGATGGTATAATTGAATTTGCCATCATCTGCAAAATCTCGCCATTTTAGGGATACTTCACCTCCGCGCCAAGACCTTTCCGCATAATTTTCAGGAGCCAGTGACTGCCCATAGTTATCTGGAAGGGTTACCAATCTAGAACCTAAGATATCTGTTTCTTTTTTATAAAAGGCATCGAGCGATCCTTCAAGTTTATGGTGTATAAGGGCGAAATCTAAGCCAACATTATAACTGGTCATAGTGGCCCAGGTCAAATCAGGATTTGGTGTTGCCCCTGGACTGATACCGCGATAGAGGTCGTTCCCAAGAATATAGCTTCCGCCATTACCATAAGTGTTCCTAAAGGAGAACGGTGATATTTTATCGTTATTGATGTCTAGATCATTTCCTGTTGTACCATACGACGCCCTAAGTTTAAGTTCATCTAACCAAGTTGCCTCTTTCATAAAAGCTTCTTGTCCTATTCTCCAAGCTCCCGATATGGAAGGGAAGAAGCCCCAACGGCCATTTTTAGGAAAGAGCGTATTCCCATCGTACCTAAAGGAGAACTCTGCGATATAACGATCATTAAAATTGTAATTTAACCGTCCTATCAACGATTGCCTTGCGCCAATCTCTTCATATCCAGACCCATATCTTCTTTCGGAATCGGTTGAATATACAAAGTCTTGATCGTAATGGGTAACGGGATCTTCTGCCTTGGAATAGGCACCATAAAGACCGTTTTCCGCTTGTTCAAACACCACCATTGCATCCACTCCATGACTACCGAACGTACGTTTGTAGTTTAAGAACCAATCTACTTGGTATTGCCATTCGGTATTGATATCATAACTTAAAAATTCCTGGTTTTGGCTAAAAGTGAACGTACTGATCTTGTTAGGGTCAGGGGGTGCAGGAATGAACCTATTACCATCGGGGTCGGCTTGGGTAAAAATGTAATTTTGTTGATGTGTCATATAATATTTGCGCACATAGTCCTTGGCCAAATAACTGCCCGCAAACTTGGTGGACAGACCGGGCACCATTTTATCCAAATCAATGTTCAATGAAACAATCGAGCTAAGTTGCCTTCTACGGGTTTTAATATATCGATCGCCAACGATTTGATCAATTACGCTCCATGCCAACCAACTTCCCATAGGGGTCTGTACCGGGTAGTCGGTAATGTAATTAGCGGGTGTTCCGTCCGCTTCCAAATAGAACGGATATGTTTTTGGCCAGTTGAAGGTCACTCTATAGAGATCGGCAACGTCATAATCATCATCTTCTGAAAAAGGCCAATAGAACCTATCGTGATTTTGTTGACTGGCCGCTAGATTTAAATCCAAGGTAATGCTGTTGGATAGCTTGGCCGACATATTAGACCTAAGGTTGTACTTGGCATAATCCAACCCTTTAAATGAGCCTTCTTCTTCTCGATAACTGGCAAGGGTATAATATGTCAATGACTTGCTTCCTCCATTAACGCTCATGGTATAATCTTGGCTTGACGGGTTTCGCCAAATCATATCATTCACATTATAGCTCCTATTCTTAAAATAATCAAACTCCGTTTTACCGTTTGGCGGATCCGTACCCAAGAATTCGGCTACCCGGTTTTGGTAAATTAGTTCATCTGTTGCCGTGGTCTTATCAGAGAGAAGTTCTTGGGTAGGCATTGACGATGCGTAAGTGGTCTGAAAACTGAAAACAGGTTTTTCCTGTTCGCTTCCCCTTTTAGTGGTCACCAATACCACGCCATTTCCTGCTCTTGAACCGTATATAGAAGCTGTTGCTGCATCTTTTAGGAACGACAACTGATCCACTTCGTTAGCGTTTAGGGCATCAAATGCTTCTTTGTCCCTTACGATACCATCGATGACAAATAACGGTTCGCCAAAACTTCCCCGCATCCTAATGCTAGAAGATGCACCTGACATGCCCGAAGTATTGGTAATGTTAACCCCTGGAGCACGTCCTGCCAAGGTATTGGATAAATTATTGGTAGGTATTTGATTTAATTCCTCGGCTTTCACAGCGGTTACCGCGCCGGTTAGATTCACTTTCTTCTGGGTACCATATCCAACTACCACGACCTCATCCAAACCTGCGGCATTCTCCAACAATTTTACTTCTATGGCCGTATTTTCATTAATGGCAATCTCTTGGGTAGTAAAACCAAGATAGGAAACCACCAGCGTCCCATTCGCATCGGAGACATTTATCTCAAAATTACCATCAAAATCAGTCTGTGTTCCATTGACAGTTCCCTTTTCCAAAATATTGGCTCCGGCCAACGGAAACCCTTGCTCATCCATGACCTTACCTTTTATGAGCAGGTCTTGCAGTATGTTTACGTGAGATGTCTTTGGTTTGATTACGATCGTTTTAGAGTCCCTTACCTCCATAACTACGGAAGCGCTCATCAAACTTTGCTCCAAAAGCGTGTCTACCTTGATCTTTCCTTTTTTCAACACTACTTTGGGCTTCCCCTTAAAAAGGTCCACTTGGTAGATAAAGTTATAGTCCGTCTGTTCCATAATCATATCGAACACTTGGTCTATGGTCAATTTTTGGTCCTTATCTACTAGGATAGTTTCTTGGGACAATACACTAGTACCGTTCATACCCATGACCACGGTACAGAAAAAGAGTAAATAGGCTTTCATACACAGTAGCAATAACCTTTTTCCATATGGAAAAAGGGCGCACTCCTTTAATTGGTTTTTCATAAATTTGGTTGCATTTAATTAATACTCGTTAGTTAATTGTACTGAGGGAAGGATTATCGTCGGTGAGATGTTGGTAATACCGTCCCTCTTCTTTTTTATAGTGGATCCATAATACTTGTTTACCAGATGACCACTTTATCTCCTTCTATTTCATAATCGTTGATGAATTTAGTGTTCTTAATCAGTTCTAAAATTACCTCCAGAGGTTGGTCCTTACTCAAGGCACCCTTGAACTCAACGGTTTGCATGGAGTTATCGGTAATTTCTATATCAATATCGTACCAACGGGACAAGGTAAGCGCAATCTCCCCCAGATTTAAGTTCCTGAACATAAAAAGCCCGCGGCGCCAGGCCGTTTCCGCCTGCGCATCAACTTGCCTTACAACCGTATGGCCCAATTCGACATCATTAACGGCCTGATCATTAGGGGCCAGAACTATAGGCTTACCCTCTCTTGTGGCAATCGCCACCTTTCCTTCCACGAGCGTTGTAAGTACTTGTTTTTCATCCTTATAGGCCTTTATATTAAATTCTGTACCCAAAACAGTCACATTTTGATGGGCTTGCCGCACTTCAAAGGCACTACCCCGATGTTCGGTTGAAGGGGAAACATCAAAATAGGCTTCCCCGTACATCAGTTCTACCGTTCTGGTATTCCCAGCACCGAAGCTTACAGGATACTTCAACTTGGAATCTGAGTTCAACCAAACCCGTGTACTATCGGAAAGGGTCAGCACAAATTGCTTACCACGGGCAACCGATATGGTATTGTATACATCACCATGCACGCTAGAACTCTTCGAATAGACCAGTTCTTCACCATTACTGGCACTGGTCACATAGGCGTTCTTGTAAGAATTGCCCTTTTGCAAAGCTACCTGTTTTCCGTTCTCTAGAGTTAAAACCGCACCATCCGTTCCCTGCTCCACGGAGGTCCGTACTACTTCTGGAATCGCTATGTTAACGGTGTCTGCCGTACGGTACGTCCCCAATGCCAGCCCGACCAGCAAAATCAAGGATGCGGCCATGGCCCACCAGTATTTTTTTGGCCAGGTTATCGGTAACTTTTGCTGTTCCTTATCATTTATTGACCTCATTAAAGCATCATACGATAAAGGCTCACCTTCTTTTTGATAGGACATGTACAGTAAAAAGTCCGTTTTGATATAGGAATTGAATACCTCCTTGTTCTCTGGATTTTCCAAATAGTCCAACAAAGTCTTCCATTCTTCCTCGCTTAATGTCCTGTTAAGGAATTTCTGGAACAATAGCTCTTCGTTTTCGGTCATTACACGTTAATTTATATAGGTAAAACGGATGAGATTTAAAACATACTTAAACATAGCTTAACTTTTTTTACATTTATCCCAAATCGAAATTGTTTCATATACAAACAAGTTTCCCCATAATGAATGAACATGATCATGAAAAGAGATTGAGCCAGGGCATCATTGAAGGTAATGAATTAGCTTTTAAAGATTTTTTCGAAAAGTATAACCAAACCCTCATGGGTTATGTAATGACCCTTACACAAGATCATGAACAGGCTAAGGATATTGTACAATTGAGTTTTGTATCCTTATGGAAAAAAAGAACGAACCTACAGCCTGATCATTTTGGCCCCTTATTGTTCACTATGGCAAAAAACCTATTTATTGATCATTACCGTAATAGATTGATGCAGGCCAAACACTATGCGGAACTCACGCACCAAGCCTTGACCGATGAACCAGAAGACGATGAACACCTACAGGAGAAGATTAAAAAACTCAAAAAAACCATTGAAATCCTTCCGGAACGATGCCAACAAATCTTAAGAATGACAAAATTGGAAGGCTTGACACAACAGGAAGTGGCCGATTATTTGGGTATTTCTGTGCGTAGCGTGGAAGCTCAAATTCGTATCGCTTACAATAAAATAAGGGAAAGTTTTAATGTGAACGATACCGCCATATTCTTCTTATTATTAGGCGCATTAAAATTATGTGACAAAAGCCCTCCCAACTAGTTTACCAGATTTCGAACAAGAACGCTATTTATTTGACCTACTAAATAAGGTACGATAAAGAACCCAAATTCTGCACCCACTTAGACGTTTTTGGCTTGGCATCTATGATAAAGAAGATGAAAAAGGACTTTCCATAAAAAAAATGGCTGGTGCAACGCGTTGATTATCAACACTTAGATCACAAGGGTAAAAGCAGAAAAAATCCATCTCAGTGAATAATCAAACGATCTAGAAATCATCTAAAATAGAATCTTTAAGCGGCACCTAAAACCCAACTTTATATTGGAAAATTACGTTTAGCGGAAGGAGGTTGTTTTATAATAGGATTTACCTTACCGCAAACTATTTTGTGCAAACGTATTGTTTCTTCTCAAGATAATGGGACCATTAGATTTAACCCATGGTTAAATACCATTCAAAAATGATTGTAAATTCACCTCATTCAACAGGCTGAGAATTAATTCGTAAATCGTAAGTACAGGAAATATTTGTCCGATAATCGGTATTCACGGCGTTTTATAATATATCTCCCACTATATTACCCTTAACTAAGACCTTATACTCACATTGTCAATATTTCAAATGTAATATTGCATCGCATGTTGACCTCTTACCACTCCCTTAAGATTTATTAAATGGTATTACTTAGTTTACGAAGTGTACGATTCTTCCTGAATTTTTAACACAACCTCTTATGCATTACGCAGCAGGTTTAGATACTTCTGAAGCTCCTCCTACTATCCATTTAGACAAGCTTTAATTCAGATTATTCACTTCAATTTTAGTGTCTACTTATTTCTAAATCAGCTTACGATCTGCCTAAAAAATTGAAAAAACTGATACACGCCTTTGGCTAAATTTAATCATATGCATTAGAAAAGCTATCCTTAACGAAAAGCTTAATTTCTAAAATCCGCATTTTAGTTTCCAATATCCGCACTTCAGTAAAATTATAGGTCAGATAACAAAGAACGGGTTCTAGTTTTGCCACTTATAATGGTCAAATAAAAGAAGAACCGATGAAGTATTTGATAAATAAAACCCGAAATGTCGGGCTGTTGTTTTTAACGGCTATACTCTTTTTTCAGAGCTGTAAAGAGCCTAAAGATGAAACAGCACAGCAAGTTGAAACCGTACAAGCAGAAGTACTTAGCTTACAGCCCTCAGATGCTGTCATCGAGCAAGCTTTTCCGGCAAGCTTACAGGGAAAAGACAACATCCAACTCCGCCCGCAGATCAGTGGTTATATTGATAAAATCTTTGTGGACGAAGGGGCTTACGTTAAAGCCGGACAGCCCTTGTTCCGTATCAACGCCAGCGTGTACCGCGAACAAAAAAATACCGCGTTGGCCGCTTTGTATATGGCAAAATCACAACTCGAATCGGCACAGCTGGAACTAGATAAATACAAAATCCTGAGTGATAACAATGTGGTGGCCGATTTTCAATACCAGAAAGCAAAAGCCACTTATGAAAATGCAAAAGCGGCTGTCAATCAACAGCAGACTCTTGTAGCTTCTGCTGATGTTAATCTTGGATTTACTGAAATTAAAGCTCCAATAAGCGGCTACATCGGTCGTATCCCCAACCGTTTGGGAGCCCTTGTAGCTCCTAACGACACAGACCCTCTCACCACCCTCTCACAAGTGAGTGAAATCTATGCTTATTTCTCGCTTCCTGAAAACGAAATTCTAAAAATAAATGCCTCTCGTTCCGGGGCAAACTTATTGGAGAAAGTGAAAAGTTTTAAAGATGTAAGCCTATTACTCGCAGACGGAAGCCTTTATACACACCAAGGTAAAATAGATATGATGGATGGGCAATTCGACCCGAATACAGGTTCTGTAATGCTCCGTGCTTCTTTTTCCAATCCAGAAAGCCTCCTAAGAACAGGCAATACAGGAAGGGTTATTTTAAAATCGATTAAACACGATGTTTATAAAATACCGCTATTAGCTACCTACGAACTTCAGGATAAAATTTTTGTAGGTCTGTTAGATCAGTCCAATAAAATGCAACGTGTAGCCTTAAAGGATTACATAAAATCAGGTGATTTTTACATTATTGAGAATGGCTTCAATCCTGGAGACCGAATTATTGCAAATGAACTGCCGTCAGTTCCTGAAAATACCATCGTAACCCCAAAGGTCAACCCCTAAAAGCTCCATGAAAAATGCTAAATAAGATTATAAAAAGACCCATCCTCGCTACTGTAATCTCAATCATACTGGTGCTTTTAGGGATTCTAGGTTTATTGCGCATTCCGATGACCCAATTTCCCGATATCGCACCACCTACGGTGTTCGTGTCGGGCACCTACCCCGGAGCCAATGCAGAAAGTGTTATCCGCTCGGTTGTTACACCTTTGGAGCAAGCCATCAATGGGGTGGAAAATATGCAGTATATGACCTCAAGTGCCGCTAACGACGGAAGTTTTTCTACGACTATTATTTTCAAACAGGGCGTCGATCCCGATCAGGCCGCCGTTAACGTACAAAACCGGGTGGCACAAATCAATGCGCAACTGCCACAGGAGGTAATCCGACTTGGACTAACGACCACTAAACAGCAGTCAAGCTATTTGATGATTGTAAATGTTAACAGCGAAAAACCTGAAAAATATGATGAGGGCTTCCTTTCTAATTATGCCGAAATCAACCTTCTTCCCGAGTTAAAACGTATTCCCGGTGTAGGGAATGTGAGTTTATTTGGCTCCAAGGAATACTCGGTTCGTGTTTGGCTCAATCCCACCAAGTTATCGTCTTATGGTTTAGTGCCAGCTGATGTAGAAACTGCGATACAGCACTATAGCTTTGAGGCCTCACCAGGAACTCTGGGCGAAGAAAGTGACGCTACGTTACAATACACCTTGCGTTATAAAGGCAAACTGAATACGCCTGAAGAATTTGAAAAAATCATCCTTCGTTCCAAAAATGATGGCGCCGTTTTACGTTTGGGAGACGTTGCCCGTATCGAGTTCGGCCTGTCCAACTACTCCAGTGACACCTATACTGATGGAATGCCTTCTATCGTATTTGCCGTTATTCAGGCCAGTGGTTCCAATGCCAATGATATTGCCATTGAAGTAAAAAAATCACTAGAGCTTTTTCAGAAGAATGCTCCCGATGGTATCAAATACGATCTTATACAGAATATGAAAGATCGTTTAGACACCTCTGTCTCGCAGATGAAAGCCACGCTGATCGAAGCATTCATTTTGGTATTCATAGTCGTATTGGTTTTTCTGCAAGATTTCCGCTCCACCATTATCCCCGCAATAGCGGTACCGGTGTCCATAATCGGCACATTCTTTTTCATCTACCTCATTGGGTTTTCGGTCAATGTATTGACTTTGTTCGCCCTTGTACTCGCCATTGGTATCGTAGTAGATGACGCTATTGTTGTTGTTGAAGCTGTACACACCAAGATGCAACAAACGGGCGAATCGGCAAAGACAGCCACGATTTCGGCAATGAGTGAAATCAGCGGAGCAATTGTTTCCATCACCCTGGTGAATGCTGCCGTATTTCTGCCTGTTGGTTTTATGGAAGGTCCTGTGGGGATATTTTATAGGCAGTTCTCCTATACATTAGCCATTGCCATCCTGATTTCTGCGGTGAATGCCCTTACCCTGAGCCCTGCTTTATGTGCCTTATTATTAAAGAATGACAGTATCGGGGAAAAGGGAGAAAAGAAGAGATTTACCCAACGCTTTGCCACTGCATTCAATGTTAGTTTTCAGCGCCTTACCAATAAGTATATAGGAGTTGTCAGGTTTTTAGGAAAGAGAAAAGTTATTGCCATAGCGGCATTGTCATTGGTTTCTTTCATAGCCTTCTTTTTGATGAACAATGCCCAAAAAGGTTTTATTCCTGCAGAAGATGATAACAACCTGAGCTTTGCAGTGAATCTACAAACCGGTGCAAACTTGCAGTTTATCACGGCCGAAATGGAAAAGGCAACAAAAATAGTTTCAGAACTACCGGAAGTAAGAAGCATCAGTACGGTTTCCGGTTTTAATATGTTTTCATCCGGCGCTTCTCCAAATTCCGCAATGGGCTTTATAACCCTTAAAAAACCGAAAGACAGGGGTGCAGTATCAGACATTAACGAGGTAATGCATAAAATCGAGTCTACGATGAAAAATAAAATAAAAGGCGAATTTATGATTTTTCGTAATCCTGCGGTAGAAGGCTTTGGAACGGCAGGTGGCGTAGAGTTCGTCTTGCAGGATAGAACTTCCGGTGACATCATCGATTTTGAAAAGGTAAGTAGAAAAATAATCGATGCTTTAAACAAACGCCCTGAAATTGGTATGGCATTTACCAGCTTCAGGAGCGATTATCCGCAATATGAGGTAGAACTTAATGAAGACAAAGCGCAGCAATTGGGATTGCCCCCAAAAGAGGTGATGGATGCTTTGCAATTGTATTTGACGGGTTCACAGACCACGGATTTTATCCGTTTCGGAAGATTGTACAGGGTAAATGTGCGTTCTGAAGCTGAGTATAGGAAAGACGAATCATCTTTAGAAAATATAATGGTTCGAAACAACCAAAACCAAATGGTGCCTATTTCAACATTGATAGCACTTAAAAAAGTGTTTGGACCACAGGATATCAGCCGCTACAACCTCTACAACAGTATTACGGTGAATGTGAATGCCGCAGGCGATGCCAGTACGGGAAAAGTAATGAATGTTGTAGACAAAGTACTACAGGAAGAATTACCAAAGGGATATGGTTATGAATATAGCGGATTGAGTTTACAGGAGAAAAAGTCAGGGTCTCAAATGGTCTTCATATTCGGATTAAGTATACTCTTTATTTATTTTCTTCTTGCCGGGCAATACGAAAGTTACCTATTGCCATTGGCGGTAATATTATCACTACCTACGGGTGTTTTAGGCGCATTTATAGCTATCGGATTTGCCGGTGTGGATAATAATATCTACGTTCAAATCGCACTGATAATGCTGATGGGTTTATTGGCAAAAAATGCCATTCTCATCGTGGAATTTGCCCTGCAACAACGGAAAGCAGGCTTGTCTATTTTCGAAGCGGGAATTGCTGGGGCCAGAATGCGCCTGCGCCCTATTTTAATGACTTCATTTGCTTTCGTTGCAGGATTGATACCGCTAATGTTTGCAAAAGGAGGAACAGCAATGGGAAATAAATCCATCAGTATCAGTGCTGCCGGAGGGATGTTAAGCGGTGTTTTTTTAGGGGTATTGATCATTCCTGTTTTGTATATGGTTTTCCAAAGCTTACAGGATAGAGTTTCAGGTAACGAAAAGGCATAACCGATGAAGAATTTTATAATAAAAAATATCAGTGCAGGATTTGTTTTAATGCTAGTGGTACAATCTTGTAAAGTATCTAAAGATTACCAGCGCCCGGAGCTAAACCTTCCCACTACGTATGAAGGCGTACCTATTGAAAATGATAGCAGTGTAGTGGAAACCCCATCGTACTCGCAGTTTTTTAGCGATGAAAAATTGGTAGCTTTGATTGGTGAAGTATTAGATAATAATCCTGATTTACAAATAGCTACCGAAAATATACTAGCTACCGAAGCGGTACTGAAAAACGTAAAACTCAATTATCTTCCAGAGGTCAATCTACAAATCAGCGCGGGTGTTCAAAGGCTTTCAAAAAATAGTATGACAGGTTCTTTCGCCGGAAGCTCACTGTTCGAAGAATACAATTTGGCTCCATCAGTGTCTTGGGATCTCGATTTCTGGGGAAAACTAAAAAGGCAACGAGAGGAAGCCTTAGCCAACTATTTTAGTCAGGCAGAGAACCGTAGGGCTTTACGTGTACAACTAATTGCACAAACAGCTCAGGCCTATTATAACCTGCTTAGTCTTGACCAACAATTGCGCATCACTCAGGGCGTAGAAAAAAGTATGCAAGAAACCTTAAATATGTTGAAAATTCAATATCGGGTAGGTGAAGTAAGCTCGTTGGCCATCAAGCAATCTGAAGCACAACTGGCAGAAACCCGTGCGCTGATTCCAGAGGTGAAAGCCAGTATAAAGGCACAGGAAAACGCTTTGCAGGCCTTGGCCGGTAAGTATCCCGGTTCGGTAGAGCGTTTACAATCCGTGACAAATGCTGCATTTCAAAGTCCGTTAGAAACAGGTATTCCAATAGATTTATTAAGGAACCGTCCGGACGTGAGGCATCAGGAATTAGCATTACGCGCTGCCAATGCAAGAGTGGGGATTGCCAAAGCCGATTTTTATCCCAGCCTCAAAATTACAGGACAGGGTGGCCTCAATGCGATCAAAGCAAGCAAGTGGTTTGCTATTCCCGCTTCCGTATTTGGAACCGCAGCAGCAGGATTGGCCCAGCCTGTTTTTAATAAAAGAAGTATCAAGTCATCTTATGAGCAGGCATTACACTTACGGGAAGCAGCCGTAAATGAATTTAGAAAATCGGTGGTGAATGCGGTAGAAGAAGTAAGTACCTCAATAAGTAATATTGCTCAGGTAAAAAAACAAATGATTGAAGTTAATAATAGAAAATCTGCATTGGACCAAGCCATTACAGATGCTCAGGTACTTTATAAATATGGGGAGGCCAATTATCTGGAAGTTCTGACCGTTCAGCAAAACTATTTCCAGACCGAATTGGCACATACGATGACTATGCAAAAGCAAATAAATGCTTACATTTCTTTATACAAATCTCTGGGTGGAAATTAAATGGAAAAATATGGCGATAGCTTTAGCGAATCAGCAGGGAAAACCTTTTTTTCATTGGAGCGCGGTGCTGGTTTCATTGGCCTTGGCTAACCTCATACAGTACCTTTTAAATCCTAAAAGCATTTGGTGGGATTTCTACACCCAGGCTAAGTGGACGGAAATCCTGGTTACTATTATTGTCGGTGTGGTTATATATGCCGTTCTGTTTGGAGTTGTGGCAATGATATCAGACTATGTGAACAAACGCCTAATTTTCCGTGACAACATTTTAGCACACTTTTTTGCCACTACCTTGGTTGTCATAGGCGCTATGCTCTTTCTGCTGTATCTTGAAAATATTGTTTATGACATCCTTTGGCCTGAATCATCAGAATCTAATCCGGATTTGGAACTGGGGCTTAGGCAGTATCTTGTCGTGAATATGGTCATTGCGGCTTTTGTAAATAGTTTTTATCATTCTTATTTCTTTTTTGAAAAATGGAAAGCCAAAGTTATCGAGAGCAGAACACTTGAGCTTCACGCGCATCAGCTAAAGGAAAACGCTTTACAGTCTGAACTGGAGATACTCAAACTGCAACTAGACCCGCATTTTCTATTTAATAACTTCAGCATCCTCACACAATTGATTGAAACGAACCAAAAGGGAGCCCAGGAATTTCTTTCAAACCTATCCAGAGTATACCGTTATATTTTAACGTCGGCAAAAAAAGATATCATTGCCTTGCAGGATGAGTTGAAATTTGTCGAAATGTATTTTCATTTGATTAAGATACGCCACGGGGATACGATATTCCTGAACATTACTATACGAGAAGCGGATAAACGCAAAGGTATTCCACCGGTAACTTTACAACTGCTGCTTGAAAATGCCATTAAACACAATATTTCTACCGTGAAAAAACCTTTGTATTTAGCTATTGAAAGTGGCAAAGACACAACGATTGTCGTGAAAAATAACCTTCAACCAATCAATATTGACTATAAAAGTACCGGGATGGGATTAAAAAATATAAAGGAAAGGTACCAGTTACTGCAAAAGGAAACACCGAAAATCAGGAAAACGGAAACAAGTTTTGAAGTACAATTACCTTTGTTAAATTTATAGTATTGTTATGAATTACCTTATCATCGAAGACGAGCGGTATAATGCGGACCTACTAAAAGGACTTGTGGAAAAACATCATAACACCATGCACCTGCTGGCAATTTTACCAAGTATACAGGAAAGCGTAGATTGGTTGAATACTCATCAACATCCTGATGTTATTTTTATGGATATACGACTGGCAGACGGTCTATCTTTTGAAATTTATAACCAGGTCCATATTCAATCTCCGGTGATTTTCACCACAGCTTACGATGAATATGCCCTGCAAGCATTTAAAGTTTACGGAGCTGCTTACTTATTAAAACCTATTGTACCCGAAGAATTGGAAGAGGCCCTGAAAAAGGTTACTGAATTTCGCTCGTTGACCTCAACCGAAGATGTGACTGGTATTTTAGCTATGCTGCGAACACAGCATAAAAAATACAAAACACGTTTCTTGCTACATTATCGCGAAAACTATAAGGTAATTGCCGTAAAGGATATTGATTATATTTTCCTAGAATACAAGACTGTTTATTTTAAACTTCTTGACGGCACCGTTATCGTTGTTCCTTACAGTCTGGAAGAGTTGGAAGAACAGCTTGATCCCCATTATTTTTTTCGGGTAAACCGACAGTTTATTCTGAACATCAATAGCATTGAAAGTATCCAAAAATATTTCAATGAAAAAGCAAAGGTTATTTTGAAACGAGACCGAGAAAAAAAAGTGATGGTAAGCCGTATTAAAATGCCACATTTCAAATTGTGGCTGGACAGATAAGCCTGTATTAATTTTAAAATTCAATAAAAAAGGGATACTGAAATAGTATCCCTTTTTTATTGTGACCCCGGAGGGATTCAAACCCCCAACCCTCAGAGCCGAAATCTGATGCGCTATTCAGTTGCGCCACGGAGCCATTATATTCAGTATTCAGTATTCAGTATTCAGTATTCAGTATTCAGTATTCAGTATTCAGTATTCAAAACTAAAAATATTTAGGGAGAAGTAATCACTTATGCCAATTTCTTCTTAACAATGGTAGAAATCAATTTACCATCAGCTTGCCCTGCCAATTCTTTCGATACGATTCCCATTACTTTACCCATATCTTTCATTCCAGATGCACCAATAGCTTCAATAGTATGCACAACTACTTTCTCCACCTCCTCTTCAGTAAGCTGCTCTGGCAAAAATTGCTCAATGATAGCTATCTGTGCCAATTCTGGGTCGGCAAGATCTTGTCTTCCCTGTTCAATAAAAATAGCGGCGCTATCTTTTCGTTGCTTTACCAACTTTTGCACCAACTGTATTTCTTCCTCTTCGGTAATTTCAGCAGTACTTCCACTCGTACCCGCCAACAACAATGCCGATTTAATAGCCCTTAAGGATTCTAAAGCGACTGAATCCTTTGCTTTCATAGCCAATTTCAATTGCTCCATAACCTTTTGCTGTAGACTCATCGTTTCATTATTTTGGTCTGCGAAGATAAAAAATAAACCCGAAAACTTTGATCGTTTTAGGGTTTAAAAATATTTATTGAACTTAAGCCTTTAATCTACATTATCATGTAAAAACGAATTATTTGATCGTAGTTGCTTTTCGTCATTACTATCATCACTTAACGATGTCCTTGAAATTTTACTCTCCCTAGGATTATCATTAAGATTTATACCTTGCCTTTTGTAGGCAGGTTGCTTTTCAATTTCGTCAATGTTGTTTAAATTATTTTGAAACTTATAATTGAAATCTTTAAGTTTTCTTCTTCTTTCATCTGCCCTTTCACGCAACAGTTCCTCGATAGGAGTTTCCATAGGGTCAATAGGAGCGTCTGATTGATGTGTATTTTGTTTGGGTGCGACCGTTCTCTTTTCAAAGACCAGCTCATCCTCAACGATTTTTGGTTTAAATTCTTCTGCTTTTGATTTTGCACCGGTCAATTTGCTTTCTAACTGCATGTAGTCATCTAAACTATAACGCTTCTCACCATTCTTATTATATTCTAATACAGGTATGACTTCTATACTATCGTTAACATCCAAATCTTTCACTTCATCATTTAAATTGAACGTGATTACATTCTCCTTTTCCTCTTCATCACGTAATGGAATGTCAAAACTCATCGCAATTTGATCCTCTTCTTCCTTCACTCTTAAAACTTCCGGATCCACTACTTCGATATCCCTCAAGGAAGCTGAAGAACTTACGATTACGAAATCATCTTCTGAAACATTTTGGGCAACTACTTCTTCATAAAAAACATTGAAATTTTTAATATAGTTCGTAGTTGGTATCAAATCGAAATCTGCCTCTTCAACGAACTCATATTTTTTGATCGGTTTGGCTTCTTCCTCTTCTTCATCCATCTCCAACGTATGAACGGTCTTATTTTGTGAGAGCAACACGGCTTCGGCTCGTTGGCCGTCTTCCAAAGTGTGGATGATTTTCTTTGATTCCGTATTTACGATATCATCCTGTTGCTCAATATTAAAACCCGTGGCAATCACCGTTACGGCAATAGCCTCTCCCAAACTTTCATCTTCACCGACACCCATAATGATATTGGCACCGTAACCTGCTTCTATTTGAATATGATCGTTGATTTCTCCAATTTCATCAATGGTGATTTCTTGTGCGCCCGATACGATCAATAACAATACATTTTTAGCTCCCTGTATTTTATTATCGTTCAATAATGGGGAATCCAGTGCTTTCATGATCGCTTCGTTGGCCCTTGCGGAACCGGAAGCTATGGCAGAACCCATAATAGCGGTTCCACTATTGGAAAGTACTGTTTTGGCGTCACGTAAATCTATGTTCTGCGTGTAGTGATGTGTAATTACCTCTGCAATCCCCCTAGCAGCGGTCGCCAATACTTCATCAGCCTTTGAAAAACCTGCCTTGAAGCCTAAATTCCCATATACTTCCCTTAGTTTATTGTTATTGATAACAATCAGCGAATCTACATTTTTACGTAATTTTTCAATACCGCGTTGCGCTTGTTCAACCCTCATTTTACCTTCGAATTGAAAAGGCATTGTTACGATACCCACTGTAAGAACATCCATTTCCTTTGCGAATTTGGCAATGACGGGAGCAGCACCAGTTCCTGTTCCCCCACCCATACCCGCAGTAATGAAAATCATTTTTGTAGTTGTATCCAACATACTTTTGATTTCCTCTATACTTTCCATCGCGGCTTGTTCCCCAACTTCAGGATTGGCACCAGCACCCAAACCTTCCGTTAATGAAACACCTAATTGAATTTTGTTAGGAACCGGACTATTGTCCAATGCCTGAGAATCTGTATTACAGATTACAAAATCTACGCCGTTGATACCGGCCTGGAACATATGGTTGATCGCATTACTACCACCACCGCCAACACCGATGACCTTTATAACGTTACTTTGATTTTTTGGAAGATCAAAAGAGATATTATCAAATTCGCTGTTCTTACTCATATTCTAAATTATTACTGGTTATGTGTTTTCTTACTCTTTACTTTTTACTCTGCGTTGTCCAAAAATTCCTTAAGCCTTTCGGACCACTTATCAAAAACAGATTTTCTTTCCTTATGCATACGATTTTGCGTAGCGGTTTCCATTTCCTGTTCTGAAAAGACAAATTCCTCCTCTTCGGCTATCTCCTCCTGTATATTCTTCAGTTTTGCCTTGTTCTTTATTGCATTCATCAAAAGACCGACTGCCGTGGCGTATAACGGACTTGCAACTTCTTCATCTGAATCACCTGCCAAATGCTCGTTAGGATAACCGATACGCGTATCCATACCCGTGATATATTCAACCAATTGCTTCAAGTGCTTTAACTGACTTCCACCACCCGTTAATACAATTCCTGCAATCAATTTTTTCTTTTGCTCCTCATGCCCGTAATTTTTGATTTCGACATAGACCTGCTCTATGATTTCAACTATACGGGCATGTATAATTTTAGAAAGGTTCTTCAAAGAAATCTCTTTAGGTTCCCTTCCACGTAAACCGGGGATAGAAACAATCTCATTATCCCTGTTCTCTCCAGGCCAAGCAGAACCAAACCTAGTCTTCAACAATTCAGCTTGTTTCTCTATAATGGAACATCCTTCCTTAATATCCTCGGTAATCACGCCACCCCCAAAAGGGATAACCGCTGTATGACGAATAATGCCATCCTTAAAAATCGCTAGGTCGGTTGTACCTCCTCCGATATCAATCAAGGCTACACCTGCTTCTTTTTCCTCTTGGCTCAATACGGCGTCAGAGGATGCCAAAGGCTCCAGCGTAATATTCCCTAAATCAAGACCGGCACTCTTAATGCAGCGGCCGACATTTTTTATGGAAACCACTTGACCTACCACCACATGAAAGTTGGCCTCTAAACGGCCCCCATACATACCGATAGGCTCACGAATTTCACCTTGCCCATCTACTTTGTATTCTTGGGGCAATACATGAATAATCTCTTCACCGGGTAGCATAATCAATTTGTGCACTTGATTACAAAGTGTGTCTAAATCTTCTTCGTTGATGACCTCTTCAGAATCCTTTCGTGTAATGTAATCACTATGTTGTAAGCTTCTAATGTGCTGACCAGCTATACCTACCACCACAGAACCGATTTTAAGTCCCGAATTTGCTTCTGCCTCCTCAACGGCCTGTTGTATTGATTTTATGGTTTGGGTAATGTTATTGACAACGCCTCGGTGCACACCTAAACTTTTGGACTTTCCGATACCCAAAATTTCGATCTTACCGTATTCATTCTGTTTACCAATAATGGCAACGATTTTTGTTGTTCCTATGTCCAGACCGACTGAATAATTAGTTTGTTCCATGTTTTCTTATATTTTAGTGCACACCACCTGGTTATTGAATTCTAAACTTACTTCCGCATAATTCTGCAAGGTCTTATCCTTGTTCGCTTTGGCATAAAACGCCTTAAAATTGCTGAACTTCCCCTCCAAATTTTCAATACCTCCTATGTTCACTACAAAATCGTTGAGCCTTAATCGTAACTGATAATCATTCTCATCCTTGATATGGATGCCGATTACCGTTTTTCTAAAAAAATCGTCCTTATTGATCTGCTCCAATATGACGTAGACATCCTCAAGGCTTTTACCACTGATATTGCCTGTTATTATGGGAACCCTTGCCGAATGATTCTTGGAAAGAGGCATTCTTTTTCCTTCATCATCCAAATAAAATTTAGTATCCCCCTCAATGCGTCCGATTGGTTTACGCTGAACGATTTTCGACGTAAGCTCACCATCTATAGTTAGATAGACTTGGGCACTTTTCACCATTTCATTGGCCATAATGGCCTTTTCTACAGTATTCAAAACTAATTTTTCTTTAGGGACATTTTTTAGACCTCCAAATTTTTGTATTAACAATTTATTAACCGTGCCTTCAGTGAGGTACAAATTTTGGTCGCCCACAAACTCTACTTTCGTCCCGGTAATGTTCTTGGATCTGTTACGTTCGTTAGAAAACGCATATAACCCCATGATTACCAGAACCAAAGCCATTAGCTTTAAAAAATTCCAATTAATTCGCATATGACATTTCGTTTTTAATTTTCAGTACTTCCAAACCAATATCCCCTGCTCCCATAGTCACCAAAACTTCTGGCTTTTGCATTTTTATTTCAGAAATGATTTGTTCTTTTGAAACTAATTTTTTATAAGTACTCGTTATTTTATCTAACAACCACTGTGAATTTATTCCTACAATAGGTTCTTCGCGGGCCGGATAGATATCCAGTAGCAATACATTTTCAAATTGAGACAAACTTTTGGCAAAATCATCGGCAAAATCTCGGGTTCTTGAAAATAAATGGGGTTGAAAAACCGCTACTACTTTTTTGTTAGGGTGCATTTCAGATACCGCCTCAAAAACCGCATTGATTTCGGTAGGGTGATGGGCATAATCGTCTATAAAAACAAAATCCTCGTTTTTAATCCTATAGGAAAAACGCCGTTGCACTCCCTTAAACGTTGCCAATGCTTCAGCAAGGCGATGCGGTGGGGAACCTGCTTGCATCGCCATCGCAAAAGCAACCAAACCATTAAGCAAATTATGCCTTCCGGGCTTGTTGAACCTCACCCCTTTCAGGGTTTCTTCTGGGGTTTCCAAATCAAAAACGTAGGCACCATGTTCTATCTTTATGTTTCGGATACAATACTCCGAATCGTCTTCAATACCATAGGTCAAACCATCTAACGGCAACCCGTTACGCACAAATAATTTTCCGCCTGGCTTCAATCGTTTTGTAAAGTCGATAAACGATTTTTCCAATTCCGTCGCATCTCCATAAATATCCAAATGATCGGCATCCATAGAAGTGACACAGGCCACAGTGGGGGTCAGCCGTAAAAATGAGCGATCAAATTCATCTGCTTCTACTACCGAGTAATCGGTTCCTTCCAATAAAAAATTGCTATTGAAATCCTCTGAAATTCCACCTAGGAAAGCGGTCAACGATACACCCGTTTCTTTCAACAAATGCGCTAAAATGCATGAAGTGGTTGTTTTACCATGCGTTCCGGCTACTGCAAAACAAAAAGAATCTTTTGTAATCAGACCCAACACTTCCGAACGTTTTTTAAGTATAAAACCATTGTCCAAAAAGTAATTGTATTCTTTATGGCTAGAAGGAACCGCAGGCGTGTACACCACCAAGGTATGCTGCGCATCTTTAAACTCGACCGGAACTTGTTCCATATCATCCGAATAATGAATGGCAATACCAGATGCTGATAACTCCATGGTCAACGGTGTTTCCGTTTTATCGTAACCCGCGACCGTTTTATTGATAAAAGCAAAATACCGAGCCAATGCAGACATACCTATGCCTCCTATCCCAATAAAATACACCCTATGTATTTGCTCTATATTCATTACCTCTTCATTAATTTTTCAATTTCATCGCAGATATCGGCTGTTGCATTGGGCAACGCCAAGGCCTTACTATTTTTTGATAATCGCGCTTGCTTTTCGGGCGAATTAAAAACAGATTCAAATTCAATCTTAAATCGCGCCTCTAAATCCTTTTCCCTGATCATTACCGCAGCGTCGTCACCTACCAGCGCCAATGCATTTTTGGTCTGATGATCTTCTGCAACAACGGGAGAAGGAATAAAAAAAGTAGGCTTACCAACCAAACACAATTCAGATACCGCACCCGCGCCCGCTCTTGAAATAATAAAATCTGCCGCCACATAGGCCTTGTCCATATCATTTAGAAAGGCATGCACTTTTATAGCTTCGGATTGATTTACTTGATACATTTCATAATATCCTTTTCCACATTGCCAAAGCACTTGTAAACCCAAGTCCTGAAAATAAGCCAGGTGATGCGCTACCAGTTCATTGATCCGTCTCGCCCCCAAACTACCTCCTAAAACCAAGAGTGTTTTCTTACCCGTTTGCAATTCAAAGAAATCTAAAGCTTCTTTTTTGGTCGCATTCAATTCGACCAAATCTGAACGGACGGGATTTCCGGTTTTTACAATTTTATCCTTGGGGAAAAATTGGTCCATCCCATCATAGGCGACACAGATTTTAGCCACTTTATCCTTCAGTAATTTATTTGTTATTCCTGCAAAGGAATTCTGCTCCTGCAACAAACATGGAATTCCTTTAGCTGTTGCCATTTTCAACAAGGGGCCACTAGCAAACCCACCAGTACCAATTACGACATGGGGTTTAAACTTGTTTACGATGTTGTTCGCTTTCATCAAACTACTGATCAATTTTATGGGAAACATTAAATTCTTAAGGGTCAGTTTCCGCTGTAACCCCGTAATCCATAATCCTTCAATTTTATATCCTGCCTGTGGCACTTTCTCCATCTCCATTCGATCCTTTGCCCCGACGAACAAAAATGCAGCATCGGGATGCCTTCTTTTCAACTCATTCGCGATGGCGATGGCCGGATAAATATGTCCGCCCGTCCCCCCTCCAGATAATATGAACCTATAATTGCCCACTTAAAATTTCTAAGGGGTTCGTCTCATCTATATCTGATGCAGAAGCACTCTCCTGCACTATACTTTTATTACTTGCACTCAAAATGATTCCTATCGCCAAGCAGGTCATCCAACTAGAGGTGCCCCCACTACTTATCAAGGGTAAATTCTGTCCCGTTACCGGAAACAGTTCAACCGCCACCGCCATATTTATCAGTGCCTGAAAAACAATGGGCAGCCCAACACCCAACACCAATAACTTGCTGAAAATGGTCGTACAGCCATTGGCCACGACCACAATACGGAACAATAAGAACAAGTAAAAGAACATCAAGGCAAAACCGCCCAACAAACCGTATTCTTCCACAATAATGGCATAAATGAAATCTGATGAACTTTGAGGTAAAAAATTCTTCTGTATGCTTTTACCTGCACCTTTACCAACGATACCACCGGTGGCAATGGCAATTTTTGCTTTTTCGATTTGATAATTGGCCTCTGTATCCTCTGGGTTCGAGAAACTATCAATACGGCTCATCCAAGTATCTACCCTATTCGGAAATAGATCCGGAAACGCTTTTGCCGTAAGGATAAAAATAGAGAGGCAAGCTACACCTGTACCTATAATTCCCAATAAGTATTTAATGGGATATCCTCCCAAAAAGCACAATACCAAAACCATTGAAAAAATAATGGCAGCAGTAGAAAAGTTAGCAGGCAAGATGAGTACTACCACCAAGAAAACCGGGAGCCATAATGGCAATATACTTTCGGTAAACGTCACCTTGACCTCCCGCACTTTTGAAAAATAACGGGCCACATAAATCATTAAAACCACAGCGGCAAGGTTAGAAGGTTGAAACCCGAAACCTACGAACGGAATACGGATCCACCGACTGTCATTGGTACCTCCAGCAGAAGTTCCTTGCGCCAAAACAAAAACCAACAGCACTAAAACGATAGGCAGGGCAATCATTGAAAGCCCCTTGAAAAAGTGGGTGGGTATTTTGTGTACCCCATAAATAATTCCAAAACCGAGAAACAGTAGAATAGCATGTTTTACCAAATATCCTACGGTGGTACCATTGCCCACCACGTAGACCAAGTTGCTACTTGCGCTGTACACCGGTAAAAACGAAAACAAGGCCAATAGGGCGGCAATTGCCCAAATGGCTTTATCTCCTTTTATATTTTGAAATATTCTAAGCACTCTACAGGTTTTTTACACAGTTCTTAAATTGATCTCCGCGATCTTCATAATTTTTAAATAGGTCAAAACTTGCACACGCTGGTGATAATAACACCGTATCTCCCCGTTCCGCAATTTTATAGGCCACTTTTACCGCTTCTTCCATGGCGAAGGTCTCTACCAGCAGATCAACCGCATTTCCAAATACGTGTTTAATTTTTTCATTGTCTACCCCCAAGCACACAATGGCCTTTACCTTTTCACGCACCAAAGGCATCAATTCCATATACTCATTACCTTTATCAACACCTCCAACAATCCAAACGGTCGGTGTTTTCATACTGTCCAATGCATAATATACCGCATTGACATTGGTAGCTTTTGAATCGTTGATATATTCGACATGGTTTATTTTCAATACCTTTTCTAAACGGTGTGGTGCCCCTTGAAAATTTGACACACAAGCCCTAATGGTTTCTTTACGAATACCAATCAATTTAGCTATTGTGGCGGCTGCCATCGTGTTCTTTACATTGTGCTGACCTTCTAAGGCCAAAGAATCTTTAATCATGCTTATAGTGTCTGTTGTTGTTTTTATCCTTATTTCGTTTTTTTCTAAAAATGCCCCCTCTTCAAAAGTTTTCTTTACCGAGAATGGCATTAACTTGGATTTGACCGGGTGTTCTTTCAGCCATTGAACCAATACTTCATCATCTGCATCATATATCAAATAATCTTCTTCATCTTGATTTTCCGCAATCCTGAATTTTGAAGCGATATACTTCTCGAACTCATAGTCATAGCGGTCCAAATGATCTGGTGTTATATTCGTAATCACGGCGATGTGGGGTTTAAAATCCACAATACCATCTAACTGAAAACTGCTGATTTCAAGCACGTAATACTCAAAATCGTGTTCCGCCACCATTTTAGCGTAACTGTCACCGATATTGCCCGCCATACCAACGTTGAATCCTGCTGAAGCAAGGATATGGTTCGTAAGCATGGTGGTAGTGGTCTTTCCGTTGCTACCCGTAATTCCGATAATCTTCGCGTCGGTATATGTTGATGCAAATTCAATTTCGGATATCACCGGAATTCCTTTCGCTACCAGTTGCTTTACCAAGGAAACTTTGTCTGGTATACCCGGACTTTTCATGACCAAGTCGGCTTTTAGTATGCGGTCTTCAGAATGCTGTTCCTCTTCCCAATCAATCCCAAAATGCTCAAGAACGTTTCTATATTCTTCCTTTATTTTTCCCTTATCGGATACAAATACCTCATATCCCTTTTTCAATCCTAATATGGCCGTACCTACACCACTTTCTCCTCCTCCTAAAATCACCAATAATGCCATCTTATCGTACTTTTAGGGTCACCACGGTAACAATGGCCAAGAGGATTCCAATAATCCAAAAACGGGTTACGATCTTACTCTCGTGATACCCTTTTTTCTGATAATGATGGTGTAAGGGCGACATCAAAAATATCCGTCTGCCTTCTCCATATTTTTTTCTGGTGTACTTGAAATAGCCTACCTGCAACATGACCGAAAGCGACTCTGCAAAGAAGATTCCGCATAAAATGGGAATCAAAAGTTCTTTTCGCACAATTATGGCAATGACCGCTATCACCCCGCCAATGGTCAAACTTCCTGTATCGCCCATGAATACTTGCGCGGGAAACGCATTGTACCAAAGAAACCCGATCAAGGCCCCAACAAAAGCCGTGATGAAAATCAACAATTCCCCTACGCGCGGGATATACATGATGTCCAAATAATCAGAGAAAATAATATTACCCGACACCAAGGCGAAAATCCCCAAAGTGAATACGATGATTGCCGATGACCCTGCGGCCAAGCCGTCGATACCATCGGTTAAGTTCGCGCCGTTGGAAACCGCTGTTACGATGAGAATAATGATCGGTATGAACAACAACCAGGCATACTGCTTGGTCTCTTCTCCAGCCCATTCAATCAAGTAGCCATAATCAAATTCGTTATTCTTGAAAAAAGGTACCGTAGTCATGGTCGATTTTATTTCCTCCCCCTTTACTTGCTCTACGGTAAATTGTTCGGTAATCATATTTTTATCATGGTCACGCATTGTCACCTCTGGATGAAAATAAAGTACAGCACCTACGATCAGCCCCAATACCACTTGACCCATTATCTTGAACTTACCTTTCAAGCCCTCTTTATTCTTTTTGAATACCTTGATATAATCATCCACAAACCCGATCATCCCCATCCATAACATCGTAAAAATCAAAAGGATGATGTAAATATTCTCTAAACGGGCAAAAAGGATAACGGGAATCAACGTCGCCAAAATAATAATGACACCCCCCATAGTCGGCGTACCGGCTTTTTGTTTTTGCCCTTCAAGACCTAGATCCCTAATCGTTTCACCAACTTGTTGCTTTTGTAGAAAAAGAATAATGCGTTTTCCGTAAACCGTTGCGATGATCAAAGAAAACAATATGGCCATTCCTGCACGAAAGGTGCTAAACCTAAACAGCGTAGCTCCTGGAAACTGGTATTGCTTTTCTAAATATTCGAACAAGTAGGTTAACATAGTTTTTTATCATTTTGGCATTCCTAAGCCAATTTTACGCTTCAAGGCTATTCAATATTTTTTTTACTATTTTAAAATCATCAAAGTCTATACGGGTACCATTGGTTTCCTGATAGGTTTCGTGACCTTTGCCCGCTACCAAAATAATGTCATTGGCATCGGCTAACTGACACGCCGTTTTAATGGCCTGCTCCCTATTTTCAATAGCGAGTATTTTTTTGAAATGCTGTGGCTCTACCCCAGCTTCCATCTCGGCAATAATTTCTGATGGAGATTCTGTTCTTGGATTATCGGAGGTAAAAATGACCTTGTTGCTCATTTCTGAAGCGATATTGCCCATTACCGGACGCTTTGATCTGTCTCTATCGCCACCACACCCCACAACGGTGATGACGTTTTCATTTCCAGTTCTCAACGTGTTGATTGTCTCAAGCACATTTTTTAGGGCGTCCGGCGTATGGGCATAATCAACAATTGCCGTAATTCTATTCTTTGATATATAGTATTGGAATCTTCCATCCACATTATCCAATTCACTCAACAAGCGCAAGGTCTCCAATTGCTCAAGTCCTAACAAATCTGCCGTTGCGTAAATCGCCAACATATTATAAGCATTGAAATGACCGATCAATTTGGTCCACAGTTCGTGCTCATTGATTTTCAACAGCTGACCATCGAACTGATTTTCTAAAATCTGCGCCCTGTAATCCGCATAATTCTTAAGCGCGTACGTATATTTTCGCGCTTTGGTATTCTGTAACATCACCAAGCCGTTCTTATCATCAATATTGGTCAGGGCAAATGCCGTTTTCGACAATTGATCGAACAATATTTTTTTGGTATCCCTGTATTCTGAAAAGGTTTTATGATAATCTAAATGATCATGCGAGAGATTAGTGAAAATCGCTCCTTCAAAAACCAATCCCTCAGTACGCTTTTGATGGATTCCATGCGAACTCACTTCCATAAAACAGAACTCTACCCCTGTATCGTTCATCAAGGCCAAATGCTTGTTAATTACCAAAGCATCCGGCGTGGTATGCTTCGTCGGAAATTCTTTGTCATCTACCATAATCTTGATGGTGGACAACAGCCCTACTTTGAACCCTGCTTTTTTGAATAGTTGATATAACAAACTGGACACCGTCGTCTTACCATTCGTACCCGTAACCCCAACTAATTTTAAATTTTTGGAAGGATTATCGTAATAATTGGATGCCATGACCGCCAAGGCCTGATTACCGTTTTCGACCTCTACATAAGTAACCTCATCTACCATAGTAGCTGGTAATTCTTCACAAATGATGGCCCGTGCTCCTGTAGCAACTACTACATCAATGTATTTATGTCCATCGGTCAATGTTCCCTTAATGGCAACAAAAGCATCCCCCTTTTTTACTTCCCGAGAATCAAAACGGACTGAAGCAATATCACAGGAAGTCGTACCGCTAACCGCAGTAAGATGCACTCCATACAATATGTCTTTCAGTAGCTTCATATCAATTCTAGTACTATTTTCTTTACATTTTTAATATCGGTGCCTTTAGAGATGGATTGATGTTTCACCATTCCATTTCCCTTCACTTCTACCTCTATCCCTAGGTTTTCTAAAATGGCTACGGCATCCATACCGCTCATACCTTTAAGATTTGGAACCTCTTGATAGTTCTTCTGGGCATTCTTATAATAATTCTCATAAGACTCATCTCCGGCGGCAATCCATACATTCTTAACATCCACTTCATCGGTCAAGGGTGAACTGGCATATACTTTTTGTGCGACAGATTTGAATACCGGGCCAGAAACATCCGCTCCATAATACCCAACACTTTTATCGGGCTTATGGATCACTACAATACAGGAGTATTTAGGATCGTCAGCCGGAAAATATCCTGCAAAAGAGGATATGTATTCATATTTACTTCGGTCTTTGGAGACATAATTGGTCTGCGTGGTACCTGTCTTCCCAGCCATAGAAAAGTTTTTTGAATACATACGGTGACCTGTAGCATATTCTTTCTCTACCACATCCTTTAAAATTTGCTGTACCTTTTTCACGGTTTCCTGAGAGCAAATAGCAGGATTCAACACTTCTTTATCGAACTTCATAATGCTCTTGTTCCACTCTTTGACTTCCTTTAAAAGTCTTGGCTTGATCATTTCCCCATCATTGGCAATGGCATTATAAAATGCCAGCGTCTGTAAAGGAGTCATCGAGACCTCATACCCATAAGCCATCTGTGCCAATGAAATACCAGACCACCCTTTATCTCCAGGATACCGTAAAACCGGAACACCTTCACCAAGCACGGGAAGTCCCAATTTTTTATGCACGCCCATGGTCATCAAACGATTCACATACTTTTCTGGATCATCTTTATATCCATTGTGTATGATTTTGGCGAAGGCCGTATTCGATGACACTTCAAAAGCTTTTGCTACCGATATTTTTCCATAGCCTCCCCTTTTGGAGTCCTTAACTATTTTCTTATAAATTTTCCAATTCCCGTTTTCAGTATCGATAATAGTCGCGGTATCCACCACCTTATCTTCCAGGGCGGCCACCAAATTCATCAACTTGAACGTAGAACCCGGCTCGTGCGATTCTCCGATCGCATAGTTCAGTCGCTCGTAGTACTTACCCTCAGGCGTCTGACCCAGATTGGCAATCGCTTTTACTTCTCCAGTTTTAACCTCCATTACAATCACTGTCCCATGGTCGGCCTTGTAGGCTTCCAATTGCCTTAACAGGGCATGATGGGCAATGTCCTGAATATTGATATCAATGGTAGAATACACATCATAACCGTCCTTCGGTTCAATACTATTATCGTTACCGATAGGTTTCCACTGGCCCTTCGCTATTTTTTGTTTTAAGCGTTTTCCTTCAATTCCCCTTAAGTATTGACTAAAAGCCCCTTCCATACCCACCCGGGTACGGTATCCGTTTTCATCTACGCGCTCGTAGCCTACACTGCGTTCTGCAATCTTACCCAATGGGTGCTCGCGCTTCGTTTTCTGCTCGATGATCAAGCCCCCCTTAAACGCTCCCTTATTGAAAAGCGGGAAACTTTTTACGGCCATATAATCCGAATAGTCAAGATTACGCACAATCAGCGCGTACCTATTTTTATTCTCTTTTGCTTTTCTGAGGATTTGCTGATAATGCGATGACGTTTTTCCGAATTGTTTCGCCAAGGCATCTGATAAGGGTTTTACATTTTCCTTGAAATCTTTGTCACTAACGGTGACCGCATCAAAACGAATGGTGTATTTCGAAACCGACGTCGCCAACAAACTACCATCGTCGGAATACAGGTTACCCCGGTTCGGTTCGATGGTAAACATGTGAGAAGTACGTGTTTCTGCAAGGGCCTGGTATTTCTCACCATCAACGAATTGTATGGAAACCAGCTTAAACAAAACGGTAGCCGCGAAGAGCACAAGTCCTGCTGCTACAATATAAAGACGTGTTAGTATGCTTTTATCAGTTGCGGCCATTTATTCTTCTTCATTTAAAGATTTGACCCTAATTTTCTGTGGTGGCGTTTCTGACGGATACAATCCTTTTTCAGAAATCTTACCCGTAATATTGGATTCTAGTTTGAGCTGCTGTACATCTGATCGCATATCCACAAATTCGTTTCGCAACTCTTTTACCTCTTCGTTCAAAGCGGCAATACGATGTACTTTTTGATCGGCACTGTGCGAACTACTGATCATAACTGTAGCCAAAAAAGAAATGAAAATGATAAACAGCCAATTCTTAGGCGCATCTCCGCTAACCAAAAATTTACCTTTTAACAGGTCTAAGACCCCTGTTTTCATTTTACCTTTTGTCATAATTTCTCCGCTATTCGCAATTTTGCACTACGTGCCCTGTTATTCTGTTTTATTTCTTCTCTAGATGGAACGATCAATCCCCCAACTTTTTTCATCGGCACCTCTATGTTTCCATAGAAGTCCTTTTCTGGCTCGCCCTCGAACTGGCCCGCCCGTATAAAGCGTTTCACCAAACGATCTTCCAGCGAATGGTAACTAATGACGCTCAATCGCCCGTTGTCATTCAATAATTCTGGCACCTGCTCCAAAAACTCCTTGATCACCGCAATCTCCTGATTCACCTCTATGCGTATCGCCTGATAAATCTGGGCCAATATCTTATGCTGCTTGTGCTCTGGCAAAAACTGGCCTAAAGCCCGTTTTAAAGCATCGGTCGTTCTAATTTCTTCCGACTCCCTACTTGCTACGATAACTTTCGCCATGGCGTTGGCATTTCTGATATCACCATACTCGAACAACACGTTGCGCAAATCATCATAGGAATATTTATTGACCACCTCAAAGGCCGATAACGTATTGCGTTTGCTCATCCGCATATCCAAATCCGCATCGAACCGGGTAGAAAACCCACGTTCGGCTTGATCGAACTGATGCGAGGAAACCCCGAAATCCGCCAAGATTCCATCCACCTTCCGAATGCCATAGAACTTTAAAAATTGGGCGATGTACCTGAAATTTTCCGCAATCAACACAAAACGCTCATCATCTAGATTGTTCGCTTGCGCATCCTCATCTTGATCAAAGGCGAACAATTTGCCCGCTGTACCCAACCGTTTCAATATCTCTTTGGAGTGACCGCCACCACCAAAGGTCACATCCACATAGATCCCATTCTCCTTAATGTCAAGACCATCTACTGACTCCTTCAGCAAAACCGGGTTATGATACATCTCCACTAGGTTTTTCACCCAACATCACACGCTTGGCCAACTTCACCTTCTCTTCTTTGGTCGCGCTAATGGATTTATCATAAGCCTTTTTATCCCAAACTTCCAATCGCTTCCCAATTGGCGCAATGACAACATCTTTGGTGATGCCTGCCATTGAAATGATATCTTTGGGAATCAGTAATCGGCCGGTGGCGTCTACCTCAACTTGACGTAGGCCCGCCGTATACATTCTTATAAATTGCAAGTTTTCTTCATCGAACCTGCTCTTTTCGTTCAATTCTGCCATCACCCTATGCCATTCGTACGCCGGATATAACTCCAGACACTCACTGTAATAGGACTTTTTAATAAAAAAACCATCTTTTAAGATCGGGGCCACTTGGTTCCTTAGGGCCACAGGCAGCATGATACGCCCTTTGGCGTCGGCCTTACAGTTAAATGTCCCGAAGAAATAAATATCCAAAATGGCTGGTTTTTATTTATATAACTCAAATATATAAATATTATTACCACATTTTACCACTAAAAACCACTTTGTTAATAAATTACCACTTTTTTGCACCATATTATACCCCACATTGTTCAATTAAGGTTCAAAAGCCCACTTTGACATTTATCATCACATAAACAAAACTGCCCATATCGGACCAAAAGAGTTGTTTGCTATTCTGCTTAATTACCTATATTTGGGGCAAATGTGATGAGCGTAGTGCATGGAAAAAGATCTGATCAAGGACGGTAAGTTTAATTATATTGAAATAGGAGAAGGAAAACCCATCATCATCCTACACGGACTTATGGGCGGGCTTAGTAATTTTGAAGGTGTAACCAGCCATTTTCCGGAAAAAGGATATAAAGTGCTCATTCCCGAATTACCCTTGTACTCAATGCCCATGCTCAAGACCACCGTTAAGAACTTTGCACGCTACCTTAAAAAATTCATCGACCACAAAGGGTTGGAAGATGTTATTCTTTTGGGGAATTCATTAGGCGGCCATATTGGACTACTGCACACCAAAATGTACCCTGAAAAAGTGAAATGCCTAGTAATTACCGGCAGTTCGGGATTATATGAAAGTGCTATGGGCGATGGCTATCCAAAACGGGGTGATTATGAGTTTATCAAGAAAAAGGCACAAGATGTCTTTTATGACCCAGAAGTAGCCACTAAGGAAATTGTGGACGAAGTATTTGCCACGGTGAACAATCGCGTGAAATTGGTGAAGACCTTGGCCATTGCAAAAAGTGCAATACGGCATAATATGGCGCAAGATTTGCCAAAAATGAAAACTCCGACCTGTATTATCTGGGGCAAGAACGATAGCGTTACCCCGCCAGATGTTGCAGAACTGTTCGATGAGCTGCTCCCAAATTCCGATTTGTTTTGGATCGATAAGTGCGGGCATGCCCCGATGATGGAACACCCGAAAGAATTCAACACCATTCTCGATAACTGGTTGGAGAAAAACAACTTTTAAATTACACCCACGCATGAAGATAAAGTCGGCCGACTTTGTAATGAGCAACTCAGATGTTGCTAAATGCCCAAATGAGCCTATTCCCGAATATGCCTTTATTGGCCGTTCTAACGTGGGTAAATCTTCATTGATCAATATGTTGACCGAGCGTAAAAGTTTGGCCAAAACTTCGGGCAGACCGGGAAAGACCCAACTGATCAACCACTTTAAGATCAATGAAAATTGGTATTTGGTCGATTTACCCGGCTATGGATATGCACGTGTATCAAAACGGGACAAAAACACCTTTCAGAAATACATCACCAATTACTTTTTACAACGAGAGCAACTGGTCTGTTCTTTTATTCTGGTCGATATACGCCACGATCCCCAACCCATTGATTTGGGATTTATGCAGTGGATGGGTGAAAATGCCATTCCCTTTGCCCTAATTTTCACCAAGGCCGACAAATTAAAACCTAAGGCCATGGAACGCCAAGTAAAAAAATACCTGGACACCCTTTTGGCCGATATGTGGGAAGATGCCCCGCCCCATTTTGTAACTAGCTCTAGTAAACGCGAAGGGCGTGATGAATTGTTAGCCTATATTGAAGATATCAACGAAAAGTTTTTTGAAGCGACTAAGAAGTAGTTGTTGTAAAGAAACACAAAGCTCCATTCAATTCAACTTCTTTTCCTAATAATTTACAGTGTCAGTAACCAGAATTTATAGTTAAACCATCTACAACAATTTGGAAAGCCAAATAAATTATAACCATACATATTTTTAAACCCGAAGTATAAACTACTCAATATCGCACTTTATACTAGTATCTCACACGTAACTCCGGCCAAAGGACCGCCCACTGTAAACTGTATACTGAACACTACTGAATAGTGAACTTGCAAACTACGAACCCAGCGATGCCTCAACAACCGCTATCAATTCCTCCACATTCTCCAAGCCGTTCAATTGCGCTGTGGTGACCATGACTTCTAAATCATACTCAGTTTCTAAAAGTATGATGGGAAAGGTAAAGGCATGACCGAATTTACTTTTGTAGCTTTTTTGAAATTCATCTTTATGCAAAAAAGAAAGTTCATAGCCATTGGCCAACAAGCTTTTTCGAAACACTTTCCACTGTTTCTTTTCCGCAAACTTTCCAAAGGTCAAACTACAAAGCTGGCAGTCATAGGTAGCGGGACTCATAATCTTATGGGCAAAATCTAAAAGCCGACTACCGGCGTCACTGTTGGCATTATAGATAAAGAGGATTTTTCCAGAAATTGATTTTTGAAGCATACTACAAAAGTACCGGATTCAATTCCATTCTACCCTCTTTTATGGTTATCTGTAAACCCTACTCCGTTGAAAACGATAAGTTTATTCTTTAATAGTATATTAGTGGGTACGCTTTTATGTTTAAAAAGAGAAATATACGTACCTGTACGCTTACGCAATTGTTAGCCACCATTTAGAAACAAATTATCAGAAATGAAACTTCACGAAGCGATTATAAAAGTTATTGAGTCCAAAGAAACCCCAATGACAACTACTGAAATCGCAGACGAATTGAACAGAAACAATTGGTATAAGAAAAAGGATTGCTCCGAAATAACTGCATTTCAAATACACGGAAGGACTCGTACCTATTCAAATTTATTTGACAGAAACGGAACTACCGTTAGTTTAGTAGAAGATTCAAAAACAGAAAAATATGTTAGGCCACCAAAATGGCATAGAGATGAAATAATCTTAGCGCTTCAACTCTATCACAGAATTGAAGCCAGAGAAATGGACAGTAAAAACCCTAAAATAATTGAGATTTCAGAAATCCTAAACAAGCTACCGATTCATAAATCTCGAAAAGAACATTTTAAGTTTCGTAATCCAAATGGGGTCTCAATGAAATTAAATAACTTCAAGGCTATTGACCCTGACTATGATGGAAAAGGGATGGACCGATATAGCAGACTCGATAAAGAAGTTTTTTTTGAGTTTCAAAACGACATTTCTGGTCTAAATAAAATAGCTGAACAAATAAAAAGCACAATTTCAAACTCTGAACTTGCAGTTAAACTTTATCGAATCGGAGATGAAGAAGATGATGATATTCAAGGTGTAAAAGAGGGGCGTGTTATTTACAAACTTCATAAGCATAGAGAGCGGGACCCAAAACTTAACAAAAAGAAGAAACAGCAATACTTTAGAAAGTATGGGAAATTGGATTGCGAGGTTTGCGAGTTTGATTTTTACAAAGTGTATGGCGAGTTAGGCGAGGGATTTATGGAGTGTCATCATAAAGTTCCGCTTTCTGAAATAGAAGGAGAGTCAATAACCTCAATTAATGATTTAGCATTGGTATGCCCTAATTGTCATAGAATGTTACATCGAAAAATAGATACGCTTAGTACAGAGGAGCTAAGGAAACTAATAAAAAACGGTGGCTAACAAAAGTAACCGTTGCACAAGTCTAAATTTCTAGAAAAAGAGAATTTCTCCGATTTTCAAGAATGTTTAAGTTGTTGTTTATTAAGCATATGGCATTTTTAAAAACGGTTACCAAATCTAAATCTTATAAAAAAAGAGGTTGTGCAACAGCCACAATGTATAAAAATAATTGCTAATTATTAGACTTAATCAAAGGTAGTTGCAAGTTTACTATGTCTGATTTTCCTTCGGAAAATCCTCGCACGTAAACCCGCAACTATTCTTATACTAACCGTTAGCGGTCATTGTAAAAAGACGACACCACAAAAAAAATTAGCAGACATATAATTTGAAACCTTAGAATGAAAAAAATACTCATTATTAACGGACACCCAAACAGTGATAGTTTCAATTTTGGACTTTTCGAAGCTTACAAAAAAGGAGCATTTACTACGGGAGCAAATATTAAAGAAATTGTGATTAAAGATTTAAAGTTCAATCCCAACCTGCAATTTGGTTATCAAAAAAGGACAGAGTTAGAGCCGGACTTATTGGACGCTTGGGAAAAAATTAAATGGGCTGACCATTTAGTTTGGGTTCATCCTGTTTGGTGGGGAGGACTTCCTGCAATAACAAAAGGTTTTATTGACAGACTTTTTTTACCAGGTTTTGCATTTCAGTATCGAGATAATTCTTTGTGGTGGGATAAACTATTGACAGGTAAAACCGCTCATATTATTACAACTCTTGACCAACCGTCTTGGTATTATTGGTTTGCATTTGGGCGACCAAGTATTAACCAATTAAAAAAATCAACTTTGGAATTTTGTGGAATTAAACCAGTTAAAGTAACTTATGTTGGACCAATAAAAAACACAAAACTTCCTTTAAGAAAAGGATGGTTAGAAAAGATTGAGAAATTAGGAGAAAATCTTAAATGAAAATTGACGATAAAATACAACGAACCGCTAACACGGGTTTTGCGTCAGGCGGGTTACGTGTAAACTTGGAACTTTGTACTTCTACTGAACTTTAGTAATAAATTAAAACATTGTGCTCCGAAACCTGCCCGAACGCAAAGCCCGAAAACGTTAGGCTTTATTTGAGAAAAACATGAACATCCCCGAATTTTTGTTTCACTATTACGAACTTGACAACGGACCATTTAGAAATATCACAGAACATGGATTAAAAAAGGCTGAAAGCATTCAAAATCAAATATCTAAAGGATTTAATAGCAAAAGGCCTGATAACTATATTGAATTAAGGTTTTCATTAGAGAAAAGAATTAAAAAACAATTTATCTTGAAAGGTGGAAAACCAAACAGAAATGACCCTTTCTACTTCACTTTAGGTGAATGTGATTGGGCTAAATCTTGGTATGTAAACCCTGGAGTTATAAAAATTCCTTTAACGGACTTTAAAACCGAACATATAAGTTTTACTTATCCTGACAGTATGGTATCATTTCAATTTTATGACGAACCTAAACTTGAAGGATACAGAAAAGATTGCAACGGACAAGTTTTCTTATTAAACGAAATAAATGACATAATAAATATGTATGGACTACCGACTGAGAAAAAATCTCAAACTCAAGAAAGTTTAAAATATGATATATACATAGAAGCCCAGGTATGGGATGATAAAATAATAAATGAATATAAAAACAAAGCTTAACTTAGGATGGCGAAAAGCAATTGCTTGTTCTCGATTGCTTATAAAAATTCTTACGAATTCTCAGTTTAATGTGTGCTTTCAAAGTTAAATGCCAAACCACACATCTATTTATCTAGCGGTCACTAAACACTAAAAACAATAATATGAAAAAATGGAATTTTAAATTAAAAAGTGATCCGAAAGCGGTTAGTACGAATATAGCGTCGGCACTTGGCTCTATTAACGGATTTGTGTTTACCATGAACCATGATAAAACGAATGCAATAACATTCAAAATGCGTAAACGAATTCTATATGCATGGTACTTGTTTTTTCTAAACAGTATTGTGGTGAATGGAAAACTGTCAAAAACTGCTACTGAAAATGAGACCGAGGTAGAAATTTCTTTTACCCAACATTTTTTATGGAAATTAGTTATAGGTTCAGATATCCTTCTAGGTTTGGGTTTTCTAATTGTTGCCATCTCTTCTAAAAACAGCAGTGATTACCTGTATTTCGTGGGACCAACAATTTTAGCAGTCGGAGTTCTATTATGGATTAGGGTTGAGAAAAAGTATGAACGGAATATTCAAGAATATAAGACCATGATTTCTGAAATAGTGGCCCTCTAAAAATGAAATTTGTAGGCTATTTAAAGCCGTCGGCCATTAACCTAGATCGTTTTACGACAGAATTCACTACGTTTATGAATACGATCTACGATAGGAAAGATCAAAATATGCACTACAGTCCTTTGATACTGAAAACCAATTTCCAGAATCATTGACCCGAAATCGGTCTGCTGACACCGATAGTAAAAATTGTAGCCCGCATTAGTTCGTAAACAATTTTGTTTTACCTATTCTATCTATCCCTGAAGTATTTTTATAGCATATCGTTACCAACAAAAACATGGAAAGATCGGCCCCAAATTATTCAAATTATGTACCTTGACTGTCAATAACTTAAAATCAAGGCAAGTATGGAACGCATGACCAATCCTGATTCTGGAAGTTACCGCAGAATAGGCAAAAACTATATCATTACCCAAAAAGAAATACAACAGTATAATACCCTAGGCTATATTGTGCTTCATGATGTTTTAACCGAAGAGGAAATGAAATTTATTGACCCTTGGTTCGATCATTTTATCGAAGGGAAAGAAGCCGAGCGTATGGGGAAAGATTTTTGCGACATGTCTCAACCCTATGGAACACCCATGGAAGAATTTCAATTGGTCAATGCGATGTTGCCAAGCATCTACCGCGCAGAACTTAAAAACAATATCTTCCATGAAATCACCCAACATATCGCCGATCAATTGTATCCCAAAGGTAAAGTCGCCATGGATTACGAGCAGTTCTTGGCAAAAAAACCCAGTAAAAAAGGAGCGGAATTTGCCATGCACCAAGATTTAGGTTATTGGCCCAAAACAGAGAATACCTGGACGGCCACTTTTTCGTTAGCCTTAACGGATTCAGATCTCATTAACGGTTGTTTACAGGTTTTGCCAGGTACCAACAAAGAACCTGAACTTCGCAAGCATTTTCCCAAATCATATAGCCACGAAAAAAAAGAGGCTGCAGTATCTCGTGATGAAAGTCACACCTTGGTAATCGAAGAACGCAAAGACGATAAAATAGTCTACCTCCCCGTAAAAAGAGGCAGTATTACGATTCACGATGAACGCATTGTGCATGGATCTGCCGGCAACGAATCTAAAGAATGGCGTAAAACCTACATAGCAGCGTACAGGGATGTGGAAACCATTGCCAAAGAACGTGCGATTGGCTTTACGCATTCCCATAACGATGTGGTCGATTGGGATGCCATTATCAAGTAAAGGATTGATTTTTTAATATCTTAGTACCCCTATAATTTTTATTTTTTTGAAACACTACATTCTATTTACGTTCATAGTTGGCGCAGCCCCTGTGATGTATAGCCAAGAACCACTCGAGTGGAATCCTGATTATGAACTTCAACTGAGCGACTATCGATCTCCCCAAACTGAAATTAGTGCTGAGCTTACCTCCTATTCCATTTATTCGGGTTCTAAAATAGATTTCAGCTTCAATATGAGCTCGGTGGCGTATATGTTGACCAAGAATTTCAACAATAAGGTTAAGGCCATATTCCAGCAAAATTTAGCCGTAATCATTGCACCAGACACACTTACGGCAAATCAATTGGTTCGCTTTGGTCGGTATGATTTTGATCTTATGGAACTTTATTGTCGTAAAATACGAAAGAAAATATATGAGGAAAAAGGCACTTTTACTGATGCCAAGTTTTTTCAGCCTATTTTTAATGAATTACAGCAAGAGATGAACACCGTAAGTGCACAGGTTTTTAAAGCAACTGATTTCGG
Organism: Maribacter sp. X9; assembly: GCF_048537565.1. Taxonomy (GTDB): domain Bacteria; phylum Bacteroidota; class Bacteroidia; order Flavobacteriales; family Flavobacteriaceae; genus Maribacter. The sequence continues at coordinate 4,008,635 of NZ_CP183215.1, forward strand.
CAAAGATTCCGTCTTGCTACAAAAAGAACACGATAAGGTGCTAGAGCAAATAAAAGTATTAACCGATTTTTGTAAGAACTGTAAACCTAGAAAATCACAAAACTAAAATCGACCTTAGCTCCTCTTGACCACTCTGTTTATCCGTTAAATCTTTATGCTTCAAGTATTAAATCCGAAATTCCTATTGAGTTGTAGGACTTTAAATGAGCCCATCCCCCATTTAAAACACTCAATCAACGATACAACTACCTAAATCTACAATTGGGTCGCTTTGTTTTAATTCGCAATGAAGAACACCCCATCTTTGCATACGTACACTGCTCAAGGGCAAGCTCACAAGGCATTGAATGGAAATTCATGTTTGATATCGACGCAAGTGTTCGAGCATTAAATCTCGATGATCGAGTAAAACAATCTTTACTATGGAAAACACGATTAGAATCTTCATTTACATCCACGCTTTTTTTGGTGGTATCGGTCTTATTACCGGTATAGGAAGTACTTTAGTAAAAAAAGGAAGCCCTGATCATAAAATGCTGGGGAAATGGTTTTCTTGGTCGATGATCATAAGCTCCATGATTTCATTGGTTGTAGCGAGAATGCCGAACCATATCAACAACTTTTTATTTCTAATTGGCATTTTCACCATTTACATGGTATTGGCCGGGAACAGGGCGCTGACTTTTAAATCGCTAAAAAAAACAAAAGCCGATTCTACGGATAAAATTGTATCTGGAATGATGCTTATTAGCGGACTTTTGATGCTCATTTTTGGAATTAACGGATTACTCCATTCACAATCACAAAGCATACTCTTTCTTTTCTTCGGCGCTTTCGGTCTGTTCTTACCTTATGGTGATTTTAAACTATTCACAACAACGGTGAAAAACAGAAAGTTATGGCTAATTAACCATCTTAGTCGAATGCTAGGTGCTTTAATCGCCTCTGTGACCGCTTTTTTAGTGGCCGGAATGAAATATAACAACTTATTCGCATGGATGCTACCAACAGTTATAGGCACTATATATATTGTGTATTGGATCAGAAAAACAAAGGGTAAAAAACTCCCTAAAAGCGTTAGCGCTTAGACACCAACTATTCGTTCAATCCTAAATTTTCAGCGAAATATGCACAGAAATCCTTCATTGTAGCGGTCATTTTTTCATCTTGGGTCGCTTTAAGGAAGGTGTCAGATAAAGAAACCAAGGTCTGGTGAAAAAAAGTTTTCATTTCATCAACCGGCATATCCTTGGTCCAAAGATCTATTTTTAAGGATTCTTGGTTCTTACTGTCCCAAACAGACAATAGCATGGCCTTTGCTTCCTCATTATCTATACCGCCATCTTGGGCAGACCAGTTCAATTTTTCAGGAATCCTGTTTTCATCCAATCCTACCCGTAAGGTAATTTCTGAAGTATGTAAATCTGCCATTTAATTTCTTGGTTTGTAATTTGATTTTTTAAATATTTCTTCCGCTGGCAAGGTCATTAGCTGTTTCAGACTCACCGTATTATTTTCCATAAAAGCGCGTACAATTTGCCAACCTACATACCTTCCAAGTCTCCCGGGCGATTCATTGTCCAGCTCCAGACCAAATTTAGAAAATGGGGCAGGTTCCAAAAATCGTTGGTTCAACTTCGTATCGGTACTATATAAATATTCGTTTTCAATGAAATTGCGCCACATAGGCTCTTCATTGGCAATGGCCCACTCCATATCCGCTGCGGAATATCCAATTCGTTTACGATCCTCCAAATTGGGCATCAATTTGTCCTTCAGATATAATTCCTTTCCAAAATATATCATACGTGCCAAAAATGTTCGGTCACGAGGTCGTGGTACCACTTGTTTTGCAAAGGCACTGGCTACATCGCTTATTAAAAAGTTACGGTCTAACGATTGTGCAATGTACCGCTGAAACCCTCCATAATATTTATGTTCAGGACCCAAATAATTATCAAGACTAACGAACAAAAGGCTATCGGTCAAAATAATCCTATTGTTGTAATCTACATCATTGGTTACCGTAATGACCTTGGGAATTTTATATTCGGGAAAATAATATTTAATATGCTTGAAAAGATTCTCCAACCCTTCCTCTTCATCCTCAAAACTCCGAAAGGCGTTGCCTACTTCTTGAAACAGTTCTATTTGAAGGGAGTCATGCATTTTTGCTATCCAAACACTATCGTGTGCCGGAAAAAGATAGGGGTACATTTGTCGTAGGGCGGGGAGCCCTTCCTCACCTGCAGATGCGAACTCACGATCAAACCGTGAAATCGTCATGTTCAATGGTATAGCGGCTATTTCCTTCTCCGTTTCATCAGTATCATTACAGCCAAAAAGTAATAGAAAAACTGATAATACTATAAAAATAGGTTTCAGCCTGTTAAGTATTTTACAATACATTTTATTATTCACGGTGTTCAACTTATTTTTAGGGCAAAGTTAAATTATTTAAATAAATAATTGGAGTGGTATGCAAACTCAAAAGGTAATTGACCATATTGTAGCGTGGTTAAAGGATTATGCTACAAATGCAAATCAAAAAGGTTTTGTAATAGGCGTATCGGGAGGAATAGATTCTGCCGTGACCTCGACCCTCTGTGCCAAAACGGGCTTGGAACTGTTATGTTTGGAAATGCCTATTCACCAAGCCCCGAATCAATCTAATCGAGCGGCTAGACATATCGATTGGTTGCAGGAAAATTTTCCGAATGTAAGCAGGCGCCCCGTAAACCTGACACCCGTTTTTGATAGTTTGGTTGCAGCTTTCCCCGCTGTCGACAACGAGGAAGAACGTTTTATGTCCTTGGCCAATACAAGGGCAAGATTGCGTATGACCAGCCTTTATTATTTCGCCGCCCTACATAGCTACTTAGTAGCGGGTACCGGAAACAAAGTTGAAGATTTTGGCGTAGGTTTCTACACCAAATATGGTGATGGTGGAGTCGATTTAAGTCCGATAGCAGATTTATTGAAAACAGAGGTCTATACCATTGCAAAGGTCTTGGGTGTGAATGAGGAAATCATAAAGGCGGCACCTACGGACGGACTTTGGGGCGATGATCGGACGGACGAAGATCAGATCGGAGCTTCGTACCCTGAATTGGAATGGGCCATGGCGATGAAAGAAGAAGGAAAAAAGGCAAGCGATTTTGAAGGAAGACAACATGAAGTTTTTTCTATATTCATGAAGTTCAATCGTATGAACCAACATAAAATGCTTCCTATACCAGTTTGCGAAATTCCAGAAAGCTTAAAATAACACCTCAACTAAGAATCAAGCACTTAAGTCGAAAATAAGTATGGAAATTATTCGTTATAATTAAAAATCTACATCTTTGACTTCTAATTTAGAATTTTAAACCTTACATTGCACGTGAGTCTTTATAGACAAATGAGGTTGGGAAATCTATTAAAAATCAACAATTAATGATTAAAGTATTAATAGCGGACAACCACCCTATCATCAGAATGGGAGTTAGAACCGTTTTAGAATCGGCCGATGGTTTTGAATTGATAGATGAGGTGGCCAACACCGAAGAACTTTTCAACAAACTGAAAAACGTAACCCCGGATGTAGTAATGCTTGAAATGGATATTCCGGAAATGAACGGAATAGCGGCATTACGAAAAATAAAAAAAGAATACCCTGATGTAAAAGTATTGATGTACAGTGGTCAATCGGAGGACGTTTACGCCCTTAGCGCCATTAGAGCAGGTGCTTTTGGATATCTTTCCAAGTCTTCGGGTACCGAATATATTACGATAGCAGCGACCAAAGTTAGTGAAGGTAGCATGTTCATCACCAATGAGCTGGCACAACGCCTTGCCTTTGATGAAGGAACTAAAAAACCAAGAAGGTTCTTTAGAAAACTATCCACACGTGAAATCGAGGTATTGAAGCTTTTGGCCAGTGGTAAACGAAATAAGGAAGTTGCCCAGGGCTTGAATTTGAACGAAAAAACCGTAAGTACCTATAAAGCTCGTTTAATGAAAAAATTGAATGTTGATAATATGGTCGATTTATTACAACAGGCAAAAGCCTTGGAATTGTACTAAGTAGCAACTACCATTTAAAAAATAAAAAAACACCCACAGATAGTGGGTGTTTTTTGTTTGAAATAAACCATCTACGGCCAAGGCCACGAGACATTCAATGAAAATTCATGTTTGATTTCGACCCAAGCGTTGGAGCATTTAAATCTCGATGACCGTTTAGAAGCTTAAAGCCACTTTTAAGAAAGTACCCTATTAAGTTTCTGGTTTAAAAGTTTATTGAGGTGAATGTAGTTCATAATTTCTTCCAATACTTCGCGATGATCGGTTTCTAACTTGCCTTCCGTGGTTTTTTGCAAGGTGTCCATCCTCCTTTTAATAAGAAAGCAGCGTAAGGTCAATATGGTTTCACTGACCAATTGCGCTATGCCTATTTCCTTTTTTTTAGGAAAGATGTCCTTACGCTCCCAGTTGTGGAGCATATACCGTTCTTCTTCCATTAAAATAGAGGATACCTGATTGGCCATCTCCTGTTCCAATCTAGAAATAAAGGTATTAATTGAAAATTCCTGCTCCTCGTTCAGTGCCTCTATCAACTTGTAGTACATCTTTCGAAAATCTTCATTGGCCAATTCGATCTCATCTTCCTGTAGGTCCAAATAAATTTTCTCGTACACCTTCATTTCATTGGATTCGGGTTCAAGAATTAAATCCCCTGCCTCATTTTCCTTCAAGATCAGGTCCTCGAATTCTTCCTTTTGATCTCCATAAAGCAAAAGCGATTCAATGATCTTACGCTCAAGTACATATTGCACATCTACTTTTTCGGGAACATCTTCATTGCGTACCACATCAAAAGCCTTCTGTTCTTCCCGCTCTTGTTTTTTTACATCGGAGGCATCCTTTTTACCAATTTGTGCCAAGGTATTATACAGAACGGCTTCCGAAATATTCATGATCTGGGCACACTCCTGAATATAGATTTCCTTTTTAATACGATCTGGAATCTTGGAGATACTATTAACAATATCACGAACCGTATCGGCGCGTTTAATCGGATCATTTGAAGCCTCCTGTACCAACAGTGATGCCTTGAATTGAATGAAATCTTTGGCATTTTCTTCCAAATAGGAAACCACCTCCTCAAATTCATTGTTCTTGGCAAAACTATCTGGATCTTCGCCTTGCGGAAACGTACATACCCTTACGTTCATGCCCTGTTCCAATATCAAATCGATCCCGCGTAAGGAAGCGCGTAGGCCGGCAGCGTCACCATCGAACAACACCGTAATGTTCTTTGTTAAACGATTGATGAGCCGTATTTGCTCTGGGGTCAAGGCCGTACCACTAGAGGATACCACATTATGAATACCCCTTTGATAGAACTGGATTACATCGGTATATCCTTCTACCAGATAACAATTATCTTCTTTGGCAATGGCCTGCTTAGCATAATAGATCCCGTACAAGACCTTACTTTTATGGTAGATATCACTTTCTGGGGAATTCAGATATTTGGCGGCCTTTTTATGATTGGTCAAAATTCGGCCCCCAAAACCTAGTACACGGCCACTTAAAGAATGTATAGGAAACATGACCCTACCTTTGAACCTATCAAATTTTCTAGGACCGTTAGGATTATTGGCATCTTCTTTGACAATAGTGAGTCCAGTTTTTTCCAAGTAATCCAACTTATACCCTTTGTCCAAGGCTGCGGTGGTAAAACCATCCCACTGATCCAGACAATAGCCCAATTCGAATTTTTTGATGGTTTCCTCTGTAAATCCACGTTCTTTAAAGTAGCTGAGACCGATGGCTTTTCCTAACTCAGTATCCCAAAGCATCTCTTTAAAATGGGCTTGCGCAAATTCAGAAACCAAATACATGCTCTCACGCTCATTGGCCTGTTCTTTATCTTCGTTAGATTGCTCGGTTTCCTCTACCTCAATATTGTACTTTTTGGCCAAGTATTTTATAGCCTCAGGATAAGTGAAATGTTCATGCTCCATTAAAAAAGCGACCACATTACCTCCTTTGCCACTACTAAAATCTTTCCAGATCTGCTTTACCGGTGAAACCATGAAACTTGGGGTACGTTCATCACTAAACGGACTTAATCCCTTGAAATTCGAACCCGATTTTTTCAATTGTACAAAATCACCGATCACCTCTTCTAAACGGGCGGTTTCATAAACTTGATCTATGGTGGCTTTTGAAATCATTTGAATTACAAAAATCCTAAGAATTTAGGAATGTGTATTTGTTTAATTTTGCACTTCAAATGTATTAATAAATAACATATGATTCTTTTCTTTGGAACACGCCCCGGAAAAAGGGAAACCAAGCAACTTAGCCATATCAACTGCCCCTATTGCCATCAGCAGGGAACTTTAACAGCCATATCACAAGGAAACTATTTTCATTTATTCTGGATAAAACTTTTTAAGATTTCTACGAATTCCTACGCAGAGTGTAGCCACTGTAAGCGTGTATTCTACGAAAATGAATTTAGTGAAGAAATGAAATATGAATTAACCACTAACAAAAAACAGCTGGAGTAAAGTGATTCACAAACCTACTTTAGCCCAACTGATTTTCATCTCTATCCCTAATTACAAATCGAACCGAAGACCCAAGGATATATTTCGCTGGTCGACCAAAGCATCTTTAAAAATAGGGTTCAGATCATACTTTACGTACAACAGTACACCATCTACCCCTGCATAGGCACTTAAGCCATAGATTAAATCGTTGGTATTGTAGCCCCGCTTCAATTTATCTTTTACATTATCGCCATTACGGTCATATTTCAATTTTTGACGGGTACTCATATTAAAACCAGCATAGCCTCCCAACCCTATTCTCAATTGGTTGTGCAAAGAATAGCGTATGGTTTTCTCTGTTTTTTTCAACTTTGAAGGTCCAAACTCAAAATGGAGGGGAAACACTAGGTTGTCCATACGTAATTTCGATTTATCCAAATCAAAATCAAATTCCTGAAGCTCCGTTTGTCCGTTTTCAAGGGCAACAAAATACTGATTGCCCTTTGGTTTTAAGCCATTGAACTGGAAGGAAAAACCATAATTGAACCTTAAAAAATTGGAGTTTTCAAATACCCGGGTTCGCCATTGCCAGCCCATTTCAAAAAATCGGCTCCCCCCAATTTTATAGGGTGAGTCGTTTAAGGATTGACCCTCTACAATAGCATTGTTCAAACCTACGGCCATTACAAAGTCTGAGTAGGTCCTGCGGTCATAGCGTACCTCCCTTTTCCAATTTTTAGTCTTAAAAAGAATTGTCGGCTTTCCATTGATGTCGACCCCTAGTCGAATTCCTTTTCCATTTAAGGTATCCAATTCCATAAGGACCAACATTTTACCTTGGTTTCGTTCCAATAGGTTTATTTGGTTGTCAACAATCGTAATTCTGTTCTCAATATTGAGCGCTCTTTTTTCGGCAGCCTTTTGCTTCAGTAAATTCGCTTCTTTTTCTGTAATGCTCCCTTTTTCGAATCGATCATTGATATTCTCGACTTCATATTTCAAAGCTTCCTTTTCCTGTTGGGTAATTTTTGCCTTTTGTTCTTTTAAAACTTCCACCTTCTTTTTGTACTCTTCTTGGCCAGTCATGCTGTCGACCACAAATAATATAGCCAAGGCTACCAAATACATTGTAATTGTTCTCATGTTGATTTTTGATTTTTGATACTTCGATTGTGCTCAGTACCCGTTGATGAATAAAACTCCAGCCCCTGTCCCTATAGTAATTTATAGCGATAAAGGATAAACTAAAAAAAAATGTTCAATTATTTCGGTCTGCAACAGCAGTCCGAACTTTAATAAAACCGGCTTTCAACGAATTGAATATTTGGTCTCGGAAGGATTGATCAAGTTCATCCTCAACCTCTGTCAACAAAGCCATGGCATCGACAGAATTATCAGTTTTAAAAATTTTATTTCGTAAAATTTCTTCCTGCGCCTGTTTTAAGAGAGAATCTACCTCGGCATCGGTTACGGTGTTGTATTGTTCCATTAAGTCTACCTGCGCTACCAACTCCGACACTTTATTTGTAATGATTTGTTCAGTAAACTTCAATTTCTTGGTATGATTTTCAGCCTCGATTTGCTCTAAAATGGTAACTTCCACATCATCTTGAATAACCGGTCGGCTTACTTCTACAACTGTTTTACCACTTTCGGTTATAGCGTTGTTCAAATCTAGGAAATCTTCTTTTTTAAGTTCTGATCGCACAACGGCCTCTTGTCCCTTTAACTGTCCGGCTTTATTTTCAGGTTCTTCTTTTTTCGTTGATTCCACAACTTGAACCGGATTCACAAATTCCTCCTTATTTCCGTTGAAATAAAATAAGCCTATACCTAGTAATACCACTATACTTGCCGCAATACCCATCCATAGATATACGGGCTTTTTTGGAGAGGAACTGGTATTCAAATCCCCTGAAATTCTTTCCCAAGCTGTAGAAGAGGGCCTAATCTCCCGATCCTGTAACTTTTCCCTGATATGTTTTTCAAATTTATCGGTTTCCATATCCTATTATATTTTGTTGACTTAACTGCTCTTGGAGCAATTTTCTGGCTTTTAGTAATTGTGTTTTAGAAGTACTTTCAGAAATCGACAACATTTCTGCAATTTCCTGATGTTTATAGCCCTCTACCGTATACAGCACAAACACCATTTTATAACCTTGTGGAAGTGCATCGATCAACTGTTGGATGTGTTCAGTATCTAAGTCTGTACTTTGTAAAATTTCCTGGGTCTGATGATTCTCGTAAACCTCATCATCATATACCACGAACTGTTGCTTTCTTAAGTAGGAAATACTTTCCCTAATCATGATCCTTCTCAGCCATCCTTCAAAACTTCCCTCAAACTTGAAGGATTCTAGCTTTTGGAACATCTTTAAAAATCCCTGAACCATTACATCCTCCGCAAAATGGATATCCTTTATATATTGCCTACAAACGCCTAACATTTTTGGGGCATACTTTTTATATAAATGCTCTTGCGCATCCCTATTTCCGGAAATCGCTTTTTTGATAAGCTGCCGTTCGTTTTTATAAAAAGGTATAATTTTCAAAATATTGGTTTGGTCTTCTATTGGTATAGACGCAATTGCGATCAAAATAGTTGCCTGGAAAATATTTCAATTTAATATAAAATTTCAACCAACTGTAAGTCAGTATTTTAAAATTTTTAGAATTGAAATTATTTTAAACGAAATTTATTTTTTGCGGTCCACTACGTAATTCACCATCAGTTCCAAAGCACTTTTGTAGGTGGAATCTGGATAGGTTTTTAGAAGTTGCAAGGCATCATCACGGTATTGAAGCATTCTACCCACGGCATAATCGAGCCCCCCCTTTTCCTTAACAAAAGCGATTACTTCTTTGACCCTTTTTTTATCCTTATTATGGTTCTTGATCGAATTGATAACCCAGCTTTTCTCTTTTTTGGAAGAATTATTCAGAGCATATATTAACGGTAGGGTCATTTTCTGTTCCTTGATATCGATTCCGGTAGGTTTTCCAATTTTCTTGGCACCATAATCAAAAAGATCATCTTTTATTTGAAAGGCCATACCACAAAGCTCCCCAAATTTGCGAAATGTTTCTACATCATCACTATCAGGTTTAACGGAACAAGCCCCTAAAGAACAACAAGCCGCAATAAGGGTGGCCGTTTTTTGCCGAATGATGTCATAGTAAACCTCCTCTGTGATATCTAACCGTCTCGCTTTTTCTATTTGAAGTAATTCGCCCTCGCTCATTTCGCGAACTGCCACGGAAATAATACGTAGCAAATCAAAATCTCCGTTGTCAATGGACAATAATAACCCTTTTGACAATAGGTAATCACCAACGAGAACGGCAATCTTATTTTTCCAAAGTGCATTTATGGAGAAGAAGCCACGGCGTTTATTGCTTTCATCCACCACATCATCATGAACTAACGTTGCCGTGTGAATCAATTCAATGACTGAAGCTCCCCGGTACGTTCGTTCGTTGACCTCACCATTGTTCAACAGTTTTGCCGTTAGAAAAACGAACATCGGGCGCATTTGCTTCCCTTTTCTATTTACAATATAATAGGTGATTCTGTTGAGTAAGGCCACTTTGGAAGACATGGAATCCCTAAACTTGGACTCAAACTGCTCCATTTCCCGATAAACGGGTTCCTTTATTTGTGCTACTATTTTCAGGTGTTCCTTCTTAGAATTTCAAAATTAAGCAAAAGCGGTCAGTTAACCGTTGTTAGTTGTTAGTTGAAGCAAAATGATTCTGTTAGCTGTTAAGAAAGACTTATTTCTTATTTCTGAATCCTCCTAACTACTTCGTACTAATTACTCATCAAGACTTATTCGCCAATTGTCCGCATGCGGCATCAATATCCTTGCCACGCGAGCGACGCACCGTTACTACGATATTATTTTTTTCTAACGTATTCACATAAAGGTCTATGGCCTTACTAGAAGCTTGCTTAAACTCCCCATCATCAATGGGATTATATTCAATTAGATTCACTTTAGAAGGCGCAAACCTGCAAAAGTCCACCAGAGCGTCCACATCTTTTTGGGTGTCATTTATTCCTTGCCAAACCACATATTCATAGGTGATTCTACTTTTGGTCTTTTCATACCAATACTGTAAAGCTTCTCGTAAATCGGCCAAGGTGAACGTGGCATTAAATGGCATGATGGAGGTACGAATTTCATCGATGGCCGAATGTAGGGAAACGGCCAATTTAAATTTTACGGCATCGTCGGCCATTTTCTTGATCAATTTCGGCACGCCTGATGTAGAGACCGTAATTCGCTTAGGCGACATCCCTAAACCATCTTTAGAAGTAATCCTCTCAATGGCCTTCAATACATTGTTATAGTTCATTAAAGGCTCTCCCATGCCCATAAAAACAATATTACTTAGGGGCCGGTCGAAATACAACCGACTCTCATTGTTTATGGCAACCACCTGATCATAGATTTCATCGGGATTAAGGTTACGCATTCGTTTTAAACGTGATGTAGCACAAAAGCGGCAATCTAAACTACACCCAACCTGACTTGATACACACGCCGTGGTTCTTGACTTCGTAGGTATTAAAACAGATTCAACAATTAAATCATCATGCAGACGCACCGCATTTTTTATGGTGCCATCGGCACTGCGCTGCATCTGATCTACCTTTATATGGTTGATAACAAAATTGGCTTCCAGCATCACCCTTGTTTCCTTGGAAAGATTGGTCATCACATCAAAGGAATAGGCAGCTTTTTGCCACAACCACTCGTATACCTGATTTCCCCGAAAAGCCTTATCACCGTTGGATACAAAAAAGTCCCTCAGCTGCTCTTGCGTTAGTGCCCGGATGTCCTTTTTCTTTTTCTCTTCCATCTTTCTAAAGGTAGGTATTATAAAAATCCCGCTTCTCAGAAATTAGATAAAGCGGGATTCAGTTTTACTCCCTTTCTTCAAAGGGATTATCTTTAATTATATGATCAACATGGCATCACCATAAGAATAGAACTTATAGTTTTCAAGAATAGCTTCTTTATACGCCCTATTCATCAAATCATGACCCATAAATGCAGATACCATCATCAATAAGGTTGATTTTGGTAAGTGGAAGTTAGTAATCATGGCATTGGCTATACTGAAGTCATATGGAGGGAAAATGAATTTATTGGTCCATCCTTCATAGGTATTCAACGTATGTTTTGATGAAACCGCACTTTCCAATCCGCGCATTGCCGTAGTTCCTACTGCACAAATACGACGCTTATTCAATTTAGCATTATTTACGATATCGGTAGCTTTCTCATCTATAAACAGCTCCTCGCTGTCCATTTTGTGCTTAGAAAGATCTTCAACTTCCACTGGGTTGAACGTACCCAAACCTACATGCAAGGTCAATTCGGCAAAATCAACCCCTTTGATCTCCAATCTTTTTAAAAGATGTTTTGAAAAGTGCAACCCTGCTGTTGGAGCGGCAACGGCACCTTCATGCTTCGCATAAATAGTTTGGTAACGTTGTTCATCTTCTGGCTCGACCTCCCTTTTTATGTACTTAGGCAGGGGTGTTTCACCCAACTCCCTAAGTTTTCTTCTGAAATCTACATATGCACCATCGTATAAGAAACGTAATGTTCTCCCTCTCGATGTCGTATTATCGATAACTTCTGCCACTAAGGTTTCATCATCACCAAAATACAATTTGTTCCCAATACGTATTTTTCGGGCTGGATCCACCAAAACATCCCATAAACGTTGCTCTTCGTTCAACTCACGTAAAAGAAACACTTCTATACGTGCTCCTGTTTTTTCTTTATTTCCGTATAAACGTGCCGGGAATACCTTTGTATTGTTCAAAACCATGACATCTCCTTCATCAAAATAATCGATCATGTCCTTGAACATTCTATGCTCAATTTTTCCGGTCTTCCTGTTGATCACCATCAATTTGGATTCATCCCTGTTTTCAGAAGGGTGTTCCGCCAATAATTCCTTTGGAAGCTCAAAACTAAAATTAGATAATTTCATGTAGCTGAATTTTTTTTAGTGTAGCAAATTGCGGCTGCAAATATACAATCTGCAGATAGGCCTTGTCAAGTAAAACCTTAATTATAATTCCTTTATACTAAATTGAAGTTGTTCTAGATCAACCCAAAAATCCGGATAAGACTTGGAAACCACCTCGGCATCGTTTACATACAGGGTTGTTCTCATCGCCAACGGGGCGAATGCCATGGCCATTCGATGATCATTGTAGGTGTCAATCGCCACATTCTCAATAATTTCATTTGATGGTGATAAGGTCAATGTTTTATCGGTCACCGAGATATTGGCACCTAACTTGGAAAGTTCAGTATCAAGCGCCTCAAGACGATCGGTCTCCTTGATTTTCAGGGTATGCAAGCCTGTCAAATGACAACCGATACCTAATCCAAAGCAGGTAACAGCAATAGTCTGGGCAATATCAGGAGCATTTGAAAGGTCAATTGCATGGTTAGCCAATACTTCTTTATTGGTTTTACGAAGCGTAATTTTATTTTTTCCGAACGAGGTTGCTACTCCGAAGGCCGTATAAATTTCGGACAACACACTGTCACCTTGTAGGCTTTCTTTTTTATAGGCGGACAATGTAATTTCGCTACTAGGTTCTGAAAGTGCAACTATACTATAAAAATAGGAGGCAGAACTCCAATCTGATTCTACAACAAGCGTAGCAGGTGTTATTCGCTTTTTTGGAAAAACCTTGATGGTGTTTCCTTCGAACGAACTTTGCACTCCGATATCCTCCAATAATCCCAAGGTCATTTTGATGTAGGGAACCGAAGTGATTTTACCTTCGAGCTGCAATTCCAACCCGTTCTCCAGACTAGGGGCAATAAGCAGTAATGATGATATATACTGACTACTGACATTGGCGGGAAGGCTTACTTTGTCCTTCACAATTTTCTTTCCCTTGATATCAATGGGAGGATAGCCTTCATTCTGTACATAAGAAATATCGGCACCAAGTGTTCTTAAGGCATCCACTAAGATTTGAATAGGTCTTTCAGTCATTCTTTTAGAGCCCGTTAGCACGACCTCTCTGCCTTCTTGTGAAGCAAAGTATCCTGTGAGAAAGCGCATTGCGGTTCCGGCATGATGAATATCTACCGTACCCTTAGTTATCTTCAGTCCTTTCCCCATTACCTCGGCATCGTCCGAATTGGAAAGGTTGTCTATCGTGATATTCGGATATAAGGCGGCAAGCAATAAACTACGGTTAGATTCACTTTTAGAACCCGTAATGGTTATGTCTGCCTGTAAATTCTTATTCGATGGACCGGAGAGGTGAAGTTTCAAAATATCTGTGATTTAAAAAGAAGGCCAAATATAATGCTATTTCAACTTTTTATTAGCGTGGTGACGGTCATGATCGCGCTTAGTTTTTAAATCTAACTTTTTATCAAAAGCTTGTTGTAAATCAATACCAGTTTGGTTGGCCAAGCATAGCACTACAAATAAGACATCTGCCAGTTCCTCACCCAAATCTTTATTCTTGTCCGATTCCTTTTCGCTCTGTTCACCATAACGTCTAGCGATGATCCGAGCTACTTCTCCAACTTCCTCGGTTAATTGGGCCATATTGGTCAATTCGTTAAAATAACGAACGCCGTGTTCCTTGATCCAAACGTCTACCGCCAGCTGTGCATTTTCAATATTCATTATTCCTTATTTTTCGTGTCGATTATAATTGTCAAGGGACCATCATTCAGTAATTCAACTTTCATATCTGCACCAAAAATACCAGTGCCAACCGATTTTCCCAATTTATTTTCCAAGGATTTGACAAAACTCTCATAGAGCGGTACCGCAACTTCTGGTCGTGCAGCTTTTATGTAAGAAGGCCTATTGCCTTTTTTTGTGGCTGCATGTAAGGTAAATTGGCTCACTATGATTACCTCGCCCTTAATATCCAAAAGAGAATTGTTCATTACTCCTTTGGCATCATTGAATATGCGAAGGTTTGCAATTTTGTTGATCAACCAATCAATATCCTCTTGAGTATCTGAATTTTCAATCCCGACCAAAATAAGCAGTCCTTCTTTTATTGCAGCAATTTGTTTTGCATCAACCGTAACGCTAGCCCTTAAAACCCGCTGTATAACTACCCTCATTTTTTTTCATCATGTATGTCCACTCGATAATTTTCATCTTCGCCTTTTATCATCTGCAAATAGCTTTGATAACGGCTCCATGCGATTTCACCAGCTTCAAGGGCATCTTTCACGGCGCATTTTGGTTCATCTAAATGGATACAATTATTAAATTTGCAATGTTGTTTCAATTCAAAAAACTCCGGGAAATAATCCCCTATTTCCTCCTTCTCCATATCAACGATACCGAACCCCTTTATACCCGGGGTATCAATGATCCGGGCTTCGAAACTTAAATCGAACATTTCAGCAAATGTAGTGGTGTGTTGCCCTTGCAAATGTTGCTGTGATATTTTTGAGGTCTTTAAATCTAAATTAGGTTCGATGGCATTTACCAATGTTGATTTACCAACTCCCGAATGACCAGAAAACATGGAGGTCTTTCCTATCATCATTTCTTTCACCACCTCTATATTCTTTCCTGTCAATGCCGATATGCCTAAGCAGGTGTACCCAATATTTCTATATAACGCAGCCAAAAATTTCACTTCGTCCAACTCTTCTTCGTCGTAACTATCCACTTTATTAAAAAGTAGAATCGCAGGTATATGGTAGGCCTCTGCGGTAATTAAAAATCGGTCTATAAAAACGGGATAGGTCGTTGGATTATTCAACGTAACCAAGAGAAAAACTTGATCCAAATTCGCCGCAATAATATGGGTCTGTTTAGAAAGGTTTACCGATTTTCGAATGATATAATTCTTTCTATCTTCTATTTTGTCGATAATACCGATGGTATCATCACCAATGGTCTCTACCTCAAAGAACACACGGTCACCCACCGCTATAGGGTTGGTACTTTTTATTCCTTTAATCCTAAATTTACCTTTAATTCTACAGTCGTAAAAATCTCCGTTATCGGATTTTACGGTGTACCAACTTCCGGTCGATTTATATACAATTCCTACCATTTAAACAAAATACTTTCCAGTTATACAAAGTAACCGTTTTCAAATCCAAAAATAGTATAAATTTAGGGCCGATATAGAACACCTTTATAACAACCAAAAACTTGTAAATGAAAACTTTGAAAAAAATCCTCTTATTACTGGCGTTAATGTCAGCGGCATTGGGATCCGCACAAGAAACTATTACCAATGAATCTGTTATACAAATGGTCGAATTAGGTTTTGACGATTATATGATTATTGATAAAATAAATACTTCGAATGTTAAATTCGACGCCTCAATTTCTGCATTGGGGGAACTTAAAAAGGCAGGTGTGTCTTCTGAAATCCTATCCTTGATTATGGATAAGTCAAAACAGAACACAAAATCGAAAACTGGTATTTACTATACTGATGCCAGTGGTCAAGATAAACTGATACAGCCCAGTGTATTTTCGGGTTCCAATTCTAATGCCGTTGCCCAAAAATTGGTTTCCGGACTGATCAACTCAAAACAAAAGGCCCAATTACCTAAAACACAATCTAATAATGTAATTCGTCAAAGTCAACCAGAATTCATGTTTATCTTCGACCCCAGTGTTACAGAGGTTGATAATATGCAAAACAATCAAGGTAGCGATGCCGGCATCTTTAATTGGTGGTTCAGAATGGCTAGCAATCCTAATGAATTTGTCCTTGTCAAATTGACCGTGAAGGAGAAAAAGAATCTTCGGGAGGTGATTACCGGCAAAGAAAGCTGGATTACCAGTAGTAGTGGCATTGACCCCAAATACGCCTTGAATTTTTCAATTGAGGAAGTGGAAGGCAACAAATTTAAAGTAACTCCTGCTCCGTTGGAGCCGGGCGAATATTGCTTTATCTACCAAGGTGCCATACCTCAAGGAAGGGACAATCAATCTGTATTCGATTTTTCCATTCAATAAAACAAAAATATAATTTTATAAAAACCCGATGCAAATGCATCGGGTTTTTATATTTCCCATACTTATTCTTGCTTCGTTTCAAATCAATACATCTTCACATTTCAAAGTGTTTTGCACAATTTAACCCGTTTTGAAGTGTTAATAATTCATATATCTATAAAAGACAATCAATAATTAAAAGACCAAAACAATGAAAAAAAGTATTTTAAGCATTTTATTAATTTTTAGCGGAGTGGTAGGATTAAGCGCACAAGAATTTAAAGTAATCACAAGCGTAGAATCTATCATATCAAGTGGATTAGGGCGTTCTAGAATTATAGACGGTAATGAAGAAAAAGATTATGCAGAATTTACCTCTACGCAGACCGAAGACGACAATACGCGAAACAAATCCAAAAGGGACGAAATAAGGGTCAAAGATTTTGATGAAACCAAACTTTTGAATTTTTTCAATATTGGTGGCATCCGTTTTCAGAATATTGCGGCCAATGATGCTGTTATCTCTTCTAAAATAAATGCGATGGTTGCCGACGGTTGGGAACTTGCCTTTGTAACCAGTGCTGTTGAAAGTGATAGTGGAAAAGGTGATTCCTCTGGAATTTTCATTACCCGATACATATTTAAAAGATAGGTACTTACTCTCTAAAAAAGCCCGGTCTAATAGACCGGGCTTTTTTTATTGAAATTTTTCCTATCTACTTCACCAAATTGATCTCTACACGTCTGTTTTTTTGACGTCCATCTTTATACATATTAGTGGCTATGGGCTTACTTTCGCCATATCCGATCGCAGTCAATCTTGATGCATCTATTCCCTCTCTAATCAAGAATTTCGTAACGGACTGCGCCCTTTCTTCAGATAATTTCTGATTGGCCTGCACCGTACCAATACTATCGGTATGACCTTCGACCGTAAATTTGGCATTAGGATACTCGTTCAAGATCCGAACGATATCTACTAAAACAGGGGTGGAAGCATCCTTAATCGAAGATTTTCCAGTGTTGAACAAAATGGTACGTGCGTATTCGTTCAATGAATTCTGAACCTCAACGGTCACTTCTGGTTCTGGACAGCCCTTATTGGCCACCGTCCCCATTTCGGTTGGACATTCATCATCCTTATCAACCACAGAATCCCCATCGGTATCAGGCCATGGACAACCTCCGTTTTCAACAGATCCGGCTTCCGTCGGGCACCCATCTTCATTATCCAATAAAGTATCTCCATCCGTATCTTCCCAGGGGCACCCTCCATTTTCAACGGGACCGGCTTGGTCCACACAGTTATCCTCATTATCCAAAACGGTATCCCCATCGGTATCTTCCCAAGGACAGCCATTGTTTTCTACAGGTCCGAAATCTTTCGGACATCCATCTTCCTTATTCGGAATTCCATCACCATCAGAATCTTTAGGTCTACCGTAGTATATCGGAATTTTAAACCCAGCATACACGTCAGCCCCCTTTATTTCATCCTTGGTGAAAGTGGAAATCAGGGAACCGGAGCCTAGATAAAAAGGGCCAGCCCGTAAACCTGCTCCAATTTGAAGTCCGCTATACTGATAGCTACTTACAGGTAGGTAAAAGCTGAACCATTTGGTTTCAAAACGCGGTGTCAATGAAACTACATTAGCTGTCCGAATATTGTTACTACCTGCTGCTTGTAAGGAGAGGTCCGTATTTAGGTTTAAATAAAAATGGTTATGAATGTTCCAATCTGCAGTGAAATGCAATGCAGTCGGTAAATTCGATTTTATATCCTCTACCGTTTGGGTAAATGTATACAAGTTTTCCAAATCCTCAGCATCTTCGATATTATCATAATCTTCCTGGGTAATGGTATTATTAATATTATAGTTATCTATTGTACCTCCTTTGTAGTTGACCGCTCCAATATCTGTAACCGAAAGTCCCAATTTAAGTTTGTATTTATTCTTATCCTTCATGACCTTGGTCTCGCCGTCCGTACTTTTAATCACATAATCCTCATAATCGGGACGCCATTCATACACGAATCCTAAATCCGCCCCAAAACCGCTCGAATCGGGTAATTCATAGTCATAATCGTCAGCATCATAATCCGCCGCCCGACCATACAAAAGATCGCCCGTGGAAGTTAATGTTCCAGAAGTAGAATTATCCGGTAGCGTAGCTCCATCCGCATCATAATCAACGGTCACATTGGTACCGGTGGCGTATGCATTTCCAAAACCTTTAAGGTATTTGAGGGAAAGTCCGCCCTTTAAGAAATGTTGTTCTTTATTCATTAACTCCCTAGCATAGGTAAGTCCTACTTCTGCCCAACCACTGGCTGAAGCATAAAAATCGCCTTCATCGACCAAGAAATCTTGATTTTCATCAATATTATCATTAAAACTGTCGATACTTTCTCCGTTGAATTCATTTCCGGTCACAAACGTTCTTGCTCTAGTGAAAATAGCTATAGAGGATTTCTTCCCAACATTGAACATAAAAGAGGGTCCTAAAACATCTACTGAACTTGTGAAGTTATTATTATTGGATAGCGATAAGTTAACATCGGTATCATAGTCGAACGTACTTGAAGTTAAATCAGAAAATCTAACGCCCATATAATCGTTCGTAAAAAACCCACTTGCACCTATTAGGTTAATATCTGTTTTAAACCGGGAATCGGCAATATTTGCCGGGTTAGCAATTACCCCGTTCACTCCACTATAGTTATCGGTTAGATAACCCATATAGGATTGTGCGTTTACCGATGTAGTCAACACAAGCAATGCTATACCAAAAAAATATTCTTTCATACCCATTTATTTTATGGTTAATTGTTTAGGTAATTCACTAACGTTCAGCCATCTTTCATATTGCAATGACAATAAGCTTTTTCCTACATTTTAGGATTCAAACAAAAAAACATCCGTTAATTACGGATGTTTTTAAGTAAAAAGTAGTTAAAGTCTCTTAAGCGTTCACTATTTTCTCTTGGTGTCTAATCGATTCTTGGTGAATCGCTTTGAACATTCTTAGAACGAATTCCTCACTCAATCCTTTGCTTTCTCCTTCCAAGATCATGGCTCCTAAGATTTCGTTCCAACGGTTGCTCTGTAATACGGCAACATTCTTTTCCTTTTTCAAGGCTCCAATGGCATCGGCCGTTTTCATTCGCTTGCCCAAAGTCTCGATCAACTGGTTATCATAGATATCGATATTCGCCCTAAGATTGGTCAGTTTCGCATTGTATTCTGCTTCAGAATCAGATTCTTTACGTATTTTCAAATCTTTCATGATCTGAATCAAACGAGCTGGTGTTACCTGTTGTGCAGCATCACTCCATGCATTGTCCGGATCATGATGTGTTTCGATCATCAATCCGTCAAAATTCAAATCCAACGCCGTTTGTGAGACATCAAAAATCATATCCCGTTTTCCGGTGATGTGCGATGGGTCGTTGATAATCGGTAAATCTGGGAATTTAGTTTGTAGATCGATTGCCATTTGCCATTCTGGTATGTTCCTATATTTAGTTTTCTCATACGTAGAGAAACCTCTATGGATGACTCCCAAATTTTTGATGTTGGCCGTAGACAAACGCTCCACTGCACCTAACCACAAGGCTAAATCTGGATTTACGGGATTTTTCACCAACACAACCTTATCGGTTCCTTCCAAAGCATCGGCAATTTCTTGAACGATAAACGGACTCACCGTAGAGCGTGCGCCGATCCACAATAAATCGATATCGTGTTCCAAGGCCAATTCTACGTGGGCACGGTTAGCAACTTCCGTCGCTGTTTTCATGCCTGTTTCCGCTTTTACTTTTTGAAGCCATTTAAGGCCTAATGCCCCTACACCTTCAAAATTTCCTGGGCGCGTACGGGGTTTCCAGATTCCGGCCCTGTAATAACTTACATCGGTATCTTTTAGGGAGTGTGCAATGCCAAGCACTTGTTCCTCGGTTTCCGCACTACATGGCCCTGCTATTACTAGTGGATGGTCTAGTCCCAAATCATCCAACCATGTTCTCATTTGTTTTGAATTTTCCATTTTATTTAATCTATTTCTTGTTTAACGGTATTCCTTTTAATATTCCTTTTATTTTATTGGTATTGTTCATTTCATTATAAATGCCTTCATAATCATCTTGCAGCAATAATTCTTTAAAGGCGGTAAGGTTTTGGATATACTCTTCCAACGTCTCTACGACATTCTCTTTGTTCTGTTTAAAAATAGGGGTCCACATGGCCGGTGAACTTTTTGCCAAACGTACGGTGCTTTCAAATCCACTGCCCGCCATGTCAAAAATATCACGTTCATTTTTCTCTTTTTCGATAACCGTTTTTCCCAACATAAAAGCACTGATATGTGACAAATGCGATACGTAGGCGATATGTTTATCGTGCGCTTCTGGATTCATATACCTGATGCGCATACCGATGGATTGAAAAACTCGCAAAGCCCTTTCTTGCAATTTAAAAGCGGTAAGTTCCACTTCACAAATAATATTGGTTTTATTTTGGAACAAACCGTTAATCGCTGCAGACGGACCTGAGAACTCGGTTCCCGAAATGGGATGACACGCTAGAAAGTTCCTTCGCTTGGGGTGGTTTTCCAAGGTTTTACAGATCAAGGCCTTGGTAGAACCTACATCAAAAACCACACAGTCCTCGTTTACGGCATCCAGAATAGTTGGCAACTCCTCCACCATCACATCTACCGGAATACTGACAATGACCATATCGGCCAAATGTAAATCCTCGTAAGTAGCCGTTCTATCAATAATCCCCAAAGAAATTGCCTCTTCTAAATGTGATGTATTGGAATCTATGCCATACACGGTCACCTCTTGGTTTTCAGATTTTATATCCTTTACCAAAGAACCTCCAATCAACCCAATACCGATTACAAATACGTTCATATTTTTTTAGATACTAGATTTTAGAAATGAGATTTGAGATGCACATATTTAATTTATAAAAATCTCATTTCTAATAGCTTTCTACTCAAATCTTTTTATCGCTTCTTTTATTTTCTCTTCGGCTATACATAATGAAAACCGAATATATCCTTCGCCATTACTTCCAAAAATGGTTCCTGGGGTAATGAACAAATCTTTTTCATATAATATACGGTCTATAAATTCTTCGGATGTGGTGCTGCCTTCTGGCAACTTGGCCCAAACGAACATGCCAACCGCTTTTCTATCATAAACACAGTTTAATTTATCGGCCAACTGAAAAACGAGTTCTCTACGTGCGGAATATACCTTGTTCAATTCCACAAACCAATCATCACTACTTTCCAGGGCGGCAATAGCTCCTTTTTGAATGCCGTAAAACATTCCCGAATCCATATTGCTCTTCACTTTCAAAATTGCATTGATGTGCTCTTCACTACCTAGAACAAAACCTACACGCCAACCAGCCATATTAAAGGTCTTACTCAACGAATTGAGTTCAAGGCAAATGTCCTTCGCCCCCGGAATACTTAAAATACTTGAGGGTTCGCTGTTCAGTACAAAGCTATACGGATTATCGTTCACCAAAAGAATATCCTGCTCCTTGGCGAAAGCGACCATTTTCTCAAATTGTTCCCGGGTAGCTGTTGCGCCTGTGGGCATGTGGGGGTAACTTAACCACATGATCTTTACTTTCGAGAGATTCTGAGCTGCCAGTTCTTCCAAATCTGGGAACCAACCGTTATCCTCGGTGAGGTCATAATATTTCGGAACCGCACCTACCAAATGGGTAACCGAAGTATAGGTGGGATACCCCGGATTCGGAATCAATACCTCATCCCCTTCGTTTAAAAAGGCAAGGCTTATATGCATGATTCCTTCCTTGGAACCCATTAACGGAAGTATTTCCGTGGCCGGATCTGCAGTCACCTGAAACCTGTTTTTATAAAATTTCGCGATGCCTTCCCGTAATTGTGGTAAACCTTGGTAGCTTTGGTATTGGTGTGCTCCCGCTTCCAAAACGGATTCCTGTATGGTTTTCAACACATATTCGGACGGAGCCAAATCTGGACTCCCGATCCCCATATTGATAATCGGTTTCCCTTGCGCCATCAATCCCCGTACTTCCCGCAATTTTTTGGAGAAGTAGTATTCCTGTACGGTGTTCAATCTATCGGCCGTCTGTATCATGCCCTTACATTTTTATATTCGCCCAATACTTTAAAATCTTCGGCCATGATGTTCAAAAGACTTTTTGCTTTTGTAAAATCGGCATAATCAGTAAAAGTAATGTCCACAAAAAAGGAATATTTCCATGGTGTTTCAATTACTGGTAAAGATTGTATTTTCGTCAAGTTCAATCTGCAATCACTCATCACGTTAAGCACAGCGGCCAAACTTCCCCGTTTATGGTCCGTTATAAACCGTACCGAAGCTTTGGTTATCTCAGCTTCTGGCAGTACACTATTTTTTGTCTTTACAATGATAAAACGGGTCGCATTATTTTGAATGGTCTGTATGTCGCTCGCTACGATGTCCAACCCATACATTTCTGCAGCAACATAGGGCGCAATGGCCGCAACATGCTTTAATTCCTGGTCTTGAATACGTTTTGCCGTTTCTGCCGTATCCACGTCTTCCACTAGTTTGATATGTGGAAATCGCTTAAAATATTCCTTGCATTGCAATAGGGCCATAGGGTGTGAACTTACTTCTTTAATATCAGCTATTTGTTGACCTTTCAACACCATCAAATTATGATGTATGTTCAGGTAATATTCTCCAATGATGTGCAAATTGTTGTTATTGACCAATGCATAATTCGGAATAATTGATCCCGCAATGGAGTTTTCAATCGCCATGACGCCTTGGTCCGCTTCCTTGCTCAACAGTTTATCTACCAACACGTCGAAAGACATGCACTCGACCAATTCAACTTGTTCGCCAAAGTAGTCCTTCGCTACTTGATGGTGATTGGAACCCTTGATTCCTTGTATGGCTATTTTTAAACTCACTTTTCAGTTCAATTGTATTCAAAAAAAAAGTCCCGATGTATATCGGAACTTAATTCTATTTTATCTTTAAAATATGCTAGAACAGTCCCGTACTTCTTTTAAAAAAGAAGTAGAAATAAAAACCGTTCCAGAAATATTGCTTTGTCATTGTGTTTCTAAACTTTGGCTAAAGTAATAATTATATTTAAATACTGATATATTTGAGAATTTTTTTTTGAAATTAACAGTTGACACTCAAATTCAAATCTAATTTTTGAGATTATTGGATTTTACCTTTTATCAAAGAAAGAATCTACAACTTCATCCAAGGCTATTTGCATCTTAGGATCCGTGCAATTAATCAAAATCGAAAACACCATTTGTTGTTCTGGATAAATGAATAAATTAGAATAACCCCCAACGCCATTACCAATATGACCATAAAATTTTCTGCCTTTGGCATCTTCGCTTACTTGCCAACCTAAACCGTAAAAGGTAGGTTTATCAAGCACCGTTTGTGAGTCTAAGAACTGAGATCGCATTGCTGCACTTAACAATTTTCCA
This sequence comes from Maribacter sp. X9, assembly GCF_048537565.1. Classification (GTDB taxonomy): domain Bacteria; phylum Bacteroidota; class Bacteroidia; order Flavobacteriales; family Flavobacteriaceae; genus Maribacter. Next base: position 4,032,685 of record NZ_CP183215.1, read on the forward strand.
TCCAAATAGGCCTGACCCAATTTAGCAACATCCTCTGATGTAGACAAATAGCCACCACCGGCCAATTTATAATAATTGTTTACGGGAATGGCTTTTCTAAAACCAATAACACATTTAGTATAAAAAGAAGCCTTGTTTTTTGATGCTTCGGTGTCAGAAATGACAGTACCCATTTTGCCCAATTCCGGATTCTTTGGAGCGAAGGTATTTTTCATATCCAAAGGATTCAAAACCCTTTTTTGAACATACTGTTCAAAAGGAATTCCACTGGCTTCCTGCATCGCCAGGGAAATCAGGACCCAATCAAAACTAGTATACAGATAACCACGCCCCGGCTCGAACAACAAATCAGCATCTTGAAAAACTATCAAGCCATCCTTAATTCCATAAGGTTCATTCAAACCATATTCCTTACCCTGATAAGTCCTTATACCCGCGGTATGACTGGCGAGTTGCCTAATGGTAAAATCCCATCGCTTTTTGGGATAATACGGGACATATTGATAAAAAGAAGTGTCCAAATTAATTAGCCCGTCTTGCACCATTATTGCCAAAGCTGTTGCTGCAATAGGTTTCGATATGCTGGCGACCCGAAAAATAGTTTGCTGCGGGTTGACCACAGATTTTTTTTCAACATCAGCATAACCATAACCCTTTTGAAAAAGTGTCTTTCCCTCTTTAAGAATGGTAATTGCTAATCCAGGAACCTTTTTAGATTGTACTAGATTTTGCAATAATGCATCAGCCTTTAGAAAACCTTTTAAATTTGGATCGTCTCCCAAAATCCGCTCAGACGCGAATACATTTTTCAGATATTTTAAAATCGGATTCATTCCACAAAAATCAATCGACCATTGTACAACTCCTCCACAGAAACCTCGGTTGGCCTATTGTAACTTAATACATCCCCTGTTCCACGAAGTACCCCGATCAACTTTACTTGTGGATTGATCAACAGATCATTGGAACCTCTATGGTTCAGATTGACATTTTGCGCAATAAATTGCGCTGCATCTATGCGTGAATCTCCAGCGGCTATGTTGAGGTTGAAATTAGTGGCCTCACCTTTTATCTTAAAATAGGCAATCCCGTTCACGGTAATTCCCAAGGAATTCACATTCAACTCCAAATCAAAGGAACCATCTGTGGTTGCCGCCTCAGGAACCGAAAAACTTTCGGATAATAAACTCAATGAATTAAACGATAACATGCCATCACTTTTAATGGGAAAACCTGTGCTGCTTCTAATTTCCGAAAGATTCGGGGTGGTCACGTATACGACAGTGGTACCATATTTCCTCACGTAATTGCAATCGTTGGTATCCGTCAGGACCAATCTTCCACTTTCGACAACGGCTTCCACTTCATTTCGTAAGTATTCCCCTGTCTCAATTTCCACTTTTTGGATATTACCTTGTTTGATGATCAAAGTAATATTTTCAAAGACAGTAATCTTATCAAAGTCCGCCACAGAAACTTCCGCTCTTGTGATGTCTCCGGTATCCTGAAAACAATCCGGAGCATTTTCAGAGTTGCAAGAATGGAAAGAAACCACTAGCAATGAGCAAAAAAACAGAACCACTAGCTTTCGACTCCGCTCGACCAACCAGGTTTTTATCTTGTAATTTCTCGTATCTAACATCTTGTTTCTTTCGTCTTAGTGCTTACAACCGTATTCCTACTCCAAACTCTACCGCTTCCGCTTTGGCTCCATGCGATTTTAGGGTTACCGAGCCAAATACTTTATCCCCAAAATACCGTTTTATCCCTATACGATTATACAAGCGACCTTCAAAATCGAAGGGATAATACACATAATACCCCAATTGGGAAATAATGCTCATTTTATTGATAAAAAGTTCATGCCCTACGAACAAACCTACCCTTTTGTAATCGGTATCAGCAGCTACATTTTTCTCGGGAAAGGCGATACTCTGGTATCGAATCAATTCTTTTAGAAAATTGGAAAAGAAAACATCCGTACCCAACTGTATCGCACTTTTACGGCCCAAACGTTTATCCGCATACATGGAAGCTACTACGAATCCGTACTGCCCTTGGTCGATGACATCACTTTCATTGATACCCGTTCTTACTACCAAATTGTACTTGACGGGTTCTGAAACTTTTTCCTTCTCCCGGTATATGTATTCCAGTTCATTTCCTCCATCCAAATCATAGACCAAACCCAGATTTAAAGCCAGGGTATTGGTTGAGGTATTCGGCGCCCTAAAATTCGCGTTGGAATAATGGATGATGGAAATACCCGCCTTCACCCCCAAACCGGCTACCATATTCTCTTTATGGTAATTGAACATCAAATAGGTTGAACTCAAAAAATCGGAACCATAGGCGTTGTTCCTAAAATTGCTTTCCTTATCATAGGGATTGGTCGTGTAGGCTATTCCTTGCCCCACCCTAAGTTGCACGTTTCGTTTAAAAAAGTAAAAATTGTAATGGGCGTATAAACTATAATTCTTTCCTAAAGTCTCGTTGTTCATATCCTGATAAATGAACGAGTAGCCAACATCGGGATATTTATACAACTGTTCCCATTCCTCCAGGCCATAAGTTTTTCGGTTATAACTCAAGATGAGTCCGCCAGGATGCGAAGTGATGAGATGGGAAATATCGGGATTGTGCAGTATTATGGACCCATAGAACTGGTTCACATCTAAAGTGTACTTCTTCGACTCCTGACTTTCTTGCGAAAAACAAAACGTAACCAATAACAACAGGAAGAGAAAAAGTCTTAGGTTCATGGAAGGCAAAAATAATTATTAGTATTTAGTAGTTGGTCATTTAGATTTAAATTCGGCTACTAAATCAAAGGATTATCCCGTCACTTCGAATGAATTTTAGGGGTACGAATAAAATTTGTATCGAGAAGCTTTACATGTTCCCACGGTTCTCGACACAACTTTTTCTTTACGCTACTCTTCAAGAAAAATTCACTCGAACTGACAATCGTTAATTTTAAATAATGTCATACCATGAAAAATCACTAAAAAAGCTCCTTGGCTATTGCCTTGATATTATCGGATTTTCCCATGGAATAATAATGCAACACGGGAACGCCCGCATCCTTCAATTCCCTGGATTGCTGAATAGCCCATTCAATACCTACCTCTCGTACACCTTTATTCGTAGCACAATCATCTACGGCATCGATTAAATCTTCCGGAATATCGATTCGAAAGACCTGTGGCAATAATTGTAAATGCCTTTTTACTGCAATAGGCTTAATACCAGGAATAATCGGAATAGTTATCCCCATTTTTTTGGCTGCCTCCACAAACTCAAAATATTTTTGATTGTTGAAAAACATTTGTGTCACCACATAATCCGCACCAGCATCTACTTTTTCTTTCAATCGTTTTAAATCCGATTGTAAAGAAGGTGCCTCTAAATGCTTCTCTGGATAACCTGCTACCCCGATACAGAACTTACCTGTATGCTCCGTTTCCACAGTTTCGTGTAAATACTTGCCACGGTTAAGGTCCTGTATCTGTTTTACCAAATCTACGGCGTATGGATGTCCACCCTCAGTAGGTTCAAAATATTTTTGTTCACTTCTGGCATCTCCACGCAAGGCCATTACATTCTGTATACCCAAATAATGGCAGTCTACCAACATGTATTCCGTTTCCTCTTTTGTGAATCCGCCGCAAATCACATGGGGTACGGTATCCACATTATATTTGTGCTGGATGGAGGCACAAATACCAACGGTTCCCGGTCGCATACGGGTGGTTTTTTTGTCTAGGAGTCCTTCCTTCTGCACATAAATGGTTTCCTCGCGAGAGGTGGTCACGTCAATAAACGGAGGTTTAAATTCCATTAAGGGATCAATGTTATCGTACAGTTCTTGAATGTTCCGTCCTTTTACAGGCGGTACAATTTCAAACGAGAACAGCGTTTCACCTTTCGCATTTTCAATATGTTCTGTAACCTTCATGGTATTAAGTTGATAGTTGTCGGTTATTGGTTTTTAACTTAAAATTTATTCAACGTTATCTGGGCGTTCCCTATCGGTCGGGCTTTCCGCTATATTTTTTCTATTTTGACCACACTTCATCCACTACAGTTCGGCGCACAAAAATAGAAAAAGATGTCGCTTCAATCCCTAACGCATTTAATCGTCCGCAATATTTGGTGCCAGCCAACGCTCCGCCTCCGCTACTTCAATTCCCTTTCTATTGGCAAAATCTTTTACTTGATCTTCTTTAATCTTACCCAAACCAAAATAACGGGCCTCAGGATTCCCGAAATAATAGCCACTGACGGAGGACGCCGGCCACATGGCCAAACTATCCGTCAGTTCAACTCCAATGGTTTCTTTGACCTTCAGCAATTCCCAAATGGTCAATTTCTCCAAATGATCGGGACAAGCGGGATATCCCGGCGCCGGACGGATTCCCTTGTAAGATTCCCGTATCAAATCTTCATTGCTCAAATCCTCGTTAGCGGCGTAACCCCAATGTTTGGTGCGGACCTCTTTGTGCAAATATTCCGCAAAGGCCTCTGCCAAACGGTCTGCCAAGGCCTTCACCAAAATGGAATTGTAATCGTCCAAATCCCTTTCGTATTGTCCCGCCAATTCTTCAGTCCCAAAACCGGTGGTCACACAAAAACATCCGATATAGTCTTGCTTGCCACTTTCCTTGGGTGCGATGAAATCGGCCAAGGCATAATCTGCCACGCCTTCCCTTTTCTGTAATTGCTGACGCAGGGTTCTAAATATGAAGGACTCCTTATCTCGCCCTTCGACTGCGCTCAGGGTGACATCTATATCATCCTCATTAATGGTATTTGCCGGAAAGAGTCCGAAAATACCTTTCGCCTTCAATTGTTTCTTGTCAATAATCTGCTTTAACATTTCTTGGGCATCGGCAAAAAGTTCGGTCGTCTGTTCTCCTACGATCTCATCGGTAAGAATATCAGGATATTTACCGTGCAATTCCCAACTTCTAAAAAAAGGTGTCCAATCGATAAAGGGAACCAAAAAATTTAAATCCAACCCTTCTATCACCTGAATACCTAACTTATTGGGCTTATAAATTTCACTGGTATCCCAATCGATTTTGAACTTATTCCTACGCGCCGCTGCAATGGACTTATAGGTTTTACTGGAAGAACGGTTTAGGAACTTTTCCCTAAACACATCATAATCTTCCTTAATTTTCTTCTTATAGGCGATTTTGGTTTCCTTTTGGAGCAAATCCCCCACCACAGTAACAGCTCTGGAGGCGTCGTTTACATGCACGACCGCTTCACTATATTGTGGGTCTATTTTCACCGCTGTATGTGCCTTGCTGGTGGTAGCACCACCAATCAATAATGGAATCTTGAAATTCTTGCGTTCCATTTCCTTGGCCAGATGTACCATTTCGTCCAAAGAAGGCGTTATCAATCCGCTAAGGCCAATGATATCCACATTATGCTCTATGGCAGCGGCAATTATTTTTTCAGGCGGTACCATAACTCCCAAATCCACGATTTCATAATTGTTACAGGCCAATACCACGCCAACAATATTCTTTCCAATATCATGAACATCACCCTTTACGGTAGCCATCAGTATTTTTCCCGCATTCTCGGAATCCCCAATTTGCGGATTTAATAACTTTTCTTCCTCAATATAGGGAAGTAAATAGGCCACCGCTTTTTTCATGACTCGGGCGGACTTCACCACTTGCGGCAAGAACATTTTTCCGCTTCCGAACAAATCGCCTACTACATTCATACCCGTCATCAAATTCCCCTCAATGACTTCAATGGGTTTGTCCGCTACTTGCCTGGCTTCTTCAACATCATCCACAATATATTGGTCGATACCTTTTACCAAGGCACGGGTAATCCTATCCTGCAAGGGCTCATCGCGCCATGACAGATCGATCTTACTTTCCTTAGTTTTCCCAACCACGGATTCTGCGAAATCCAAAAGTCGCTCCGTAGCGTCTTCCCGCCTATTTAAAATAACATCTTCTACCCGTTCCAGTAAATCCTTAGGAATATCATCATATACCTCTAGCATACTCGGGTTTACGATTCCCATATTCATACCGGCTTTTATAGCGTGATATAGAAATACCGAATGCATCGCCTCTCGTACCGGATTATTCCCCCTAAAGGAGAAAGAAACATTACTGACCCCACCACTAACACTTGCGTAAGGCAGGTTTTCGCGCACCCATTTGGTCGCCTTTATAAAATCCAAGGCGTTTAACTTATGCTCATCCATCCCCGTAGCAACGGGAAAAATATTCAAATCGAAAATGATATCCTCAGGAGCAAAACCTACTTTATCCACTAAAATATCATAGGAACGTTTGGATATCTCCAAGCGTCTTTCATAATTATCGGCCTGACCTACTTCATCAAAGGCCATAACTATGACTGCGGCACCATAACGTTTAATCAATTTGGCGTGGTGCATGAATTGTTCCTCTCCTTCTTTTAAACTGATGGAGTTGACCACGCATTTCCCTTGCACCACCTGAAGACCGGCCTCAATGATTTCCCATTTTGAACTATCGATCATAATAGGTACTCGGGAAATATCAGGTTCCGCAATGACCAGGTTTAAAAACTTGACCATCGCTTCTTTGCCATCGATCAAACCGTCATCCATATTTATATCGATAACCTGTGCCCCGTTCTCCACTTGCTCCCTCGCCACCACTAGGGCTTCTTCAAATTTCTCTTCTTTAATCAATCTAAGGAACATCTTAGAACCTGCCACATTGGTACGTTCTCCAACGTTTATGAAGTTAGTTTCAGGAGTCACCACTAACGGTTCTAGACCGCTAAGTTTTAAAAAACGTTGTTCGTTTTTTCCGCTCATATTCTTCTATCCTAATTATTGTAAAACAGACAACCGTCTAGGCTTAAAATCCTTTACCACGTTAGCAATCGCAGTAATATGCTCCGGGGTGGTTCCGCAACAGCCTCCCACAATATTCACCAATCCTTTTTCTACATATTCCTTGATCTGTTCCGCCATTTGCTCGGGAGTTTCATCATATTCCCCAAAGGCATTGGGCAAGCCAGCGTTGGGATGTGCCGATACCGCATGCTCACTTTTGGAAGCCAAAACTTCCAAATGGGGCACCAATTGACTCGCGCCCAAGGCACAGTTAAAACCGACCGATAAAATGGGAATATGGGATATGGAGATTAAAAAAGCCTCGGCCGTTTGCCCGGATAAGGTCCTTCCCGATGCATCGGTAATCGTACCGCTCACCATGATGGGCACTTCTATATCTCGTTCTTCCTTTACCTCTTCGATTGCAAACAAAGCCGCCTTTGCGTTGAGGGTGTCAAAAATGGTCTCTACCAAAAGCAGATCCGCACCCCCATCCAACAAGGCTTCTACTTGTTGTTTATAGGCAATCCGCAATTCATCAAAAGAAATGGCGCGATACCCCGGATCATTGACATCAGGGGACATGCTGGCCGTTTTGTTCGTGGGACCGATACTGCCGGCCACAAAACGGGGTTTATTGGGTTCTTTCTGGGTAAATTCATCGGCGACCATTTTAGCGATACGGGCCGACTCATAATTCAACTCATATACCAAATCCTCCATATGGTAATCTGCCATGGCAATCGTGGTACCAGAGAAGGTATTGGTCTCTACGATATCTGCACCCGCGGCAAAATATTTTCGATGTACATCTGCGATGGCTTCCGGTTGGGTGAGGGACAACAAATCGTTATTTCCCTGCAAGGGGTGTTCCCAATCCTTAAAACGTTCGCCCCTAAAATCTTCCTCGGTAAATTTATAGCGTTGTAACATGGTCCCCATGGCGCCGTCCAACACTAAAATTCGTTCTTCTAAAATTTCCTTTATATTCTTCATTTCGCCTAAAAAAGGTTTGTCGTTCTATAACGATTAACAATACACTATCAAGTAAGGATAAGGAAGGGAACGGATTCTCTCTTGGGTTATCTGTCCCAAAAAGGGATAGAATGTAGCACCTTCTTATCCAAAGCGGAAAGGGTTGCCAAGGTTTCATTGGGTCTAGTCCCTCCACCTTTCTTGATAACGATTCAATCTATTTAGGAACGAATTGCAAAGTAACGGCACAGGGGGTTCTAATCCAAACGATACCTGCCTTTTTTGGGTGCAATACTAACAGTGCAATCCATAAAAAAACCTCTGAACATATATTAAATCCAGAGGTTTCACATTTTTTAAGGCCGATGTTAGGATATACTCTGCACCACTTCCTTTTTCGCCTCTTTTTTAGATCCGTCAAATCCTTCCACACCACCTACCGTGGTATATTTCATAACGTACCGTTTTCCCGGATTGATTTGTTGATAGGCAAACTGACACATCACTGCAGCTTCATGGAAGCCCGATAAAATCAATTTCAACTTGCCTTCATACGTATTTACATCACCAATGGCATAAACACCCGGGATATTGGTCTGGTAATCCTTGGCGTTATTGACCCTAATGGCGTTTTTTTCGATTTCCAAGCCCCAATCACCAATTGGACCTAATTTTGGGGAAAGACCGAACAAGGGAATAAAATGATCTACTTCAAGATAAGTATCCTCTTTTTCTTGGTCCGTATGTTTGATGATGACCGCCTCTAAGTGTTCTTTTCCATACAATTCTTTCACCTCGGCCTTGGTCACTAATTTGATTTTACCCAATTTGGCCAACTCCGATGCTTTTTCTACCGAATCCAAAGCCCCCCTAAATTCATCCCTTCTGTGGACCAAAGTCACCTCTGATGCCACATCGGTCAAGAAAATAGCCCAATCCAAGGCAGAATCTCCACCTCCGGCAATGACCACTTTTTTATCCCGATACAACTCAGGATCTTTGATCATATAGGAAACCCCGGTGTCCTCAAAATTCACAATATTGGAAATGGGTGGCTTTCTAGGTTCAAAAGAACCCAATCCTCCTGCAATCACCACAACGGGTGCATTGTGCTGCGTACCCTTATTGGTTGTCACCACGAAAGAACCATCTTCCAATTTATCCAAGGTTTCCGCACGTTCGCCCAAGGTAAACCCAGGTTCAAAAGGCTTGATTTGTTCCATAAGATTATCGACCAAGGTACCGGCCAATATTTCAGGATAGGCAGGAATATCATAAATGGGTTTCTTAGGATAGATTTCTGAACACTGCCCCCCAGGCTGCGCCAATGCATCGATGATATGCGTTTTCAGTTTCAACAATCCCGCTTCAAATACCGTAAACAATCCGGTTGGTCCCGCTCCTATGATGAGCATATCTGTTTTAATCATACTTTTAATTTAGAATGGAGTAGTTAGTATTGAGTACTGAGTTTTCACTCGAAAATCACTTGCTTACTTCTGCTCTTTATTTATCTACAATTTTAAATTCTACTTACTTTACACGTTGTTCAATTAGACTTAGCGGTTTCGACTGCGCTCAACCCGACATTTTCATCACTTCCAAATTCCAGCTTTGCTTTTAATAATAATTCGCGATGTCTAACCACTTCTCCAATAATTATTATCGCGGGATTTGTAAGTAGTTTTTCCGAAACGATTTGCTCTATAGTTTGAATCGTTCCAATTCCTACTTTTTCGTCTTCCCGGGTGCCATTTTGAATGATGGCGATAGGCGTTTCCGATTTTCCTTCGGACTTAAACAATTCAACGATTTGAGGCAACTTTGACATTCCCATTAGAATGACCACTGTAGCACTGCTCTTGGCTGCCAGAGCCACATCTTCCGATAATTTGTGCTCTTTGGTGGTTCCGGTAATGACCCAAAAACTTTCTGCCGCGCCCCTTTTGGTCACGGGTATGTTCTGATAGGCCGGAACACTTAAACTAGATGAAATTCCCGGGACCATCCCGACTTCCAATCCATGTGCCGCGGCATACTCCATTTCTTCCGCACCACGACCAAACACGAAGGGATCTCCGCCTTTCAACCGTACTACATGTCCATGGGATTTTGCCCTACGTACAATCAATTCATTGATCTGCGCTTGCTGATACGCATAACATCCTTTGCGTTTGCCCACAAAAATACATTCCGCTTGCGGGGCGTATTCCAACAATTCTTCGTTGACCAGGGCATCGTAAAGGATGACATCGGCAGTCCTTAACACCTTTATGGCTTTAAGCGTAATCAACTCGATATCCCCAGGTCCGGCTCCCACTACGGTCAAACATGCATGACTTTGCCTTACCTCGTTTCCGATCTGTGCAAGCTGCGCTGTCATCGGTATCGTATTTGGATTGTTCCTTTTCTTCATAATCCCTATGCTTCTGCCAATTCTTGTTGCCTGAATTTTTCAACCGTTTCCAAAAACACTTTTGCATCGGCGATGTAGGAAGCGGCAAAAGCTTCGGTAGGTTCTTTTTTATTCAATTGAAGTACCAGATTTTCAAACCCTCCGGCAACGGCGATCCTACCATCTGCCACAAATTTTTCATCAAAATCCTTGATGATACTATTATGGGTATTCACCTTGGTATTTTCAGAGGTCAAAAGGGCCTTCGCCGAATTGACCATGGAAGAATAGGCATGATAAATGCTTGCCGCCCATTTTCCTGCCTCGAACATTTCTTGTGCATTCTGTATTTTCTCCTCACTCTCAAAAAGTAAAGTGGCGATCAAATCAATGACCACCCCGGCACATTCACCAACACCAATGGCTTTTTCATAACGCTCTTCATTACCCCAATCAATAAAATCATCTGGAGTTAAATCGTCTACTGAAGATAATGGGGTAAGAAAATCGTAGAAATACATTTGTCCTTTTTCCGCATAATAATCAGGGAAGGAGCGTCCGTTACCGTTAGCATCAAAATCGTCCAAGATCAATCGTAAGGCTTGAGGTCCTCTTTTACTTGGCACTTTTACCACTTTATCGGCAAATCTTCCATTTCCGTTTCCATCATTACTACCGCCCAACAAGACCTGAAGCGCAGGTGCCGTCAATTTATCCTTGGTACGAACGGACATTCCTTGAAATCCGATATTGGCCATATTATGCTGTCCACAGGCGTTCATACAACCACTTATTTTGATAACGACATCGTCATTATTAATGTAATGTGGATATTCCGCTTTGATGACACGTTCCAATTCCTCTGCGATTCCCGTGCTACTGGCAATCCCTAAATTACAGGTATCGGTTCCAGGACATGCAGTTATATCCAAGGCTTTGTTATAACCGGCCTCCGCAAAACCTAATTTCTTCAAATCATTATAAAAGAAAGGAACCGATTCTTCTTTCACGAAAGGAATCAAAATATTCTGGCGAAGCGATAAACGAAGCTCCCCGGCCGCATATTTCTGCACCAACTGGGCCAGTTGACGGGCCTTATCGGTATAAAAATCCCCCAACAACACCTTGATACCTATGGCTACAAATCCGGGTTGTTTTTGCGCGATGACGTTGGTCGATTTCCACTGCTCATACTCCGCTGTATTCGAAATTTCTGCCGTTGGAACGGTTTCGTTCGATACGTTTATTTTTGGATAGGCCTCCGCATCAATAGGAAAAGAATCAAAAGGCACTGCCGTTTTTTCTGCGGCTAAAAGTTCCTTAAATCCGTCCAAACCTAAATCTTTCAGCAAGAATTTCATACGCGCCTTGGCCCTACTTTTACGCTCGCCATACCGGTCAAAAACCCGCACCACCGTTTCCATCAATGGAATGATCTGGTCTGTTGGCAAAAAACTGTAGAGCTCATCGGCATGTCTGGGTTGGGAACCGAGACCACCACCCAACATCACTTTGAACCCACGTTCACAGTTCTGTAGTTTGGCGATAAAGCCTAAATCGTGCATATAGGAAAGTCCGGTATCCGCGTCACTTGCCGAAAAAGAAACCTTGAACTTGCGCCCCATTTCCTGACTCACCGGATTTCTTAGGAAATACTGAAACAGCGCATGGGCGTACGGAGAAACATCAAATGGTTCATCCACATCTACACCAGCAGTTTCACTTGCCGTAACATTACGCACGGTATTACCGCAGGCTTCCCGTAAGGTAACATCGTCCTTTTCCAGTTCGGCCCACAATTCTGGTGTTCTGTTCAAATCCACATAATGGATCTGGATATCTTGACGGGTGGTAATATGCAGACGCCCGGTAGAATATTCATCGGATACATCGCAAATACGTAACAACTGTTTTGAAGTCACCTTGCCGTAAGGCAATTTGATACGGATCATTTGCACCCCTTCCTGACGTTGACCGTAAACACCACGGGCCAAACGAAGACTCCTGAACTTTTCCTCATCCAATTTTCCTCCTTGAAATTCATGGATCTTTCGTTCCAATTCCAGGATATCCTTTTCAACTATTGGGTTCTCTATTTCTGTTCTAAAACTCTGCATTTCTTTTTGGTATTACGCACTTTATAATTAGCACAAATTAAATCGCTATAAATCCTATGGATTTTATAGACTATAGTGATGCGGGACTTTCAGGTTCATTTTTAAATCCCTCTTTTTTTAACTTATAAACCCTGCACCAACAGTACTGTTGGATTTTGTATCGATTAAAATAAACGAACCGTTAGTTCTGTGGTTCTTGAACTGATCATAAAAGATTGGCTTATTCAAACGAAAGCTTACCTGCGCGATATCGTTCATCCCTAAAGAATCCGTTTCGGAATCTATACCTGAATAATCGGGAGCAATTTTATGATGTACCTGTTCCACTTTCGCCAATACCTTATTTACGCCATGCTGTACAATATATTTGTTGCCAGCGGCCAATGGCAAAGTATCCATCCAAGAAATGGTAGCAGTAAATTGCTTATCGATGGTAGGCAAATCTCCAACTTTCACTAACATATCACCACGACTTAGATTGATTTCGTCTTCTAAAGTGATAGTTACCGATGAACGTCTGGAGGCCGTCTTGTACTTCTTATCGTAAAAATATATATCCTTTATTTTGGATCGTGTCTGAGATGGAAGTGCCACGACTTCATCCCCTACACTCAATTCACCACCATACACTTTACCGGCAAATCCCCTAAAATCATGATGCTCATCCGTTTTTGGACGAATTACGTATTGTACCGGGAAACGTGGTGTACCCACATTGAAAATATCCTTTCTATCCAAGACCTCAAAATGCTCTAATAAGGATTGACCTTTGTACCAAGACATCTTATCGGACTTGTTCACAACGTTATCGCCTTTCAACGCACTCACCGGAATAAAGGTTATTTTTTGGTCTTGATAATCGCGCTTGGCCATTAACTGCTCAAAATCGGCCTTTATGGAATTATAGGTTTCCTCGGAATAATCCACCAAATCCATCTTATTGATGGCCACCACCACATCTTTGATCCGTAATAAGTTATTGATGAAAAAGTGACGGTTGGTTTGTTCGATGACCCCTTTACGAGCATCGATTAAAATGATGGCCGCTTGGGAAGTGGATGCCCCGGTAACCATGTTACGGGTATATTCCACATGCCCTGGGGTATCAGCAATAATGTAGCTCTTCTTTGCCGTGGAAAAATAGATATGGGCCACGTCAATGGTAATGCCCTGCTCTCTTTCGGCCACCAGCCCATCGGTAGCCAAAGAGAAATCCAAATAATCATATCCTTTTTGCTTGCTGGTCTTTTCAATGGCCTCCAATTTATCAGAGGTCAAAGATTTCGTATCGTACAGAATCCTACCGATCAAGGTACTCTTTCCGTCATCTACACTACCCGCTGTTGCTATTTTTAGTACTTCCATTTTTATGCTGTTAGCCTTTTGCTTTTCGCTATTGGCTTTTGTTATAAATTTTGATAAGGCCGATAGCTAACGGCTAACGGCAGAATTTTCAAATGAAAATTCTAAAAATATCCCTGTTGTTTTCTTTTTTCCATCGCAGCTTCAGAGCGTTTATCGTCGATACGGGCACCACGTTCCGAAATCGAGGAATCCCTGATTTCTTCCACGACCTTATCGATACTTACCGCATCCGATAGTACGGCCGCCGTGCAGGACATATCGCCTACGGTACGGAAACGCACCAACCGCTCTTCTACCAATTCATCTTCTTCCCTAAAAACGATATCGTCCTCTGCGGACCATATCATGCCATCACGCAAAAAGGTTTTTCGTTTATGGGCGAAGTAGATGGACGGAATTTCAATATTATCCTCTTTAATGTAAGACCACACGTCCAATTCTGTCCAGTTGGAAATTGGGAACACACGTACGTTCTGGCCCAACTCTATTTGTCCGTTCAACATATCGAACAATTCCGGACGCTGATTACGCTCATCCCATTGGCCAAAATCGTCACGTACCGAAAAGATACGCTCCTTGGCGCGGGCTTTCTCCTCATCCCTTCGGGCGCCACCGATACAAGCATCGAACTTAAATTCTTCAATGGCATCCAACAATGTGGTTGTCTGCAGACTATTTCTACTGGAATACCTACCGGACTCCTCCTTTACCTTTCCTTGGTCAATTGAATCCTGAACGTTTCTTACAATAAGCTCCAGTCCTAATTCTTCTACCAATTTATCCCTAAAAGCAATTGTTTCAGGGAAATTATGGCCTGTATCAATATGCATCAACGGAAAAGGAATCTTTGCCGGCCAAAAGGCTTTTTGCGCCAAACGCACCAAGGTAATGGAATCCTTACCCCCTGAGAATAGCAAAACCGGCCTTTCAAACTGAGCAGCTACTTCCCTAATAATATAAATGGCCTCATTTTCAAGTGCATTTATATGGGACGTATCCTTTAAAAGTTTTTGGGACGGTGTTACTTCCAATTCCGTGCTTGTATTACTCATTATGCTTTTTTAGATAAATTATCTTTATTCTTTTCTACGACCTTCGATCAACTATGTAATCCACACTCTCTATTCGCCAACACCTTAGTCGGGTCAAAATAATTATGTTCGTTAGGTAGCTTATATTTTTTTAAATAGGAATCCAACTGGGTATCGTTCCAATGATAGAACGGACTCACCTTTAAAACGCCGTCCTTGCTCAAACTTAAAATATCCAGACTATCGCGTAGCGCCGTCTGTCCTTTTCTCAGGTTCGTAAACCAAACATCAGGTTTGAATTCTGCCATGGCCCTTTTAAAGGGTTCCAATTTCACTTGTTCGGTAAATTCTGCGTGCCTTGGGTCGTCTATTTGAGGGATTCCCATCACCGCATCACGGTGTGCCGTGGTCTGTTTAGGAACGTATAGTTTGATGTTCAAATCCAACTTGGCGATCAATTCCTCAGCATGTTTATAGGTCTTGGGGGTATTATACCCAGTATCGCACCAAATTACTGGAATATCATTTTTTACCTCAGACACCGCATGTAAAATTGCGACTTCATAGGGTCTGAAATTAGTTGTGACCACCGGTATTTTACCATGCTTTACGGCCCAGGATATGATTTCCTCTGGCGGAATGCCTTTGAACTGTACGTTCAACTTTTCTATTTGCTCCTGTGTGAATGCCATCTTTTATTTTTATTTACCCCAATTAATCTTGTTCCAAATACGTTCGTGAAAAAAGTATAGCAGCATTTTTGTAAAAAGTTCGACAACCCCAATCGATAATGCAAGTTTTACCTGACCGGTAACAACCCATGAAATCAAAATGGTGTCCAACGTGCCAATAATTCTCCAACTGATGGATTTAACGATGCTGCGCATTGGTTTTTCAGATGTTTTATCCGCCTTATAGTCCGTTTTGGCGGACTTTTTATTTAAAATAAGTTGATCTGCAATCATCTTTCACTGTGATTTTTATTACCCTACTAATCTAATAGAGTTTTCAAAAGTAAAATATATTTTTAAAGTACACCTAGTAAAATCCTAAAAAAGTTTAATTACCCTATATATTTAGTAGATTATTAACAAAGGAGCGTGAAAAATCGATTTTTCGCAGTGAAAAAAATACTCGGAGGAATGTATTGAAAATTTAAACTACCGAGAGATAATATCTTTCAACGTATTGTTTCGGTAGACTTCCAAAGCACTATCTCGTACTTGAAGCATTAATTTGTGAACGGAACACGTTTTTTCATCGGGACAGTCATCACAGGTTTCATAGAAGTTAAGGCTTACACAGGGCACCATGGCAATTGGACCTTCAAGTACGCGCATAACATCGGTCATCGAAATTTCTTCGGGTGACCTTAGCAAATAATAGCCCCCGCCCTTTCCCTTTTTTGAACCTAAAAAACCTGTTTTTCGAAGACTCAATAAAATACTTTCCAAGAATTTTTGGGATATGTTCTCTTTTTCAGCTATTTCTGATATCTGAACAGGTTTCTTATCTTTTTGCGAGGCTAAATAGGCTAGCGCCTTTAAGCCATATTTTGTCTTTTTGGAGAGCATAACGCTAAGATAGCCAAATATAAAATTATGATGAATATACTTTAGGCTACAATTCTATCGTTATTTAGACTCAACCTTTAAAAACTATTCATGAAAAAGTATTTTTTATTAGCTTTTGTAACCGTATGTACCCTAGTATCCACATCATGCTCGAAAGACGAAGATGGGGTATCGGGAGCAAGTGAAGCATCAATTATAGGAACTTGGAACTTAACCGCATTAGAAGCCACCGATGGTAAATCAAATACCAATTTTGATGGCACATCCATTCCTGCCACCTTCAATGCCGTTGGAAAAGATTTTGATACCGTTGTCACGTTTTCAGAAGAACCACAAATAGTAACCAGCAAAGGTTCTTACACCACTGTGAGTACTACTACCATAATGGGCGAAACCCAAACAGAAGAAGAGCAAGGCGAAGATTTTTTTGAATCCGATGCATGGAGATTAGAGGGTAGCACCTTATTTTTTGGTTCAGGAGAAGAAGAAATAGGATTTACGATTACTGAACTTACCGATTCAAAAATGTCACTTAAATATAAATTGAATGAAACCGTTGAAGCTTTTGGAGCAACCTCAACTGTAAGTGCTACGTACAATATGACATTGACAAAATAGATACTTAAATACTAACCATAAAAAAGCCCGGAATATTCCGGGCTTTTTTATGGTGTAAAATAAGATTATCACAATCCCTCTTCATTATCGACAAGATGCCCAAAACCAACAGACATACGCGCCATACCATCTGAAATAACCACAATTGCACGTTCTTCAACACTTAGTGTACTGTGCATTGTTGACACAGGATGCGTAACGATGGTTATCGAATCACCCACATTGTAAGAAAAAGATAAAACTTAAGCTAATTTAAATGACGCACCAAAGGCATTTCATAATGAGAATTCTTTTGCTACTAACCACGCTCATTCTAGTTAAAAAATAGGTAATAGTAGCAGATGAAGGTTTTTTTTATTGTGAATATACCAAACCTTCCGTATGACTTAAAGCAACCTGCTTTACTTCGCCAGCCCCTTCAAAGTGTATAGAAAGACCTATAATCCGTTTCGCTACATCAGGCACTGGCATTGTATAAGCAACTTCATCATTTACCCAGATTTTAAAAGTCCCATTTTTGGAACTGCATCGTAAAGAGACAAACTCCGTAAAATCGGTACCAAGCCCTGAAAGGTCAGTGTTTTTGCCACTGATATAGCTACCAAAAGCCATAAGGTCTAAATTGGCAGCGCAGCCTTTTTTAGCCAAAGGGATACCGATAGCACCCCCATCGTATAGTACGAACAATTTCACCCATTGGCAACCAGTCTGTCCGTTTTCAAAAGTGTTTCTTAACTGCAGGGATAGTTGAAAATCTTCAGTGTAGAGTTCGCCAAAATCCTGTACCAAATAAAGGCTCCCCTCCACCTCGCTTATACGCGGATCCAAGTTGTAGCCGGCGACGGTTTCCGCAGTTATGGCTAAATGATCACCTGTCTTTATACTCTTCATATCCAAATAAATGGGTATGGAGTCGTGCTCAAGCATACCCAACCAATCGTCCGTTTCAATGAACACGTCCTCTTCTTTTACAATGGCGTCATCTACCACCAACTTGGATTTAAAAAAACCAGGATGATAATATATACTGGTGGCCACGCTATCCTTTTGGTTTATGGTCATCCGTTTGCTGTTGTCCCAATCCTGTTGAATTTCGATTTTTGCATCGGCCCCAGCGGAACTAGCGTCATACTTAAACACCACGGAATTGGGCAAATCATGGGTCAAAATTTGGCTTTTAAAAGTAAAGTCGTTCGCATCCAATGGTTTTAGCTTTTCCTTTATGGTTACGGAAGGCCAGTAGAAGGCCAAAATCATTAAGAACACCAACAAACAACCAATGACTATGGGAATGCTCATCTTTTTACTTGCCTTTAGTAAGGTTCGGGGTGCGTTAAACGACTTTTCGCTACTTTCAAAATCCCTCCAATTTTCATAGCCAATAAATTGAGATAAAATATCCAAGGTAGCGGAACTCGGGTTGGCAATGCGTTCCGCCCTTCCCCAAATACGTTTAAGAGTGGTAACGCTCAACCGTTTTTTGGTATCCGTGAGAATACGTTCACTCAATTCCTCAAAATCCTTATTGCTCCAATTCTGTCCGCTGCCCCAGCCCATTCGGCACTCTATCTGCGCTACCAAATGTTGGATCATATTTAATTTAGTTTTCTCCATAAATCTATAATAGGGCTTTCACCACAACCCCTTTTGAACAGGATTAAATAAGATTGAACAACTTGAACAAGGGCAAAAAATAATACGGCGACTAGCTTTACCTAACCAAATGTAAAGTTTAATCATAAATAGAACAAAAATGAACATCACATCAAAAACGAACTACTCCATTTTATCAGTACTACTACTTTGCACCTTTTTATCTTTTGGGCAGCGAGGCAAAAATGCAGCTCCAATTCACAAAGCTTTTACAGAAAAGTACTGGGCAGCGGTAACCAAGAACGTAGCGTTCGACCAATATAAATCTACCGACGCTGTTAGAAGTACGAATGACCAAGCTTTTGTGGTAATGCTAAAAGATTTTGACTTTACCAACGGTATCATCGAGTTTGACGTAGAACTAAAGGGGAAAGGATTTCCAGGCATCAATTTTAGAGCTAGCAAAGACACCCTTAATTCTGAGATTTTCTACCTACGCCATTTCGGAAAGCCAAACCCTATGCTCCGCACCACCATGCAATACGCCGCGGTCATGGACGGAGTCAATCTCTGGGACGTCACGGATGATTACCAAGCAGCATCCACTCTTTATGAGGGAAAATGGAACCATATTAAATTGGTCGTCATGGGCAAACGGTTAACCGTTTTCGTGAACGATATGGACCAGCCAGCCTTAATCGTTCCTGCTATGGAAGGCATCACCGGTTCAGGTAGCATTGGACTTTCGGGAAATGTCGTCTACGCGAATTTTAAAATTACACCGATCGAAACAGAGGCCCTACCCGATTTTGCAGCTTACGACCCAACTTTTGCCGACCCTTATTATTTGCGTAATTGGCAGGTGACCCAACCGATAGATTTTCCCTTTGGAAAGGATATTATGGACGGTATTTCGGTAAGTCCCGGGGTGAAAATAAACTCTATTTATTTAGATAGTACTACCACTTGGACCCCAATTTCAGCCGGGCGCAGGGCGTTGGTCAACTTGACCAAAGAATTTGGAGGAACCAAAAACGGTAACAGACGTCTCACATGGCTTAAAACCACCGTCAAATCTGAAAAAGAGCAGAAAAAACTTTTGAAATTAGGCTTTAGTGATGAAGTTTGGGTATTCATCAACGATCAGCCACTTTATCAGGATAAAAACTATTACGGTTCCCCGGGAATGAAATATCCAGTAGGTAGAGCTACCTTGGACAACGCTTCCTTTGAAGTTCCGTTACAGGAAGGGGAAAATGAAATACTTATCGGGCTAACGAATTATTTCTATGGATGGGGAATTATCGCCCGTTTTGATGATGCCGAGGGTATTCAATTCAATTGATATCGACGAGGCTGTTTGATGGAATATTTCAGAGAATTGTCAAACAGCCTTTATTTCAATCCCGATAAAAAACATAGGAAGTAATGGTCATTTTTCAAGGTTTCCTGATACAAGAAATATCAGCTTTCCAACGCCTGCTCGATATCGGCAATGACATCATCTATATGCTCCAAACCTACAGATATCCTGACCATACCATCCGATATCCCGACCGCAGCACGCTCTTCAACACTCAATTTGCTATGCGTAGTGGATGCTGGATGCGTCACAATGGTTCTGGAATCCCCTAAATTGGCAGAAAGGGACAATAATTTGATGGAATCGAAAAACGTCCTCCCTGCATTTAAGCCTCCCTTTACTTCGAACGCTACTACACAACCACCGGCTTTCATCTGTTTTTTGGCGACCTCATACATAGGGTGGGACCTTAAGAATGGATATTTAACCCAATTGATTTTCTCGTTTCCTTCCAAGTATTCTGCCAACTTCAAGGCATTTTCGCAATGCCTGTCTACTCGTACTGCCAAGGTTTCCAAACTTTTGGACAAAACCCAAGCGTTGAACGGGGATAAGGCTGGACCGGTTATTCTGGAGAAGCGGTATACTTTATCCATCAACTCCGCATTTCCTACGGTTATCCCGGCCAATACCCTTCCTTGACCGTCCATTAACTTGGTGCCGGAATGGATGACCAGATCGGCACCAAATTTTATCGGTTGTTGTAAATAGGGCGATGCAAAACAATTATCGATGACCAAAATCAGATTATTTCGTTTGGCGATTTTTCCCAGGGCTTCCAAATCCAACACATCCACTCCCGGGTTGGTAGGCGTTTCCGCATAAATGATTTTCGTCTTCGGTGTGATGAGACTTTCTAGGGTGTCCAGTTCATCAATCTTGAAATAGGTATGGTCAATATTCCATTTCGGAAAGAAATTGGTAAACAAGGAATGGGTGGAACCGAAGATACTCCTGGCGGACAACACATGGTCCCCACTATCCAACAAAGCGGCCAACGTGGAGAATACCGCTGCCATTCCCGATGCAAAGGCGAAACCGTTTTCCGCCCCTTCCATCTGGCATACCTTCTCGATAAACTCCGATGAATTGGGATTGGAATACCTGGAATAAATATTTCGCTCCTTTTCCTCCGCAAACGAAGCCCGCATATCCTCGGCATCCTCAAATACAAAACTAGAGGTCAAATACAGGGGAACGGAATGCTCCAAATTCTCGGTACGTTTTAACTGGGTACGTATGGCGTTGGTTTCAAATTTGTTGTTCTTCTCTTTCATGTTCACTTTTTTTAATAGACCGCTTTCGTTGATAGCAATTAGACCTTAGATAATGGATTTTCTAAAAATCTCTTTTCTATGCTCACTTCTCTTTTTATTTCCTATTTCGTATTTCTAACTTTCGATCACCCTTTTTCCGCAATCCTCAAAATATCGCCAAAAACACCTCTGGCCGTGACCGCTGCTCCGGCGCCAGCACCTTGGATCACCAACGGATTTTCCCCGTAGGATTCGGTATATATTTCGATAATGGAATCGGAACCTTTTACTTGCCCTAAGGCACTTTCTTTGGGAACGGAAACCAATTTCACATCCAACTGTCCTTTTTCCTGTTGCAAATTACCGTGTAAATCGCCTACATAACGCAACACATGATTCGGTTTTTGGTTCTTTTTGATCTCACTGAACTTGGCATCCAGGACTTCTAAATGATCAAGGAAATTAGCTACGGTCCCATCTTGTAATTCTAACGGAATCAAATTATTGATCTGAATATCATCGAACTCATTGTGCAGGTCCAATTCCCGGGCCAAAATTAACAATTTACGCCCTACATCGTTCCCCGAAAGATCTTCCCGCGGGTCCGGCTCGGTAAACCCTTGCGCCATGGCATCCTTTAGAATGGAAGAAAAAGGTTGGTCCACTTCCGAGAAGGTATTGAAAATATAGCTTAAGGAACCTGAGAACACCCCTTTGATCCGGGTAATATTTTCCCCGGACAAGTGCAATAATTTAATCGTATCGATAAGCGGTAATCCTGCACCCACGTTGGTTTCGTACAAGTATTGCTTTTGGTTCTTCTGTAATTCTTCGCGCAACAATTGATAATAATCAAAGCCAAGTGTATTGGCAATTTTGTTGGAAGACACCAGGTCAAAGCCATGTTCCACCAATTCAAAATAATTGGCTACAAAATCCGTACTGGCGGTGTTATCAATGGCAATCAGGTTCTCCAAATGATGCCGTTTGGCAAACTCGAAAACATCCTGTAGCGAATAGGGTTTTCCCTTTTGCTCCAAATTCTTTTTCCAATTCTTGGTAATCCCTTTTTCGTTCAGTATTATCTTTCTCGAATTGGCAATCCCAAATACCCGTAAATCTAAGCTTTTGCGTTCCTTGATGTTTTTGGCCGATTTCAAAATCTGGTCGGTCAACGTTCCGCCAACATTTCCATGTCCAAAAATAATCACGTTTATTTTTTTACTGATGCCAAAAACCTGTCCGTGCATGACGTTCAAAGCCTTATAGAGATCGTTCTTCCTAACAACCAAACTGACGTTCTTGCCCGACACCGTATTGTTGAACAATAAAGGTACGATCTGGTTCTTAATCAGGGCATTAAAGGGCTTGTGGAAGGTGCTCAAATCCTGACCTACAATGGAAATGATGGAAACATCATCCATAACCGTGATCATATTGACATCTTGGGATTCAAAATCGGTACTGAATTCATTTTCCAACGCCAGCTTGGCCCGTTTGGCCTTGTCCTTTTTTACGACCAGACCAATGCCACGTTCCGATGAGCCTTGGGAAACAATATTCACACTGATATTACTGGCCTGTAAGGCCCTGAAAATTCGGGCATCTATCCCTACTTTCCCCAACAATCCCCTACCCTCGATATTGATCATCGCCACATCTTCAATCACGGAAAGTGATTTGATGCCCTCCTTGCTGGATTTCGCACTGATCAAGGTTCCTTCATTATCGTCGTTGTACGTATTCAAAATACGCAGCGGAATGTTCTTCTCGATAAGCGGTATTATGGTCTTGGCGTGCAAAATGGTCGCCCCAAAATTGGCCAGCTCATTAGCTTCGGCATAGGAGAGGTTGGATAGACGTTTTGCTTCGGGCACATAATCAGGGTTGGCGGTGTAAATACCGTCTACATGGGTATAGTTCTGTAACTCATCGGCATCCAGGAAATTGGCCAATAAGGCAGCGGAGTAGTTACTCCCGTTTCTACCCAAGGTCGTGGTTTCACCCTCTAAGGTTGAGGCAATAAATCCAGTCACCACGGCCACCGTATCTTCGGGAATTTCAGCAAACTTCAATAAAACCCGTTCCTTGGATTCCGCCTCCAGTACTTTGGCATCCCCAAAGGTCGTATCGGTTTTAATGACTTCCCGGGTATCGACCAATTTGGCCTTTATGCCTTTTCCAATCAGCAACTTGGTCACCAATTTGGCGGAAATCAATTCCCCATAAGCCAAGACCTCATCCTTGATTTTGGCACTGTAATCGCCCAATAAGGAAACCCCTTCGTACAATTTGGCCAAACCTTTAAACTCTGCCGATAGGTTTACATTGGAATAGGTATGCTTTTGATATTTTTCGAGCGCTTCAAAGTCCGACTTGTATTCCTTTCCCTTGGCCGCCTTTTCCAATATGGCCTCCAATTGGTCCGTTGCCTTTTCCCTAGCGGATAGGACAATGGCAATATTCTCACCACTATTCACCTTTTTGGTCACGATATCCAGCACCCGCTCCAAACCTTCACCATTACTCAAGGATTTACCCCCGAATTTCAAGATCTTGATTTTCTTGATATTGCCGTTAGTATTAAAAATACCGGTCAAGAGCTTTTCCATTTGGTCAAACTCAATCAAAAAGGCATCGTGCCCATGAAGGGATTGCACCTCACCATAGGTAACATTGCTTTTGGCCTGTGCCAACTGCTTAAACGTATCCTTGTTTTCCTGGGCAGTAAAGAACATATCAGAATCAACCCCAATGATATGGATGTTGGTATCGCTGTTTTGCAGATTGATGAAGTTCGCCTCTCCGTTACGTGTCACATCGATGGTCTTCAACAGTTGGTTCATCAGTTTATAGGCCGATAATTGAAAACGTTCCTGCAGCTTGTCGCCATGGTGCATTAACCAGCTCTCGACATTGAATACCTTCAACTCCTCATTGGTACTACGCTTAAAACGCTCCTTGAACGATGCGGGGGTGCGGTAGCATAACATGGCGTGCATACGGGCATCATGCACAGGTTGCTTGGAATTCACCAAAAACTGCTCCTGAATCTGACAGTTGGCAATGAGCCAATCCGTCGATTTCCAATCGGATGCCACGGGTATCAGGTGTTCGGTCAGGTTCGGTTTTAAGGCCGCCATTTCCCAAGCGATACCACCACCCAAAGATCCCCCGATGATGGCGAACAAACGCTGGATGTTCAGGTGCTCCAATCCCAACAAAAACAATCGGGCCACATCACCAGCTACAAAATCCTTGTAGTTTTCAATGACAAATTTGTCATGACCGTTACCCGGAATATTGAAGGCCAAAATAGTATACTTTCGGATGTCGATACACTTTTCATCCCCGATAAGGGCGGACCACCATCCATTTTCTCCGGTTACGTTCGAATTCCCCGTCAAGGCATGGTTCACCAGAATAATGGGCGCCGTGTGCAATTCCTTCCCAAAAAGTTGGTAGGACAATTGAATGTCTTGGGTAGCCCCACTTAGGGTCTGGTAGGCTTTTAACTGTATGTTATGTAGCATCTATTTTAAAATCATTTTGTGGCTTTGGCTCCGCTCAGCCACCTGTGTAAATACGTTTTCCATGAACCGGACACCGAGCGAAGCCGAAGTGAGCGATCCTAATCTTTTCGGTTTTACTTAAAGACTGTCAAAAGCCTGTTGTAAATCCGCTTTTAAATCTTCGATATCTTCCAGACCTACGGAGAGTCGTATCAAATCCTGACCTACACCAGCCCCTTCCTGTTGCTCCGCTGTCAACTGTTGGTGAGTGGTACTTGCCGGGTGAA
The DNA here is from genome assembly GCF_048537565.1 of Maribacter sp. X9. GTDB lineage: Bacteria > Bacteroidota > Bacteroidia > Flavobacteriales > Flavobacteriaceae > Maribacter. The sequence continues at coordinate 4,057,639 of NZ_CP183215.1, forward strand.
TGATCAAGGATTTGGTATCCCCGATATTTGCCAATAGGGAAAATATCTTGGTGGCATCCGTTAGTTTCTTGGCGGCCTCAAAACCTCCTTTTACACCAAAAGTCACCAATCCGCTTTGTCCTTTTGGCAAATATTCCTGTGCCAAATCGTAGTATTTGTTACTCTTTAATCCTGGGTAATTTACCCAAGACACTTCTTCCCTACTCTCTAACCAGGTAGCCAATTCCAATGCGTTGGCGCTATGTTGTTTGATACGTACAGGAAGGGTTTCCAAACCTTGGATAATTTGAAAGGCGTTGAACGGACTCAAAGCCCCCCCGTAGTCGCGTAATCCTTCCAATATCAATTTAAAGGTAAATGCCGCCGCACCCAACGCTTCGCTATAGACCAAACCGTGGTAACCCGCAGATGGCTCGGTAAATTCAGGGAATTTTCCGTTTGTCCAATCAAAGGTTCCAGCATCAATAATAGCACCTCCTAAAGACGTTCCTTGTCCGCCAATATATTTGGTTAAGGAATGAATGACCAAATTGGCACCGTGTTCAATGGGATTCAACAATGCCGGGGTTGCAACCGTGTTGTCCACGATGAAAGGAATCTGCGCCGCTTTCGCTTCTTTGGCAATCGCTTTTAAATCCAACACATCCAATTTTGGATTTCCTAAAGATTCCACAAAAATGGCTCTGGTATTGTCTTGTACCGCTTTTCCGAAATTCTCCGGATGGGAAGCATCCACAAACGTTGTGGTAATGCCCAATCGTGGTAAGGTCACGTTCAACAAATTAAAGGTCCCTCCATATAAACTGCTGGAGGCCACGATATGATCCCCAGCTTTTAACAAGGTCAATAATCCCGTAGAAATGGCTGCTGTTCCCGATGCGAATACTACTGCTCCAACGCCACCTTCCACCGCGGCCAGACGGTCCTGTAAAATTTGGTTGGTCGGGTTGTTCAAACGGGTATAGATAAACCCTAGCTCGCCCAATGAAAATAGGTTTGCGGCATGGTCCGTATCCCTAAAAACATAGGAAGTCGTTTGATAGATGGGTACTGCTCGGGTGCCTCCGTTTAGGGTGGTGTCATGCCCAGCGTGTAATGCGTTCGTTGCTAATTTTTGATCACTCATGATTTTGTTTTTTAAAAGTTACTCCTTCGCTAACTCAGGATACAAATAATTAAAAAAGCCAAACCCTTACCAGCCATAAAGTGCAGGTGGGTAAAATCAAAAAGCTATAAGAAAGTGAGATCGAAGAAAAATCGATAACGGTTATCCTTCCCCAAGGGGTAGAATGTAGCACCTTCTTTGTACGGGACAAAGGGTTGCTAAGGTTTCAAAGGGTCTAATCCCTCCACCTTTCTTGATAACTATTCAATATGTGTTTGAACTTTAGGCAGCAAATATAAGGGTAGACGAATTTAAAAACCTAATGATTTAAGAAATATTATACATGACCCTTTTAAATCGACTATTTTAGGGTTCTATTCAAACGTAAAAAAAATCTCATTTCTAGATGGCAAACCCTATTAATCTCAATTGAACGATGACTTATTCCTGTACCGCAAGGGCTACTTCAAAAAATGATGCTTCCCTAACTATAAAAAAATCTGAAATCCGATTTGGAACCACCGCGGATACTGCGGAAACCTTACCCAATCCAGCCGAATTGTTTTTAGGTTCCTTGGCTGCATGTATCCTTAAAAATGTGGAACGTTTTTCCGAATTGATGAATTTCGAATACCGTACCGCGGAGCTGCACATCACCGCTACCCGACTTGAAAAACCTCCCCGAATGGATGATTTCCGCTACACGTTAAAAATTCATACCCCTGAAAACCAACTGAATACAGTACTGCTCCAAAAGAATATTGAAAAGTTTGGTACCATTTTTAATACGGTTAAAATATCAGCTACGATATCTGGGGAATTAAAACTAGTGACAGATCAATAATAATCATGGTTTATCGTTTTGATTTTGCTGTTCTGGTCAAAACCTTCTGTAGTTTTAGAAGCTTTGAAACCCAAAAGGTTCTCGATACACTACATTTTCAATGAAAAATTGAAAACAAAGCACTCGAACTGACCTTAGGTTTTAGGTCTTAACCCAAAATAATGTGAAGTATCACTTCGAGTGGATTTTGTGACTTTTTTGAGAGCAAAAGCTGTATCGAGAAGCAAACGGGTTCCAAGGATTCTCGATACAAAACCTCTTTCAGGGTTTCACTCGAACTGACATTACGTTTTGATTCTTATACCAAATTAATTTCTAGTGTCACTTCGAGTGTTTTCATTGAAGCGAGAACGGCAAAGAAAATGCCAATCCTGAGCGTAGTCGAAAGGTATCGAGAAGCGGTTAGTTCGTTTTACCCTCCTGTTTCGACGGCAATGATTTCTTGTCCTTCCTTGCCCAAATATTGGGACAGAATCGGTTCATACACCTTATAACCGTCATCCACATTGGTAAAAATCAACAAACCTTTTTTGGTTTTAGGGAATAGAAATACAATGGTTTGCACGCCTTTATCCGCCCCGCCGTGGGAAATGGCATACTCCCCATTTTTAAAATCATACCTTTCGAATCCGAGTCCGAAATGTTTTCCATTTGTAGTCGCGACCTGATGCGTCACCATGTCCTTAAAAACGCTTTTAGAGAGTCCGTCCCCATTCATCACACTCACTAAAAAATTACCATAGTCTTCTACGGTCGTTAAAAGGTCGTCTGCGGCATTCGGGCTTTTCCGTTTGACCGTTTCGTAACGATTTCCATCTTTGTCATGATTCAATGCATACCTTGCACCGTATTTTGCTTCATCCCAAATAAATTGGGTATCGGTCATGTGTAACGGCATAAAAATGAGTTCGCTGGCCAATTGATCCAAAGGTTTTTTAAATTTTGCTTCCAAAGCCTTCCGCAAATACTCAAAACCTTCCCCGGAATATTGATACTTGGTACCGGGAGTAAATTCAAAATGCAACTTGCCATCGTTGTTGTTTCCCCGCCAATTGGGGAATCCCGATTGGTGACTGAGAATATGCCTCGTAGTCAAAATTTTAATGTTGGCGTCATGAGCGACATCTGGATCTGTCCAATACTTCTCAAGGGGTTCGTCCAAATTCCATTGACCTGAACTTACCAATTTCAGCGTTACCATGGCGGTGACCGGTTTGGTTAAGGAGGCCACATTAAATACCGTATTGTAGGGTGCGGCTTTGCCATTACCTAGTTCCCCAAATACTTTAATCTCTTGTAACTTTCCGTTTTCAATGATTCCCAATCCCAAGGTTGGTATCTTGTTCGCTTTCAACCATTGTTTTAGCGTGCAATCTTTTTCAAAAAATGCAGGTTTCGCTTCCGGTTCTTGATAGACTCCGTGGTCAAAACTGAAGGACGTTCTCAATTTCCAATCGCCGTTTTCCAAAATCCACATATGGGAAAACTTGGCAATTCCTGGTTCATTTTCACCCCCTTCATAAAACAGATGCTCACCATTTTGAACGGCCCCATATAAGGTTCCATTTTTATACATCGGGAAAATTTCTGTTTTGTCATCAACCAAAATTCTTTTTACCTGACGGATTTCTGGATTTGCACATAATCCATTCTTCAAATCGTTTAAAAATTTTGCCCGGTCAGAAATTCCGTCCTTGTCATGAAAGAATTGTAAATCGGTACTCAATAAATTCTCGAACTGGGAAATATCACAGGTATTAAAACCCACCTGAAACAGTAAGCTGTCTTTGGAAAGAATCGTTTTGTACAGTTCTGAATTCGTAGCTTCCTGTGCCGTATTGTTTGAAATGAACAGGATTGCAATTAGAAAAGGTAGGATGATTTTTTTGATCATGATGAATTTAAATTTGTTCGATTATTGCGTGGCGCAAAGTTTGAAAAATTCTATTTTCACCCGTGAAAAAGGACCCGACAATAACCTGACAAAAGCCCGACAGGAATTATAAGATACTGAAATTCAATTTGTACCGAAGCTGCTGTTTTCTATCCAGTTCCATCGTGTTCCTAAGAATAAGGTACACATTGGAAAGGACAATTGTAATCATGATCACCATGGTGAACTGATTCCCTACCTTCAATAAAATACCCACTAGAAAGACAATGGGCGACAAAATGGTCCACATGATCTGTAGGGATACAATCTGTTTGGTCAAGGGGCTTTTGAGTTTTAAGGTGTACATCAAAATGAGGGGTACTAGAATGTTCAAAAGAGGCAGTACCACAAAAGGTAAGGAAGAAAGGTTCAGGAGTTTTATCTTGGAGAAGTCGGGCCTTTCGGCATCATCACCTACCATTTCTTGGGCAACTTCCTCTTCCTTCTTATGCTCCGTGTCCAATTTTTTACCCAACAACTCCTGTTCCTCCACACCCAAGGTTTCCGCCAATACCCGAAGCGTATATCCTTTTGGGGCCTGACCCGATTCTATGCGCTGAATGGTCCGAACCGAAATCCCAGATTTTTGGGATAGTTCCTCTTGGGTATAATTTTGTAGTTCCCTTAAGTTTTTGAGTTTGGACATGGAATTTATAGATTAAGGATAAAATTTACATTCACCTTACCTCAGGGACAAAAGTCGTCAATTTTGAAATTGAAAATGGTATGTGGCCCTTATTTTCTGTTTTTATACAAGTCGATTGCTTTTAGATACTTTATGCCACCGCCCTTGGTTTGGTCGTTTATAAAATCATTCAGGTCAGGGTGATTTGCATTCATCCAACTTAAAAATTCATCCCTGTTTTTCACAAAAATTGAATCGTTAAAAACGGGGTATTCTATTTTATCCACTTTGATGATTTTATTCTTGTCGAAATGAAGCACCTCTTTAGAAACAATAGGAACTTCATGAAGGAACAAAATTCTTTTATCCATTTTCGAAATCGTTGCTTTTACGATTTCGCCCTCCTGCTCCATCTCCAGGATTTTGTAGGTGGGGTCAAATACAGAATCCCATTGCAACCAAGTAACATATCCCTTTGCGGAAAAAGTTTCCTGATAATCGTATTCACTTTCCCTTATTACAATACTATCTTTCAATAACGTTGGTATCAAAGAAGTATCAGAATTATCAAGAACTTGGTAGTATTGCTTTGCAATTTCAAGTTTATCCATTTCTTTTTCAGAAGTCTTGCAGGATAAAAATCCAATCAACAGAAACAAGGCTAGGGCTAAGACTTTATTCATTTGTAATTCGATTTATAGAATGTACCATAACGTACAAGAATTGGAACTAATCACATAACGCTTTTCCGTCAAGTCATAAAAAGTTGAAACATGCTAGAAACATTATATTCAACGCTACATCGACTTTAATTCCTATACATTATTGATTCTTGATTATTTTAGTCTATTCACAATAATTTTTTCCCATTGATTTATCTCTCCTAACGGTTCAATTATTTCAGTATTATCAATATTTAAAATTAAATTCAATTGAAATTTACCGACATGAGCTACTATAATAACATCTATATATCTTTTAGATTCTTTACCAAAATTTAATAGGTTGGATGAGCGAAAAGAAGAAACATTGATTTTAAATTCATATTGGTTTTCTAATGAAGAAATAGTTTTCCAATTAAATTCATTTGCAAGTTTTTCAATTTCGCGATTTAATTCATTTTTATTCAATGGAGTATGAAAAGTGTCCAGTTTTAGGTCCTTATTTTTTTTCCAAATAATTAAAAATGAAATTAAAATTAAAATGAAGCTAATTTTATGAGAGACTTCAAATCCGTTAGTAAACTTTTGATTTGATAATTCACTTACTAGATAAATGAAAGGAATAGTAAAAACTACCAGTGAAATCTTATGGTAATGTACTTTTTCAACGAGACTTAATTCTCTTTTGTTTTTTTCGAAGTTTAATTTCATTTTTCGATTCATTCAACCACTAAAAACCAATGCTTTGTTTTTACTCTTTTTAATTTTTTAGTTGATATTAAATCGAAACATGTGACAAATTTACAAATACACGACAGCATTTGGGAAAAACATTGATTACTCTATTTGCAATATATTTTGTTTTATGTAAACTTTTTTATTGGCGTACTATAATTAACTCTTCTTTAAATAACTTTCTATATTCTTCTCATAATCCTGTATCTTAAAACTACTTGAACCACTGCACATACTTGTTTTAAGATTACCTTCAGAGTCAAGATATGCGAGAATTAGAAAAGTCTGACCAACTTTAAAAGATATATCACACGTGCTCCAGTCTTGGTGTATTAAAATTTTATTTTCTTCAAAATGTCTCTTTTTCTTTCCTTTATTTATCTTTATTACTTTAAACATAGGAAAACTACCCCCAAATTTTAAAAACGAGTCATTCATAGAATATAAAGTGTCTTCCCAACCTTCAATTGATTTATCCATGATATCAATCACTTCACCATAGAATACAACATCGGCTTTCTTGTAATTTTTTCTTACGTCGATAAAACTACATTCACATGCTAACATTGTAGATCCATAAAATATCGCAAGTATTAATACAATGTCTCTCATATACTCTAATTTATGTATTTTCTGGCTGCCAACAATTGTATTTAATTATTAACTATATCCTACTTAGATATTCGATTCCTCAAAATCCAAAACTCAACTCTAAGTTCAGTAGATATTGAGCTGATTTAAGTTTTAAAGCTTTCCATTTTCCCGATACAACTCGATAAATCGCTGATCTTGCTCTGGGGAATCTTTATAATAGGTGCGTAAGTCTTTGAGTTGCCGTGTTAATTCCTCCACTATCGTAGCATACGCGGGGTCATTGTACACATTGTTCATTTCATTGGGGTCCTTTAGTCGGTCGTACAATTCCCATTCATCGACATCATAATAGAAATGCACCAACTTATATTCCTTGTTCACCAAGCCATAATGACGTTTGACCATATGTACCGCTGGATATTCATAGTACTGGTAATACACGGCATCCCTGGTCCAATCTCCTTTTTCCTCTTTCAACAAAGGAAGTAAGCTCTCGCCTTGCATATCGGCCGGAGGATCAATTCCTGCGGCTTCCAGCATGGTTTGGGCATAATCCAAATTCTGGACCATTTCATTTTCCACGCTTCCAGGTTTTACGACCCCCGGCCAGCGCACCAACAAAGGGGTTTTAAAGGATTCATCATAAATAAACCGTTTATCGAACCAACCGTGTTCCCCCAAATAAAAGCCTTGATCCGAGGTATAGATGACAATGGTATTTTCGGCCAATCCGCTTTCCTCCAAATAGTCCAATAACCGGCCCACATTATCATCTACCGAAGATATGCTGCCCAAATAATCCTGCATGTACCGCTGGTACTTCCATTTCATTTTTTCGGTATCGGTCATTTTTGGCCAATTTTCATAGAAAAAGTCGTTGATAGAATCCAGCACGGGGTCATATTCCGCTTTCTGTTCTGGGGTGGCCCTATTGTACGGACCGTAAAAGCTGTTAGGGAACTCTTCAATTTCGGGCTGCACCTTGCCTTCCATTTTCGCCAAGGTCTCTGGTCTAATTTTACTATCGTGACTGTACATCATATGCTGAAATATATTCATCTCAGCAGTTTTGGCCGCAGTACCCCTGTTTTGATAATCATCGAAAAGGGTCTCTGGCTCCGGGAAGGTTTTCTTGGTAAATTCCTTGAACTTATCTGCCCGGGGCCACCATGGACGATGGGGTGCTTTATGCAAGTACATCATCATAAAGGGTTCATCGGCTGCCGCTTCCTTCTTTAGCCAATCCAAAGATACATCGGTAATAATATCGGTCACATAGCCCTGTTTGGTAATGGTATCGCCATTGGTTACGATAAAATTGGGATTAATATAATTGCCCTGCCCCGGTAAGATCATAAATTCATCTACCCCTTTTGGATTGTTTCCAAAATGGAGCTTGCCGAACATGGCTGTTTTGTACCCGTTTTCTTGAAAAATCTGGGGGAAGGTTACCTGTGTGGTATCAAATGGAAAATGATTGTCTATTTTTCCATTGATATGGGTATGTTTTCCGGTAAGAATGGTGGCCCGTGAAGGTGCACAAATAGAATTGGTGACGCTGGCATTGGTAAACAACATACCCTCCTTAGCTATACGGTCTATATTAGGGGTCTGTATGAGTTTGCTCCCATAAGCACTTATCGCCTGATAAGCATGATCATCGGACATGATGAAAATGATATTAGGTCGTTTGGTCTTCTTTTCTTGGGTTTGGCTTTTAAGCGGTGCAAGAAATAAAAGCAGTGCTAGGATATGTGATATGTACTTCATTCTGTGGTGAGTTGAGTTGTACTAAAAGTAAGGAAATTATACTTTTCATAAATCAACGCATTTGATAATCATCTTTAGGTTTCTTAATTCCGGAGATGACAAAGGAAATTAACCTGTTGTAAAATTTCTTAACGTGATTGGCTATCATTACGTTGCGGGAAAATCCGCAAGAATCTTCCCTATGAAACTGAAAGATATATAACAAGCTGGAATTTCCTTTAGAAAATACGGCCGCCATGAAATATACCCGTTACTGGCAACTGGCTTATTCCATTTTCATTTTTTATCGATTAACAACGACATATGTTCAATAGCGAATTTTAAAACATCCACGTTTTTATCAACATATACATCTGGAGCCATACCATAAGGGTCTATGGGATTTTCAGCGACATCCCTGGCTCTTACAGAGGAAGGATAACGAAGTTCAAAACAGTTTATCGTTTTTGTAAGTACATTGAACCCATCGATTATACCAGCTGTATTCTGTCCATAGAGAATTACCTTTTCGCTTTGCCTTGTCCTATAGACAAAAGTTTCTCCTGAGCTAATGGTTTTTTCATTCATTAGAACTGCTACTTTTTGATGTGGAGCAAAAAGTGTATCGGGAATTGAAGTACTGGCATATTCATCTCCATCTGGCCAGAATAATGATCCTTCTAAAGAGGAGAGGTAATCATATTCTTCTTTGCTCTCGTCATCCAGTTCTTCAGGCTTTCTGCCATCCAGAAAAATATCAATATTGCCTTTCGAGATCCAGAGGCCGTAATTTGGTGTTTGAATAGGGCCAGACAATATATAAGGAAAAAGGGGCTTATAAACCACATCGTTCCCTCCATTGTTATCTCTTACGTCAACGATAAAAAAATCTGCATTAACCAATTCTTGATGATGTGACCTTAGAAGGCTGTCTACAAAAGCGGGTTCTTTTTCATAGAAATTAGGGAAACGGATGTATGGTATTTTTCCATCTATCATTCTTACATGGAAATCGCTATAAAGTTCTGTTTCCTGCGAATTTATGGTCGTATTAGGATTTGAAGGCCAAACTTTTACCCAAGTATTATAATCAACAAATTCTAAATTTTCAGGGTTTTGAAACTTGGCTTTCAATTTCTTTTCACTATTATCGTCCATATAGTAAACCACCTCATAATCATTACCATAAATCTGACGGAGCTCGAATTTTACATCTCCCGGCTTCCAAACATTATTCTTACTGTTTAATATGACGCCAATAAATTCGCTTTGAGGCGCATCTTTTTTTGGCATAATACCCACTTCGTAAGCACCATATTTCCATATGCCTAAAAGATCATTTTTCTTATTTTGTTTCTTTTTCCTTATTCTGTTTATTTCTTTGAGAAAAGTGCTTTTATCAATTGCAATACTTTTGCGGTTTTCTATAATAGCACTACTGCCGATGAAACTTATGTTATTATGGCCATCTCTAAAGAACTGGAGCCATTGTTTAAGTACTGGAAGGCATTCTTTTATTTCTGAAACATTACCGGCTTTTTTCTTAAAAACTTCTTTATTGGCAGCATAAAGTTTTCTATTAGCCTCATTGACCTTAATGTTAAATAAGGCATAATCATTTTCATAAACTTGAACTACCTGCTCAAAGGTTTCTGCACAAGTACAATCTTGAGCTCTTAAGGATAAGGTTATCAATACTAAAACAGTGAACATGAGTAATGGTTTAGAAATTGTTTTCATTGAAAGCTTTTGTGTTGTTTAATTGTACTTCTTATATAAAATTAATGTGAACGTATGCTTATCTTGTTGCCGACGAAAGGATATAAACACTAGTGTATATTTAACTTTATGTACTATTCCAATACCGTAAATTCAATACTCGAATCGGTAAACACCGTATGGGTTTGGGTTTGAAAGTCGGACTCCTCTGCTTCAAAGATATTTTCCACATAGGTTTGCGGATTTAAATCGATTAGCGGAAACCAGGTACTTTGTACCTGCACCTGTAATTTGTGTCCCTTTTTAATGGTATGGAACACGTCCTGAAGTTTTATGGTGACCTCCGTCTTTTGGTTGGGTACAAAGGGTTCAGGGTTGGCAAAGCTATTTCTAAAACGACCGCGCATGACTTCACTCCGCACCATCAAGTGGTAATTGCTCATTTTCAAATGATCCTGCATGCCTTCGTATGCCGGTTCGTCGGCCGGGTGTACATCAATTACCTTTACGATCCAATCGGCTGCCGTTCCGGTAGTAGCCACTTTTAACTTGGCAAGAATATCTCCGGCCAGGGTCAAGTCTTCCTGCATCACGTCAGTTTCAAAAACCAGTACATCACTACGGCGAGCGGCAAAACGCTGGTCATCGGTCATGTATTTCCGTGGCGTAAACACGGTCTTGATATCCTCGGAATACGGAACCGGTTTTTTAATGTCACTAATGAATTGAATCCCTTCTACGGATTTGGGTTCAGCCGTTAGCTCCTGATCGGGAGATAGGAACATATCCTTTTTTACGACACCATTTGGTGGCCATGCATCATAGGTCTTCCATTCCTTTTTACCGGAATCAAAGACATAGGCTTCCGGCAAGCCGCTATTCTTATTGCCATTTCCCTTTAAGAAATGATTGAAGAACTTGGTTTCGATATTCTCCTGAAAAAATTCAGAGATGGAATCCCCAAAATAGTAGTTCCCCACTATATTCTGGCCTTTGCTACGGGCCCACCCGCCGTGGTCCCAAGGGCCGAAAACTAAAGTGTTGTAATTTTCCTTGTTGTATTGCTCAATGGTTTTATAGGTTTCCAAGGGACCGTATAGATCCTCGGCATCGAACTCCCCGGCAACGACCATGGTGGCCACCGTCGGTTTTACGTCCTTCAAATGCTGGATCAATCCCCTACTCTGCCAAAGTGCATCATAATTGGGATGTTCCTTGAGCTCGTTCCAGAAATAATCATCGGTTACACCTTCCTCGGCCATTCGGGGCGTATCCGCTGTTTCGTATTCGAAGAAACGGTCTAAATTTTTCAATGGTCCTTCATCCAAAAAGAACTGGTACTGGTCTTCGGTAGGTAATTCCGGCAATTGGTACCAAGCCGTATCCACGGGCTGGTCGTTGTTGGGCCGTGGGGTTCCAAATAAGGAAGTCGCCCTAAAATAACTCAACAAATAGGCACCGTTATGGTGAAAATCGTCAAAAAAGAAATCGGCGATACTCGCTTGGGGCGATGCCGCCTTTAAAGCGGGATGCGCATCTACCGTGGCATAGGTGGAATAAAACCCGGGATAGGAAATTCCCCAAATACCTACATTCCCGTTGTTATTTTCCACATTATGGACCAGCCAATCGATGGTATCATAGGTATCGGAGCTTTCATCGATATCCTTGTTCGATGTTTTATTGGGAATATAGGCGCGCATATTTTCATAATGGCCCTCGCTCAACCAACGGCCACGCACATCTTGGTAGACGACGATATATCCGTCTTTCATCATATGTACGTTGGGTGCAATCCGGTTTTTGAAATTTCCTTCCCCATAAGGTTGCGAACTATAGGGTGTACGTTGCATGATGACCGGATACTTTTTTGAGGTATCCTTAGGCGAATAAATGGTTGTATGTAGGGTGATTCCATCACGCATAGGGATATCGACTTCCTTTTTGGTATAATGATCCTGAACATAGGTTTCCGATACTTCGGCACCCTCTACCACTTTTGTTTTCTTACAGGAAGTACATAAGGTCACCGCTACAAGGAGGGTGGATAGGAATTTGGTCATCAACTTTGGCATGGCTATAAAATTTAAGTCTTAAAGCTAATGAAAAACATCTTTGCGCAGCGACACGATGCAAGAAACTGTTGGACTAGCGTTGCAGATTTGCAGATGGTTTAACCCGATAAGTCTCTGGTTAACGAGTATTCATAAAAAAAGCGACTCGTAGGTGAGTCGCTTTTTAGATTTGGGGGAATTTGTGGTTAAAACATAAAAAGTCTTTTGGTCAACATAAAAATTCCGGTGAGAACAGAATTTCGGTACACTTGAACTTCTTGTTTTTGATTAAGCAGGCTTTTCATTGGGCTGAATTTTACTGGTATAAATTCATATAGGTAATGTAGGTTAAGTATTTGTTTTAAAAGGTTTGCAGTCCATTCGCGAACGCTAGTACCTCAGCATCCTTATGGTTTTCCCAAACGGGAAAGTCATTGATGGATATCAATTCTTCACCAATTGCTCCAGGCTCCATTACATTTGAGGAAGTGGAGCTTTCCAGTCGCTCGGAATCCCTAATCAAATATTCGGATACCAGGTCCGTTTCCTTTGCACAGGAACAAAATATTGTACCAATACCTAAGATCAAGACGAATTTTCGGAGCGATAAATCATTTTTCATGGGCTACTAGATGGTTAGAGGATACACGATTTTTTAGGTGCCTGAAAATTGGGTTATCCCATTAAGCACAATTCAAAATTATGTAATCTTTTTCTTACAATATAATATTTGTGGTGTAACCTTCTTTTCCTGTGGTGAACTGACCACAATAGCACTTTCACGTGAACCTAACACTCCCGGACTTGTCCTCTTTAAAACGATTCAAAACCTAAAGAGCCGCCTTGCGGCAGCTCTTTCTTTCATGGTATTCCGTAAAACCGAATACATCTTTTTTTATAAATTGAATGCCGATTTAATTTCCGCAACCCTATCCAATTTTTCCCAGGTAAATAGTTCCACTTCCTTTTCTACACGACCGTTATACGGAGATTCGAACACCTTAGTAATCGTTCTAGGTTCCTTACCCATGTGGCCATAAGCTGCGGTTTCCAAATAAATGGGATTTCTTAGCTTTAACCGCTCCTCAATGGCAAAAGGGCGCATATCGAATAATTGGGCTACTTTCTTTGCGATTTCCCCATCAGATGCATTTACCTTTGAAGTACCATAAGTATCTACAAAAATTGACGTGGGTTCTACCACCCCAATGGCATAACTAACCTGTACCAAGAGCTCATCGGCTACTCCTGCGGCCACCAAATTCTTTGCGGCGTGCCGGGCAGCATAGGCGGCACTACGGTCCACCTTGCTCGGGTCTTTTCCACTAAAGGCACCACCGCCATGGGCACCTTTACCACCGTAGGTATCCACGATGATCTTTCTTCCGGTCAACCCGGTATCGCCATGCGGACCCCCAATCACAAATTTTCCGGTTGGATTAATATGGTATTTAATCTGATCATCGAATAATTTCTGGGTGGTGGCCGGTAACTGCGACTTTACTTTGGGTATCAGAATCGAAATAATATCGGATTTTATCTTGGACAACATTTTCTCATCGTCCTTGTCAAAGGCATCGTGTTGGGTAGAAACGACAATAGTATCGATCCGCTGGGGAACGTTTTCATCGGAATATTCAATCGTCACCTGCGCTTTAGCATCGGGGCGCAAATAACTGACTTCCGTACCTTCCCGTCGCATTTCGGCCAATGTATGCAATATCTTATGGGATATATCCAAAGCCAATGGCATGTAGTTCTCCGTTTCCTTAGTGGCATACCCGAACATCATTCCCTGATCTCCGGCTCCTTGCTCCTCTTTGGAACCTCTATCCACCCCTTGATTGATATCCTGCGATTGCTCATGGATCAATGAAATGACACCACAAGAATCGCCACTGAACTGATACTCCCCTTTGGTATATCCAATTTTATTGATGACCTCACGGGCAATATTCTGTACGTCCAAATAGGTATCACTTTTCACCTCACCTGCCAGTACTACCTGGCCGGTGGTGACCAATGTTTCGCAAGCCACCTTACTTTCTGGGTCAAAGGCCAAAAAATGGTCCAATAGGGCATCACTGATTTGGTCGGCCACTTTGTCGGGGTGTCCTTCACTAACAGATTCTGATGTAAATAAATAAGCCATTACAATAGTTTTTATGGTAATGGATTTGACGAAATAGCAAGTGGTAGTTTACAGGTCTCGAAAGAGATTCCAACTGAATATTGGAATAAACTGCTTTAGCATTTTTAGCCGTGAAACTGGTCCAAAGCCCTGAGGTTGCAATCAGTCAAATCCTTCCTCTTTATTAATGCTGCAAAAGTATGAAAATTGTTTGTTTTTAAAACCAACATCCTGTTTTTATATCGATTTTGGGATAAGTTTATGAGCCCTTATTTAAACTGGTATTTCAGCCAGTATTTTTCATAATGCCTATTTTACTTTGTATATTGTGCGTTATTATTTCACGAAACTAACCATTAAACAAATTCAAAATGCATATTGCCGTAGCTGGAAATATTGGAGCAGGAAAAACTACCCTAACACGATTATTATCAAAACATTACAATTGGGAAGCGCATTTTGAGGATGTAGTGGAGAATCCATATCTCGATGATTTTTACAATCAAATGGAGCGTTGGAGCTTTAACCTCCAGATCTATTTCCTGAACAGTAGGTACCGCCAAATCCTGCAGATCAAAGAAAGTGGGAAAGACATTATTCAGGATCGCACAATTTATGAGGATGCCCATATTTTTGCACCCAACCTACACGCCATGGGCTTAATGACCAATCGTGATTTCCAAAACTACTCAAGCTTGTTCGATCTGATGGAAAGTCTGGTGGAGCCCCCGGATTTGTTGATCTATCTACGAAGTTCCATTCCAAATTTGGTAAAACAGATCCATAAACGGGGTCGCGAATATGAGAATACCATTTCAATCGATTATTTGAGCCGATTGAACGAACGGTACGAAGCGTGGGTACATGGCTATGCCAAAGGAAACCTGTTGGTGGTAGATGTGGACCAATTGGATTTTGTGGACAATCCGGAGGATTTAGGAAGTATCATCAACAAAATTGATGCGGAAATCAACGGGTTGTTTTAGGACGGACTTCCCAAAAAACGTATTCATTGAAAGATTTTGAAGAAAAAGTCACTCGCTTTCTCCAAGCTAAAAAACCCTTCTTTTTCGTAATCGACTTTTTAAAGTCGGACCCACAGGTGTACACTTTTGAAGAGGCGGCGGCGAATCGTATTTTTTTTGATATCAAGGGGATAACGAATGAAAATACCGTTAAAAAAATAATCCCTGAACCCTTACCGATAGCCTTAAAACCAAAACCGCTTTCTTTAGAGACCTATGAAAAAGCTTTCCGTAAGGTTAAAAACGAAATTTTTAGCGGGAATAGTTTTTTGCTTAATCTTACCTTTCCAACACCCCTTGAAACCTCGGTAGATTTAGAAACCATCTATCAGCAGGCATCGGCACCCTATAAACTATTATATAAGGACAAATTCGTCATTTTTTCTCCGGAATGTTACTTGAAATTCAAGGAGGGATACGTCTATTCCTACCCCATGAAAGGAACCATTAACAGTGCCATCCCCAACGCTAGGGAAAAGCTGTTGACCAACCAAAAAGAACTTCAGGAACACCATACCATAGTGGACCTCATCCGCAACGACCTCTCCATGATCGCCAACGAAGTGACGGTGACCAAATTCCGGTACATAGAGACCATTAAAAAAGGAGGACAGGAACTATTACAAACCAGTACAGAAATACGGGGAAAGCTTCCAGAAAACTGGAAACAGGATTTTTCCTCCTTATTATTGAAAACACTACCCGCCGGTTCGATCAGTGGGGCTCCCAAAAAGAAAACCTTGGACATCATTAGCGAGGTGGAATTATCGCCCCGCGGTTTTTATACGGGAATTTTTGGCGTTTTCGATGGCATGGATATCGATAGCGCAGTCAGTATCCGCTTTATTGAAAAACAGAAAAACACCCTGGTATACAAAAGCGGTGGAGGTATTACCCATTTAAGTACCTTGGAAGAAGAATATCAGGAACTTTTAGAAAAGATTTATGTACCCGTTGTTTGAAACCCTATGTATGGAGCAAGGACGTATCCAAAATGCGCAGTATCACGAATTGCGCTTTCAACACTCCTATTTCGAATATTTTGGTAAACCTCCTAGCTTCTCTCTTTTTCAAGGGATAGAATTATCAGACGTTGACCTTAGCCAAAAGCACAAGCTAAAAATCAGTTATAACGCATCAGGAACTTCCTGGACGATTACCGAGTATCGAAACAGCCTTCCAAAAAAACTACGATTAGTCTTCGACGACACTATCGCTTACGCTTTAAAATTTACGGATCGGGAAAAGTTGAACACCTTGTACCAACAAAAAAAAGATTGTGAGGATGTGTTGATTGTTAAAAACGGACTCATTACCGATGCCAGTTACGCCAATATTCTGTTCAGAAAAGGGGAAGAAATGGTAACTCCCCTTAAACCTTTATTACCAGGAACATGTCGTACACGACTGTTAGCTAGTCAAACTATCTTAGAAGAAGATGTTCATTACACCAATCTACCCGAGTTTACTAGCTTTCAACTAATCAATGCCATGAACGATTATAATCCGCAAGGCTGGGTCTCCATTGATAACATTCTCCCCTAAACTATTTAATGAAGCCATGCAGTTTTGCATGTTCAATGGCCTCAGAAGTTTTGTGGACCATCAGAAAGGGAATTTCCTTGAAATCAGCAAAAAGATTGGTAATTCTCTTCATTCTACTCGAATCATTGACGCTACGCAAATAAATCGCTTTGATGCGCCCCGGGAACTCCGCCGAAATTTCTTGGTAAATATCGCCGTCCCGTTCCCCGCTGTCACCGATCAGGATAAAAGGCAGTTTGGGATAGGCCTTCAACAAATTCCTAATCTCTCTTTGTTTCTGAGGTTTTTCATCGTTCCGCTTCCTCATTTTAAAACTGGACATACTCCTTAATAAGATAGGTCCTTTTGGAAAATTATTGGTCTTTAAAAACAACTCTAGATAACGGTAAAGGTTCCATGGACTATGGCTTACATAAAAAATAGGATTGGCTTCATCTTCCATTTTACCTTGATGTAATTTGTGATAAAAGTCCGAAGCACCTTCCAATTGCATCCGCTTCGTGGCGCGCTTGAACATGGTGTTCAATATCACTTTCCACTTTAAGGAAGAGACCACCCCCGTATGCAGAATGGTATCGTCAATATCACTGATGACCCCAAATTCGGCCTTTTCACTCGGTATCAGCATTTCTCCTGGGAATCGGTTTTGAAGTAAGATTTCCCGTTTCAAATTCATGTCCGAAAAAGAAAGCTCAAATTGCACCCAGCCTTCTTCGTTCACTAACTTATGCAGCCCTTGCACCGGTTGATCTAGCAAATAGTACCCCTCTGAATCGGTTTGACCGGAAACAAAACTTCCATCGTCGAATTTAATATTGATTCCTGCATTACGTATTTCATCCACTTCAAAACGTTTCCAGGTATTCTGCATTAAATTGAAAATCCCTTTTTTATCCAAATCGATATCCTCATCCTCCAAAGCCCTACCCCGTACGTACAAATGATTGGCAGACCCATAGGACTGAAAATTAATGATTTGTAGCTTATCCTTTTTAAAGATTCCCATGCACTAAAATTACGGCGTTTCGACTACCTACTAAATTTTTATTTCGATATAAAAACTAAGATAACAGTTTAATTTTTAACTGCCTTTGCCACAGCTTGCCGTTTTGCTCAGTCAAAGCACCTTCTCGCTCATTTCCCATTTTACATTACGGATACACAGACTAGCTTTAGTCAAACAAAAAAATTAACAACCCTACTCGTGAAACACACGTCTAAACTTTAAAAAAATGGAACTAAAAAAGAATCCTGAAAAAGATTTGAACCGTAAAAGTAACCTTTACTTTGTAGTGGGACTCCTACTCGTATTGACCCTGAGCTTTGTAGCTTTGGAATGGAAAAGTTATGATGTAAATTATGAGTTTGACATCAGTCTAAATCAAACTGATGAAAACATTGATGAAGAAGTACCTATATTCGAATTAGAAACAACACCTCCAGCTTCCAAGCCAATTATCCCAACTGAAATCGAAATCGCGGAAGATGAGGACCCTATAATAGAAACTACTATTGATGCGACAGAAACTACTCAAGAGACCGAAATCTTAGAGGCTGCCGATATAGAAGTAATGGAAGAACCCGATGAAGTTGAAGTGAATTGGATCACCATTGAAGAAGTGCCAATTTTCCCAGGATGTGAGAAGGAAAAGGATAAACGGGCCTGTTTCAATGAAATGATGCAAAAACATATCCAGAAAAATTTTCGATATCCAGAAATGGCTCAAGAATTAGGACTCGAAGGACGGGTAAACACTCAATTCATTATCAATAAAGATGGAAGCATAGGAACAATTAGAAAAAGAGGTCCACACGAATTGCTGGAAAAAGAGGCCGAAAGGATCCTTTCTAAATTACCTAAGATGACCCCGGGAAAGCAACGGGGAACGGCCGTCAAAGTTCCTTTCAGTATACCCATTACGTTTAAACTTCAATAGACCGCATAAAAAACCATCAGCTGTGCTGATGGTTTTACATATAACGCAATAATCTTAATTACTTGTTGATTTCCACTTTTTCAATGGTCACCTCGGTTTGAGTTCCCTTTTTCTCGACCGTTGCATTTTCAAAAGCCAGTAATTCCGCTTCAACTTCTGCCTTAGTTCCTGTATAAGTCACTTCTTCCGTAACGGATTCTCCATTGACCACCGTGCTGTAGGTTATTGTAGCTTCAGCTAAATCCGCACTTTCCACATCCAAATCGATAGAAATCTCCTTATCGGACGTCTCCACTGCCATGCCTTCCTCGGTATGTCCGCCTAAAATAGGGGCGATTACCAACCCGATCAAACAAGTAAGTTTGATCAAAATGTTCATGGACGGACCTGAGGTATCCTTAAATGGATCACCTACCGTATCTCCGGTAACGGCTGCTTTATGTGCTTCGGAACCTTTAAAGGTCATTTCGCCATTGATTTCTACCCCGGCCTCAAATGATTTCTTGGCATTATCCCAAGCGCCACCGGCATTGTTCTGGAAAATGGCCCAAAGTACCCCAGAAACGGTAACCCCGGCCATATAACCGCCTAACATTTCGGCAATTGCCAATTTGTTCATTCCAAAAAGCATCGGTACAAATGCGATGACCAGCGGAAAACCGATGGTTAACAATCCGGGCAACATCATTTCCTTCAAAGAAGCCTGCGTAGAAATAGCGACACATTTGTCATATTGCGGTTTGCCGGTACCTTCCATAATTCCAGGAATATCCCTAAACTGACGTCTTACCTCCTGTACCATCTCCATGGCCGCTTTACCAACTGCGTTCATGGCCAAGGCCGAAAATACGACCGGTACCATACCCCCAACGAACAACATCGCCAAAACAGGAGCTTTGAAAATATTGATACCGTCAATTCCCGTAAACGTTACATAGGCCGCGAACAAGGCCAAGGAAGTCAATGCTGCAGAGGCAATCGCAAAACCTTTACCGGTGGCCGCAGTGGTGTTCCCGACAGAGTCCAAAATATCGGTACGTTCCCGTACAATAGGTTCTTGCTCACTCATTTCAGCAATACCACCGGCATTGTCAGAAATTGGTCCGAAGGCATCGATGGCCAATTGCATCGCTGTGGTCGCCATCATCGCCGAGGCCGCCAAAGCCACCCCGTAGAAACCGGCAAAAGCATAGGATGCCCAAATAGCACCTGCGAACAATAGCACGGATGGAAAGGTAGAGATCATCCCCGTTGCCAAACCGGCAATGATATTGGTACCTGCACCAGTTGAAGATTGTTGTACAATCTTTAAAATGGGGGCTTTCCCTAATCCTGTATAATATTCCGTAACGGATGAAATCACCGCACCTACGACCAATCCGACCAATGTGGCATAAAATACCCGCATAGAGGAAATTTCCTGTAAACCTTCACCAAAGAACTCCATTTGCATGGTTTCGGGAAGCATCCAGATTACTAAACCAAAACAGGATACCGCTACCAACACGATGGAAGTCCAGTTTCCTATATTCAAAGCGCCCATTACTTGAGCCTCCTTGGCATCATTACTTTTTATTTTCACCAACATCGTACCGATGATGGAAATGATAATTCCCGCCCCGGCAATGGCCATAGGTAACAAGATGGGCCCGATACCTCCAAAAGCATCAGTAATACTACCGCCCATATCCTTAATGACATAATTACCCAATACCATAGCCGCCAATACCGTTGCTACGTAGGAACCGAACAAATCGGCACCCATACCGGCAACGTCACCTACGTTATCCCCCACGTTATCCGCAATCGTTGCCGGATTACGGGGATCATCCTCTGGAATACCCGCCTCAACCTTACCTACTAAATCCGCGCCCACATCGGCCGCCTTGGTATAGATACCACCCCCGACCCTTGCGAACAAGGCAATGGATTCAGCCCCCAACGAAAAACCGGCAAGGGTTTCCAATACCACGGTCATATCCATAGTAGAGGTCCAAACACCTCCCATAAAGAACTGGAAAAAAGCGATAAAGAATATAGTAAGACCCAAAACGGCCAAACCGGCAACACCCAAACCCATTACCGTTCCACCGCCAAAAGATATCTTAAGGGCGTTCGGTAAGCTTGTCTTTGCTGCCTGCGTTGTTCTTACATTTGTTTTTGTTGCTATCTTCATTCCTATATTTCCTGCGAAAGCAGAAAAGAAAGCTCCAAAAATAAACGACACTACAATTAGCCAATGTGTCGTAGGAACCACGAAAGAAACAATAGCCAGCAAAACACTCACCACGACCACGAAAATGGTCAATAACTTATATTCCGCACTTAAGAATGCCAAGGCACCTTCATAAATGTAATCTGAAATTTCTTTCATTTTACCGTCCCCAGCGTGCTGTTTCATTACCCAAGAACGCTTGATGCCCATATAAATAAGGCCTAAAATCGCCATTACTATTGGCATATAAATCATTAGTGACTCCATGTAATCTATTGTTTGTTAATTAATATTTAAGCCCGGCTAAAGTAGTAAATTAGAATAGAATAAAAAAAGCCACTTTTTGCAGAAAAAAGTGGCTATAAATTCCTTAAATATTGACTATATCATAAAAGTGCGCTTTTCCTTATGCTCACTTTCATCATATCTCTTTACACATTCATTATAGATTTCTACTGCTTTGTTCGCATCACTCCAACCGCCCGTATCCACTTTTTTCTCTTCTAAATCTTTATACACTTGAAAAAAGTGTTCGATTTCCTTTAAACGGTGTGGATTCAAATCACTGATATCCCTATTCTTGCTCCAAATTGGGTCGGACACGGGAACACATATAATTTTCTCATCCGGACCTTTTTCATCGGTCATGTGGAAAACCCCAATAGGTCTCACCTCCATAACGGTCATGGGATAGGTAGGTTCTGTACCCAATACCAAAACGTCCAAGGGATCCTTGTCCAAAGCCAACGTTTCTGGAATGAATCCGTAATCACCAGGATACATCATGGAAGAAAAAAGCATACGATCAAAGCGTATTTTATGTAAGGTAAAATCGTATTCGTATTTGTTCCTACTCCCTTTTGGGATTTCTATTAATACATCAAAGGTCAGTCCTTTTGACTCAGCCATATCTTAATTATTTAGTTTATAGTTTTTTTATGGAACGATTCTTCCTTTTAATAATTGTAAAATTTAGTTGAATTAAAACACAAATCCAAAAGTTCCGGTAATTCCAAAGGGCCTAGCTTCAGGATTATCCAAATAATTACCCCTAAAATTAAAGTCTAACCTAAAGACTTTAAAGATATTACCGATTCCGAACGAATATTCGTAATATATTTTTTCCGAAGGAGCCCTCAAAGGCGTATTTAAAGTCGCTGGGGCACTTAGAGCTTTATTCGCATCGGACAAATCTCCCCAAACTCCCCTGATTGCGACGATTTCCCTCAAATTATATTTTCTTAGAAACGGTATCCTCGAAAAAAAACGCCCGTTGAAATTATGCTGCAAATGAACCGATGCGTAGGTATCGGTCACAAACTCATAGAAATCTAAATTAGGGAAGGTTCCATAGTTAGAAAAGAACGTTTGGTTTCCAGGCACTACGCTCAAAAGCCCCAACGGAATTTCACCAAAGGTTTTCCCCAATTCAACCGTACTCAACAATCTACCAAAACCTCCCAATTGCCAGGGTTGACTATATGAAAATTGGATTTTACTGTAATCAAAATCGCTATCAAAAACCCCTTTCGAACCTTTCGTAAAGTTCAACAATAACGTACTATACGTATCATTGACATCGCGTCTTTCGACGCCGTACCCAATCGTCTTCTTACCCGGTGTAAACAAAATGAGTGTATTAAAGTCAAATTGACGTATTTCCGACGATACGCCAGTAGGAGATTCTGGATCTACATAATCCAAACTAAAATCGTTCGGCAATGCAGAGCTTAACGTTCTAAAAGTGCCACCAACGGAGACCTTAAAATTGGGTAGTGGTTCAATTTCAAAATTGAGGGCACTCAGGTTAATATTCGTCAATCGGTTATTGGCCCCTACCGTTAATAAAGAAGATGATGCGATACTTCTCCCTAGAACATCATTGGTCGCCGTTAGACTTACCCCTAATTGCTCAATATCCCTACGGTTACCCCCAGAAACTATGAGGCGACTATTTCTATCCAACAGAAGTTTACCCGCTAAACCATGTTTGAATTTATGATCTTTAAATCCATAAGCGGTATATCCTTCTATGCGCCAGGGGTCGTTCTGACCAAAATAGGTTCTGGCCCCTATGCGAACCCGAGGCCCTTCGGCGTTATTATATCCGAAGAAATCATAAACGGAACCTAGGTCTAAATTCCATTTATCCACCTCAACATACCCAGAACCCAAGATACTTACAAAGTTATAGTAGGTTTTAAATTTGGGGACTGTTTTAAGGGTGTCCAATAAGGTGTAAATTCCCTTTTCATCCTTATTAAGAGATTCCAATCTATTTTTTTCCCAAAAATCATCATCCTTAATAATTTCGGTCACGTCTAGAGGATTGCGATCTTTACGATACACCTCCCTTGATCTTGGAATATCGAACACATAATTATCATAGACCGTTGTGCGTTTACCATACAACCCTTTAGATTCCTCTTTTTTGTTGAAACTGAAATCGCTTAGCATATAATCACGCTTCAATAAAAAAACGGAATCACTGACCACTTCAAAATCCTGTTCAATATATATTTCCTTGACCCAGTTGATATTAGCACTCTTGGTAACCTGTAGATTGATGTTTTTAATGGCCCAGGTTGAATCGTTTACCCAAAAATCACC
The DNA here is from genome assembly GCF_048537565.1 of Maribacter sp. X9. Classification (GTDB taxonomy): domain Bacteria; phylum Bacteroidota; class Bacteroidia; order Flavobacteriales; family Flavobacteriaceae; genus Maribacter. Next base: position 4,081,122 of record NZ_CP183215.1, read on the forward strand.
CTTAAAGGTCAGCTCATTTTTTCGTCGTGGATAATACACAATATTGTAGCACCATTTATTATCTATAAAAGCACTGTCACGCAATGCGTAGTTATAAGTATCAATACCAGTTCTTGATAACGGACTCGTAAAACTTTTGTCAAAAAACTTCAGGTAATTGTTATACACATCATATTCTTGATAGAGATCCTTCACAAAGGCAATAATGGCTTGGTTATTTTCAAAACCTGAGTTTTTGTTTCCCAAGACATCCTCTTTCTCCTCGTTAATCGTATTATCGCCGTATACTTTTGAAAAGGTCTCGTTTAAAAATATGGGCAAGTAGGTTTTCCCCGTAATCCTGGACGTGTCTAAATCCTGAAAAACAAATTCCAAGCCGTTAAACAGTTTACTATGGATCATCGCACTATCGATGGTATTGAGATCGAACTCAACCTTCTCATATTTATCGAAAGCATATTGATTGAATTGCCTGACCCCATTCTGTCGCTTCTTTGCCCAAATTTTTCGAAGAATATCAACGGCCGGATTATTTTTTTTGGACTGCTTCCCCGAAATAAGAACAACTTCGTTCAATTGCTCCGCTGCTTCTACCAGCGTAATTTTAAGCTCATAGGTCACCTTAGAGGTAAGTTCCAATTCAAATTCTGTATACCCGATAAAGGAAACTACCAAAGTAGAATAGTTATTCTCAGATTCTAAATAGAATCGACCATCATCATTAGTAATAGTACCTTCAGTAGAATTTTTAAAAAACACATTGGCGAAGGAAACCGGTTCACCCTGCTCATCAACAACCATACCCCCAACCTTGGTTTGGGCATGCACCATGAAAAAACCTAAGCTTAGTATCGTAAAGAATATTTTTCTCATTAAGGTTGTTGGTTCGTGGACATCGATCAGCAAATAGCATACCAATAAAAAAGCTTCTCCCGATGTTATCGGAGAAGCTAAGATACTTTACAAAACCGTATTCTATTTATATAAAACTTTTTTAACAGCCTTAATTACATCTTCATAATTGGGCAACCACTCTTCAAGTAATACCGGTGAGTATGGCGCAGGTGTATCAGCAGTGTTGATTTTTACAATAGGAGCATCTAAATAATCGAATGCATGTGCCTGAACGTGGTATGTTATTTCGGTAGCAACATTACCAAATGGCCAAGCTTCTTCCAGAACTACGAGTCTATTGGTCTTTTTCACAGATTTAAGAATTGCTTCATAATCCATTGGTTTCACTGTACGTAAATCAATGATTTCACAGCTAATACCTTCTTTTGCCAATTCATCGGCAGCTTTATCAGCTTCTTTAATAATCTTACCAAATGAAACAATGGTCACATCTTTTCCTTCTCTTCGGATATCGGCAACTCCTAATGGAATGGTATATTCCCCTTCCGGTACTTCGCCCTTGTCACCGTACATTTGTTCGGACTCCATAAAAATTACAGGGTCATTATCACGGATGGCCGCTTTTAACAATCCCTTCGCATCAGCTGGGTTCGAAGGCACAACCACTTTTAGACCCGGACAGTTGGCGTACCAACTTTCAAAAGCCTGTGAATGCGTAGCCGCCAATTGGCCGGCCGAAGCTGTCGGCCCCCTGAACACTATTGGACAAGGAAATTGCCCACCAGACATCTGTCTGATTTTGGCTGCGTTATTTATAATTTGATCAATACCCACCAACGCAAAGTTGAAGGTCATGAATTCAATAATCGGTCGATTTCCTGTCATGGTAGAGCCAACGCCTATACCTGCAAAACCAAGTTCTGAAATTGGCGTATCAATAACCCGCTTTGGGCCAAACTCATCCAACATCCCCTTTGAAGCTTTATAGGCTCCATTATATTCCGCTACCTCTTCACCCATTAAATAAATGGACTCGTCCTTTCTCATTTCTTCGGACATTGCCTCACAAATCGCTTCTCTAAATTGTATCGTTTTCATCTATGGAAAATATTATTCTAAGTTCTATGCTAGAAAGCAAGCAAAAATAGCAAATTATATATCAATAGAAAGGATGCCCGATTCAAAAAAAGTTATAAAATTTACTATGCATGCATAGTAAATTTAGATTTAAATCGCTATCTTCGTAGCCATTGATTTAAAGTTTTTAGACATGAAGATATTAGTTTGCATAAGTAATGTGCCCGATACCACCTCCAAAATAAATTTTACGGACGGGGATACTAAATTCGACACCAATGGCGTACAATTCGTCATCAATCCTAATGATGAATTTGGATTGACGAGAGCCATGTGGTTCAAAGAAAAACAAGGAGCTACCGTTCACATCGCCACTGTTGGTCGACCGACGGTCGAACCAACCATGCGTAAAGCACTTGCCATTGGTGCAGATGAAGCCTTTCGCGTAAATGCCGAACCCACTGACGGCTTTTTTGTTGCGCAACAATTGGCAGAAGTGGTTAAAAACGGTGGTTATGATTTGGTAATCGGCGGTAGGGAGTCCATAGATTACAATGGTGGAATGGTTCCAGGTATATTAGCATCTTTGACCGATATGAACTTCATCAACACCTGCATTAATCTAGAAATCGATGGGGATAATGTTACCGCTATGCGAGAAATTGACGGCGGCAAAGAAAAGTTGAGCAGCTCTCTCCCCCTCGTAGTTGGCGGACAAAAAGGCTTGGTAGAGGAAAGTGACCTTCGCATTCCTAATATGCGAGGCATTATGATGGCACGACAAAAAAAATTGAACGTGCTTGAACCTGTAAATGCTTTGACCGCTACCGAAGATAAAAAATTCGACAAACCAGCCCCTAAGGGACAGGTAAAACTTGCCGATACCGTAGACCAACTCGTTGACCTATTACATAACGAGGCAAAAGTCATATAAAGAATCCCAAATCTGGGTAAACCTAAATAACAAAGAACATGTCAGTTTTAGTATATACAGAATCAGAAAAAGGAAAATTCAAAAAAAATGCATTTGAGGTTGCTTCCTATGCCACTGCAGTTGCGAAAATGATGGATACTACCGTCACCGCAATTACGTTTAATAGCGATGAAAACGAGTTGTTGGGAAATTACGGGGTATCGAAAGTAATGCACATAAAAAACGATTCTTTAGCCACCTTCAATGCCCGTACCTATGCCGAATCCATTGCCCAAGCCGTAAAGAGTCTAGATATCAAGGTCATCATTCTGAGTTCCAGTACTGACACAAAATACCTTGCGCCATTATTGGCGGCCTCTTTAAAGGCCGGGTACGTTCCTAACGTAGTCAAAGCTCCAGAAAGCACCGATCCTTTTATGGTCAAACGAACCGCCTTCAGCAATAAAGGGTTTGCGCATACACAGATCGAAACCGATATTAAAATTATAGGAGTCTCCAATAATGCCTTTGGGGTCCATGAAAACAAAACCGATGTCTCTTTGGAAGAATTTGCTGTTTCATTGGATGATATTACCAGAGGTACCAAATCCGTAGAAATAGATAAGGTCGTGGGTAAAGCAACCATTGCCGATGCCGATATTGTAGTTTCTGCCGGAAGAGGCTTAAAAGGACCCGAGAACTGGGGCATGATCGAAGAGCTCGCCGATGTTTTAGGTGCGGCCACTGCATGTTCCAAACCCGTTTCAGATTTAGGTTGGAGACCACATGGCGAGCATGTCGGTCAAACCGGAAAACCAGTTGCCAGCAACCTCTATATAGCCATAGGCATCTCTGGCGCCATTCAACATTTGGCAGGTGTGAGTGCCTCAAAAACAAAAGTAGTCATCAACAATGACCCTGAAGCACCATTTTTCAAGGCTGCGGATTACGGAATTGTGGGCGACGCCTTTGAAGTAGTTCCCCAACTGATTGAAAAATTAAAAGCCTTTAAAGCCCAAAACGGGTAAATTTTTGTTATTTTGTGCCCCCTAAAGGGCCGTTCAAATAATTGGCCCCCCAAGTATTTGAACGGCTTTTTTTAGTTAAAAATATATGAGTCTAGTACGATTAAAAATAAAAGGTATTTCCTACAGCCAAACGCAGAACGGTGCCTATGCACTTATTTTGAACGAAGTTGAGGGCGATAGAAAATTACCAATTGTCATCGGTGCTTTTGAAGCGCAATCCATCGCAATTGCCTTGGAAAAGGAGATAAAGCCACCACGCCCGTTGACCCATGATCTTTTTAAAAACTTCTCTGATCGTTTCGACATCGTGATCAAGCAAGTGATCATCCATAAATTGGTAGATGGCGTTTTTTATTCCAGCATCATTTGTGAACGGGACGGAATCGAAGAAATAATAGACGCACGCACAAGCGATGCCATTGCATTGGCACTACGCTTTAATGCGCCCATCTTCACCTATAAGACCATTTTGGACAAAGCCGGAATTTTCTTAAAATTCTCAGCCAAGGATAAAGAGAAAAAAGATACCGACAGTATTATGGTAGATGAAATCCTACAAGAAGGGGAAACTGTAGAAATTGAATCTGGAGCATCTGATGGCTATACCGAACTCACAATAGAAGAACTGGAGGAAGAGCTGAAGAAAGCGGTCACGAGCGAAGACTATGAGAAAGCTGCAAAGCTCAGGGATGAAATTTCCAAACGCAATTAATATTAAGATCCATCCATGAAAAAGGGGAAATGGCTGCTTTTAATAGCGCTTGTAATTTTCAGTTTCAGTTTCGCACAAGAAGTGAAGGTTTCCGACTCCATTGAAAGTGTGGGAGAAATTTCTTTGACACAAAATGTGAACACCATTAATACCGCCACCATAGTCACCAACGAGGGTTTTTCCATAGAAAGCTTGGGAAGAGGCATTTTAGGCATGATCGTACTATTAATGATTGCCTATCTCTTTAGCTCTAACAGAAAAGCCATCAATTGGAAAACGGTAGGTATAGGATTGACCATTCAACTTTCTTTGGCCATTGGCATCTTAAAAGTACCTTTCATTAGATCGATATTTACGGTTTTAGGAAAAATTTTCAATGAAATATTAAATTTTACGGTAGCCGGAAGTCAGTTTCTTTTGGGTAATCTCATGAATCTTGACAATCCCAATATTGGCTATGTATTCGCTTTTCAAATTCTACCTACCATCATATTTTTCTCTGCCCTTACCTCTGTTCTATTTTACCTGGGCGCCATCCAAAAAGTGGTTAAGGGATTGGCATGGCTACTTACAAAATCACTGGGCATTTCGGGTCCGGAAAGCTTATCCGTGGCCGGAAATATATTTTTAGGACAAACTGAGGCCCCATTAATGATAAAGGCCTATTTGGAAAAAATGACGCGATCAGAAATTCTTTTGGTCATGATTGGTGGTATGGCCACCGTGGCCGGTGGAGTACTCGCAGCATATATTGGTTTTCTAGGAGGAAACGATGAGGCGCTTCGATTGGAATTTGCCAGACATTTAATCGCCGCCTCTGTAATGGCCGCTCCCGGAGCTATTGTGGTATCTAAGATTTTATGTCCACAAACCGAAAAAGTAGATACCCACATACAAGTATCCACTGAAAAAATAGGAAGCAATCTTTTGGACGCTATCGCCAATGGAACCACGGAAGGTTTGAAATTAGCCGTCAATGTTGGTGCCATGTTGTTGGTTTTTGTGGCGTTCATTGCCATGCTGAACGGTATTTTTGGTTTCTTGGGCGACATAACCAACCTAAATCAGATCATCGCCGATCACTCCTCCTTTGAAAAACTTTCATTGGAGGCAATCCTGGGAACAATTTTCGCCCCGCTCATGTGGCTTATAGGGGTCGCCAATGAGGACATTTCATTAATGGGTCAATTGTTAGGCATAAAATTGGCATCAAGTGAGTTTGTAGCTTATACACAATTAGCTACGCTAAAAGACATGACCAGTGCTCCACATTTAGATTTTCAGAAATCGATTATCATGGCAACCTATATGCTGTGCGGCTTCGCCAATTTTGCCTCAATAGGTATTCAAATAGGTGGCATAGGCTCTTTAGCACCTGGCCAGCGGAAAACATTATCCGAATTCGGAATGAAAGCCGTTTTAGGCGGTTCTTTGGCCTCTTTACTTTCCGCGACAATTGCAGGTATGATCTTAGGTTAGTCATTATTGCAAAATTTACCATGGTTAATAAATTTTCATAACCCCTCTTTTGAATTTTTCTCAAAGATTTATCGAAATAGTATTTTTACCCTTGGTTTCAAATTCTTTTTTAAAACCATTTAATTAAATCTACCATGAAGCAGTACCATGACCTTTTAAATCATGTTTTAAAAGAAGGTAACCAAAAAGGTGACCGTACCGGAACGGGAACTAAAAGTGTTTTTGGCTATCAAATGCGATTTGATCTTAGTAAAGGTTTTCCTATGGTGACTACCAAGAAACTACATTTAAAATCGATTGTATATGAACTGTTATGGTTTTTAAAAGGCGATACTAACATTGGCTACCTACAAGAGAACGGAGTGCGCATTTGGAACGAGTGGGCAGATGAAAATGGAGATTTAGGACCTGTTTACGGACATCAATGGCGTAATTGGAACAATGATGAAATCGACCAGATTAAAGAGATTGTCCATTCCTTGAAAACCAATCCCAATAGCAGAAGAATGTTGGTTTCCGCATGGAACCCTAGCGTCTTGCCCGATACTTCGAAATCTTTTTCAGAGAATGTAGCCAACGGAAAAGCAGCCTTGCCGCCCTGCCATGCTTTCTTTCAATTTTATGTAGCCGACGGAAAACTGTCTTGCCAATTATACCAAAGAAGTGCAGATATTTTCTTGGGAGTTCCGTTCAACATCGCCTCTTACGCCTTATTCACCATGATGATGGCCCAAGTATGTGGATTTCAAGCAGGAGAATTCATACACACCTTTGGTGATGCCCATATTTACAATAATCATATGGAACAGGTTGAACTTCAATTGAGTCGAGAACCAAGGCCACTACCGAAAATGCATATCAACCCCAATGTGAAGGATATTTTTGATTTCAATTTCGAAGATTTCACCTTAGAGAATTATAACCCCTATCCTCATATAAAAGGAGTTGTAGCGGTATAGTATCAATTTCTTAATTTATTCAGGCAAGCCCAATAGCCCATTTTTATCTAACTTTAGTATAAAAATTGGGCTAATGATAACCACTGATACTCTCGTCGAATTCTTCCTAGAAACTCGGGAACATACCGAAGCTCTATGTGAGCCACTTGAAATTGAAGATTATGTGGTGCAACCCATAATCGATGTTTCTCCCCCAAAATGGCATTTAGGCCATACCACTTGGTTCTTTGAAGAGTTTATCCTAAAGGTATTCGACAAAAATTATACGATTTATGATGACGATTTTTCCTTTGTCTTCAATAGTTATTACGAAAGTGTTGGAAAACGTGTCATACGAGCGGACAGAGGAAATTTATCACGGCCTTCGGTCAAAAAAGTATATGCATATAGACATTATGTGACACGAGCCATGAATCAATTACTAAGCTCCGACAGTAATGAAGATTTACTACGAATATTGGAAATTGGCATTCATCATGAAAAACAGCATCAGGAATTACTGCTAACCGATATCAAATACATTTTGGGCAACAATCCTTTACTGCCAAAATACGCTGATTTTTTCAAGGAATTTGATCAAGAACCCCAACGAACTGAATGGATCAGTATTGATGAAGGTATTTATGAAATAGGACATAATTCCTCTGAATTTTGTTTTGACAATGAACTTGGAAGACACAAGGTATATTTACAGGACTTTGAAATTTCAAATACCTTGGTCACAAATGAAGAATACCTTGCATTCATAAAAGCAGATGGTTATGAACGTTTTGATCTTTGGCATGCCGAAGGATGGGATTGGGTTCAAAAAAACAATATCAACGCTCCGTTATATTGGCATGAAATCGATGGCAAGTGGTACAATTATATCTTATCCGGTTTATCAGAAATTGAAATAAAAGCTCCAGTAACGCATATCTCTTATTTTGAGGCATTCGCCTTTGCCCAATTCAAGAATTGCCGCCTACCGACCGAATTCGAATGGGAAGCGGCCCAACGACATTTTAGTTGGGGGCAACGTTGGGAATGGACAGAAAGCGCCTATCTACCCTACCCCGATTATAAAAAAGCCGACGGAGCCCTAGGAGAATACAATGGGAAATTTATGGTGAATCAAAAAGTTCTACGCGGAAGTTCTGTTGCCACACCCACCAAACATACAAGACCAACGTACCGCAATTTTTTTCAAACCCATTTAAGATGGCAGTTTACCGGTATTAGGCTCGCCAAATAACTATGACTTAACTAACATGCAAGACGCTAAAATACGAAACACCATCACCACCGATTTTGAACGGGATGTCTTTAAAGGATTAACGGATTACCCTAAACATTTATCCTCCAAATATTTTTATGACGAAAAAGGAGATAAGCTTTTTCAAGATATTATGGCCATGCCGACCTATTATCTTACCGATATTGAATATGAAATTCTAGAAACGAACAGAACTAAAATTGCCGACTTATTTAGTGCTAAAGGAACATTCGATATTATTGAACTTGGTGCCGGGGATGGAAAAAAAACTAAGGTCATACTGAAAGAACTTAGCGAAAGGCAAATAGATTTTACATACGTTCCTATTGACATTAGTAAAAATGCGTTAGATCAATTAGCGAATGCTATAGAAAAAGAACTCCCGACCGTACGGACACAGCCATTTCAGGGAACCTATTTTCAGGCGTTACAGGAAATGGATAACAGAAAGAATCGTAAAATAATTCTATTCTTAGGTTCAAATATTGGAAATATGGAGCATGAGCAAGCCATTGCTTTTATGGATAAGATTCAGCAACTTATGCAACCCGATGACTTACTTTTCATGGGCTTTGACCAAAAGAAAAACCCACAAGCTATATTGGATGCTTATAATGATAAAGAGGGTGTAACCGCCGCCTTTAATAAAAACATATTGACAAGAATCAATACCGAATTACATTCGAATTTTGATTTGGAGCAATTTCTGCATTGGGAAGTTTATGACCCAGAAACGGGTACTGCCAAAAGTTATTTGGTATCTAAAATAGAACAACAGGTATGTGTTGAAAAACTAGATCTCCTCGTTTCCTTTAAACCCTGGGAAACCATTCATACAGAAATTTCACAAAAATACGATGATGATATCATCAATTGGTTAGCAAAAGAAGCCGGATTAACATTATTCACTTCCTATCAGACCAATGAAAATCAATATAAAAATTATGTGTTCAAAAGAACTAGCTTTTAAAAATCAGGCTTGCATTGTACCATCTGACTATTAACAAAGCATTGAATTGAAAACACCCTAAAGTTTACATCAATTCCTAATTCAAGAAAAAAGAAAGGCATGTTCATTGAAAAACTAAACATGCCTTTAACATATTGTGTATTGGATATTACAATTCTATAACGGCATTCTCAGACCCGGCATAATCGTTCCACTGGTAACGATCAGCTTCTGTTTCATTTACATAAGCCCCATCTACAAGGTACTTAAATTCATACGAATTTTCTTTTGGAAGATCGAATGTTCCCTTAAACGTTCCGTTCTTTAATTTTTTCAAAGTGCTTCCTTTAGGACTCCAGTTATTGAAGTCTCCTACTACAGAAACTTTTTCTGCTTCTTCTGCAGGTACAGTGAAGGTTACCTTGCATACAGGTTTAGTTTTTAAATATTGCTTTACAATTGCCATGATATCTAGTTTTATATTTAATACAAAACTACTATAATAAAAAGCTCATTTCCAACACATAAGAGCATTTTTATCGATTTAGTAATATTTAAGAGGTTTTTAATGTAGTAATAGAAAATAACACTACAAATATTACCAGCTACTAAATACCTATCTTCTTGTCTTTAAGATTTTTACAATTTGATCAATTTCATCTTCAGTATTATAAAAATGAAAACTTAAACGCACACCTTGCCCACGTTGCGCACAAAAAACATCGTTCGACAAAAGATGTTGAAATGTAGCTTCGTCTGCCTTTATATTGAATATAGTACTATGCTGGATCCTACGCCCAACTTTTTCGTCCAATAGACCCAATGCGTGAAACTCTGATTTTGCCTTTTCGGATAATTTTCTATTATGAGCCGTGATTTTATCCATGCCTATTTTCTTGAAATAATCCATTGAAAATTTAAGGCTGCCGAAAGATAACGAAGATAAATGACCCGGCTCGAACAATTTGGCAAACCGAATGTTGTTCTTTTTATCAAAATCTCCATTAGCAGCATTAAAACCGATGCTACTTATAGAAAACTCCTCTTTCGCCCTATCGGAAAACAACATAAAACCGTTTCCGTACCCTGCTAATAACCATTTGTAGGCACTTGCTCCTAGCACATCGATACCTGATGCATCAAAATCGAACTCCATACTTCCACAAAACTGAGTGCCATCCGCTATAATTACCAGATTTGGAAATTGTTCCTTTAATCGTTTTAGAAAATCTGGATCAATAAAAAATCCGTCCAACCATTGCACCAAGCTTAACGCTAACACTTCTATCTGTTCTTTCGCAATTGTTTCTGTCATAAGCTCCTCAATGTTCGCATCCATTTGAACATAGCTTATATCAAAATTCCTATTCTCAAAAGCCCAATTAAGTGATGGATAATCATTTTTAAAAAGCAAAACTTTTCTTCTTGGCGTTAACCCTTCTAATAATACATTTAATCCCGTGGAAAAATTATTGATCAATGCCACATTTTCACGCTTACAGTTGAAAAAATGACCTATGGTATCTCTCGTATCGGACAGTACTTGTAACGTTTTATTGCGCATATCGCTCCCATAAAGTAAAAAGTCAAGATCATGCTCTTGCCTCCAATCCAATAATGAATCGTACAACAATCCATAAACTGCTGTATTGGCGTAAATACCTTTTCGTAAAACCGGGAATTCCTTTCTAAATTTTTCCATACTTTATTGAGTGAAATACATTTCCTGTATCTTTGAACCAAAGATAGGAAGAGCCATGTTTTCCAAAAATAAAAATACCTCCAAATTAGACTTAGAGCAACATGAGCTATTGGAAAATGCCCAAAAAAGGATTAAACAAAAAAAACGCCTGTATACCCATTTCGTAGTTTTTCTAGTGGGCAGTGTTTTCTTAATCCTTATCAATAAAATATTGAAGTACGGCCAGGAATACAACTGGTTCATATGGGCCATAACCTTTTGGGGCTTTCTTTTTGTGCTTCATATTTTCAATGTTTTTGTCACCGATAGATTTATGGGCAGGGATTGGGAACGCTCACAACGCGAAAAATTAGTGGAGAAACAAAAACGTCGCATTGCTGAGTTAGAGCAAGAACTAAATGCAAATCCTGAAATTGAGATGGACGGCAAAAAAAAATTATTTTGAGAACATTGATAATGATCGCTGCAGCAGCAGAAAACAATGCCTTGGGAAAGGACAATGGATTGTTATGGCATTTACCCGACGATTTTAAACGATTTAAAAAATTGACCTCTGGCCACAAAATAATAATGGGCCGAAAAACTTTTGACAGCCTCGATAAACCTCTGCCAAACAGAACACACATTATCATTACAAGGGACAAAAACTATATCGTAGATTTTGATTCGTGCCTTGTCGTGAATTCTTTGGGTGATGCCATTCAACTTGTAGAAAATGAAATTGCCTTTATTATTGGCGGTGGAGAAATTTATAAACTGGCGGAAAAGCGAACCGATAAAATAGAATTGACCAGAGTACACGCTAGCTTTGATAATGCGGACACTTTCTTTCCTCAATTAGATGAAAACTATTGGATGTTGACCAAGCAAGAGTTTCATCCTGCAGATGATAAACATAAGTATTCATTTACGTATTTGACTTACGAAAAGAAAAAAAAGTAACTCTTAAAAAATGAGCTAAAAATCCAAAAAGGATACAGTTAGGTTCAAGTTAGCGGCTAAGAGAAAATTCTTGAGAACTTTTTCATCGCCATTCGTGTAAAACTGGTGTATTCCCATTTCTGTTGAAGTAGTCACTAATCCTTTTTGCTCCAATATGGCTTTCGTCTGCTTTGCAACGGCCTGTCCAGAATCAATGATCTTTACATTAGGTGGCAACATCTTCTTTAGAAGAGGAATCAAATAGGGATAATGGGTGCATCCGAGAACCAAATAATCGATTCCCTTTTCCAACATTGGCAAAATATATCCTTCTAATGTCCTATACATTTTAGAACTGTTCAACTCGCCATTCTCTATCATTTCAACCAATCCCGTACCCTTCTGTTCCACAATTGTAATACCCGCCGCATGGTTTTTCGCCGTACTATGAAAAAGACTACTGGACAAGGTTCCTTGAGTGGCCAAAACACCCACGGTTTTTGATGTCGAATTGATAGCGGCGGGTTTAATCGCCGGTTCAATTCCTATAAAGGGTACTTGATAGTTTTGCCTGAGATGACTTATGGCATTGGTGGTTGCCGTATTACAAGCAACTACAATGAGTTTACAATCTTGGCCTATAAGATATTCAGTATTCTTTATACTCAGCTCTACAATTCGTTCTTTTGACTTTTCGCCATATGGAGCATTTTTACTATCGGCCAGATAGATGCAATTTTCAAAAGGCAAAAGTTCTTGAATCTCTCCCCAAATGGAGGTTCCACCAATACCAGAATCAAAAATACCAATTGGCCTGTTCTTCATATTACTCCAATACCATTGTTAAAGGCTTACCGCTTGTTCCGCTAGGAAAGGAGATGCCCAATAATGCGGAAATTGTTGGTGCAATATCCGGTATCTCAGTACGGCTCACTGTTGATCCTGGTTTAATTCCCTTACCATAAAACAAGAGCGGGGTATGGGTATCATAAATCTGAGGAGAACCATGTGTAGACCCTGTATGCGAGTACGAAATAAAATTAGGCTTTAAAACTATTAAAACATCCCCTGACCTTTTCTGATTATATCCATTCTGCAAAATATAAGGGATGCCTTGAGTATATTCATTTTGCCACATCTGATTTGCGGTATAGACTCGATCAACACCGTCATAGCCTAAAAATTCACGCGCAATATCTTCTTCAACCGCTGCTAGTTCCAAATCTAAATTCTTTATTATTTCATGATCTAGGAACAATTGAAAATTAGAATAATTTTTCACGATGTCCGTGGTTCCGTATTTGTATTTCAAAAATTCGGAAAATTTTTCGGAAATAGCCTCGTTATCCACATATCCCGCAGGTATTTTCTGATCCTTCAAGTATGCAGGGACTTCAATAGCCGCATGGTCTGCCGTTAAAAAAACTGTATATTCACCTTCTCCTACATTTTTGTCCAGAGCTTTGAACAATCTGGCCAAATCTTCATCCAATCGCACATACGTATCCTGAACTTCTTTCGAGTTTACGCCATACTTGTGACCTACGTAATCTGTACTGGAAAAACTTACCGCCAAAAAATCTGTTATCTCATCTTTTCCTAAACTTTCTTGCTGTAATGCTTCTATAGCGAAATCAGCTGTAAATGAATTACCGTAAGGGGTAGACTTTATAAGATCAAAGTCGTTTGTTTTATCTAAAAGTGCCGTAGTACTGTGGGGGAAAGTAGGTGTGGTTTCTCCCTCGAAAAGGCCTTCATAGGCATTATCATCTGGTCCGCTCTCCTTATATTCCTTAATATCCTTAAGTGTATTCCAAGCTTTTTTATAGGATTGCGCCTTACCAGATGTATTAAAATCCATTACCCATTTTGGAAGTTGGGCCATGTAATAAGAACTTGTAATCCATTTTCCTTCATTAGCGCCATGAAACCAATAGGCTGCATTAGCGGTATGCCCTCCGGGCAAAACCGCTCCTCTATCCTTTAAAGCAATGGCTATAGTTTTACCACGCATTTGGGTGCTCAATCTGACCTCATCGGTAATCGTTGTTACCGTCATACGATGGGGTGACATTTTTCCTGCATCGGCCGTAGTTCCTACGGAAGTATAGGAAACATCAGATGCGCAATATACGTCGGTCCCCGTTTCTTTATCGTACCAATCATTTGCAATAATCCCGTGAACGGAAGGGGTAGTTCCCGTATATACCGATGTATGCCCAGGCCCCGTATAAGTAGGGGCATAATTGTAATGATTGTTCTTGCAATTGAACCCTTGCTCTATCAAGCGTTTAAAGCCGTCGTTGCCAAAATGAGTATAAAAACGAGTCAAGTAATCATAGCGCATTTGGTCCACGATAATACCCACGACAAGTTTTGGGGTGGTACGTAATACCTCATCACCTTCTGAACTTTTATTTTTTCCTTGTGCCGAAACGGTGGTGCTGAACAAAAAACCAACCATTAAACCAGCAACAAATAAGTTATTTCTCATTTTCATTTATATTCAAGTTAGAACGCAAAAATAAATAAATAAGACCTTTAAAGAATAAATGAAGGTTAAATGAAGTCCTTTATTGTTATTTTTACAACAAGAATTCTATTTTTAATCAATGAACTATTTAGCGTCTGTTGGAAGCTATGCGATTATGATCCGTGAGGTCTTTAAAAAGCCTACTAAATGGAGAATAATGAAAACACTTATTTATAAAGAAATAGATGAGTTGATTTTTAGCTCTTTAGGTATTATTATATTCATTTCCTTTTTCATCGGAGCTGTAGTCGCCATACAAACGGCGCTTAACCTTACGAATCCGTTAATACCAAGAAACCTAATCGGTTTTGCCACCAGGCAATCGGTTATATTGGAATTCGCACCGACCTTCGTCTCCATTATCATGGCCGGAAAGGTAGGCTCTTATATCACCTCAAGTATTGGCACTATGCGTGTTACCGAACAAATTGATGCATTGGAAGTTATGGGGGTCAATTCACTTAACTATCTGGTTTTTCCAAAAATCATTGCTATGCTATTTTATCCGTTTGCCATAGCGATATCCATGTACGTGGGTATTTTTGGCGGGTGGTGTGCAGGTGTTCTGGGTGGGTTTTTAACCAGTACCGATTTTGTGACGGGCCTTCAATCTGATTTTGTTCCCTTTCAAATAGCCTATGCTTTTATTAAAACATTGATTTTTGCATTTATAATTGCGACGATACCTTCCTTTCACGGTTTTTACATGAAAGGCGGTGCTTTGGAAGTTGGTAAAGCAAGTACCACTTCGTTTGTATGGACTAGCGTTGTGATAATAATACTGAATTATATTTTAACCCAACTTTTGTTAGGCTAATGATAGACGTACGAGACATTCACAAATCTTTTGGTGGCACCCATATTCTAAAAGGTATTTCCACCACCTTTGAAAAAGGAAAGACCAATTTGATCATTGGCCAAAGTGGGTCTGGGAAAACAGTCTTTCTAAAATGCCTTTTGGGGCTGTTTTCTCCGGAGGAAGGAGGGATAGCCTATGACGGAAAATTGTATTCGGATCTTTCAGATGATGAAAAACGTGATCTTCGACAAGAAATGGGAATGGTATTTCAAGGCAGTGCCTTATTCGATAGTATGACCGTGCAAGGCAATGTAATGTTTCCTTTAGAAATGTTCACTAAACAGAATAAGTCTGAAATGAAAGATCGGGTAGACACGGTTTTAAAAAGGGTGAATTTAATTGATGCCCATGAAAAATTTCCTTCGGAAATTTCGGGTGGAATGCAAAAACGAGTAGCCATAGCAAGAGCTATTGTAATGAACCCAAAATACCTTTTTTGTGACGAACCCAATTCTGGCCTAGACCCAAAAACCGCTATTCTTATCGACGACTTGATAAAGGAAATAACCGAAGAATTTAATATTACTACAGTAATTAATACCCATGATATGAACTCGGTCATGCAGATTGGGGAAAAGATCATTTTCTTAAAAGATGGTCTCAAAGAGTGGGAAGGCACCAAAAATGAAATCTTTAAAACAGACAATGAGTCCGTTACCAATTTCGTCTATTCATCTGACCTTTTCAAAAAAGTGAGGCAAATGTATATTCAAGAGGAAGGGAATTAATCCGCAGCCATTTCCTTGATCTGAATTTTTTCATTGTTGAGCCTTAAGCGCAACCAACTTTGTAGCTTATTCATATCCTTTACGGTTTCAGCGCGCTTAGCTTCCTTTTTCCAGGTTACCTCAAATAAAGGGATGCTATCCGTTTTATTAAAATCAGTAGAGATTAAATAAGCATATCCAAGGCGTTCCAAATTTTCGTAGTTAGTTTTTGCCTCTAAACTAATTTCCTTAAAAGGTATTTGATTGGATGAAATTTGACTCAAACGGGTTAGCTCACTCTCCAAAACCTTGATTTTTTCATCTTTACTAGAAAGCATACTTTTTTGAGATTCGTAAAGTTCGTTTACATATTTCAACTGGTTAAAATCCTCTCCATTAGAACCTTGGACAATTGACAATTGACAATTCTTCAATTGTTTAAAATCTTGCATTTGATTTCTCCATGTAGTAATCACATTATTCGGAATTGGCTCGTTCCCGACAAATACCAATTCAATTTTAGAATCACCACCGTCTTCATAGACAACCTCACTAAAATCCTTTAAAAATTTACCTTCGCCAGAGAATTGATAGGGCACAATATTCTCATCTATAAAATTATTCGCATCCCTTTTAAAAAGTGATTCCTCAAACACTCTATAAAAAGTAATACCTGCCGGAATCATTACTAGAATCGCCAGCAAAGAAGCCAGTCTTCCGATCAGTCGCCTTCTTTTTGAATTTACGTACCTCACCATCGGAAAACGCAACAGCTTAATTACCAAAAATGTCGCCAAAGCAATGAAAATCGTATTTATGGTAAAAAGATAAAGTGCTCCTGTGGCGTATGACCAATTACCAATGGCCAAACCAAAGCCGACTGTACATAAAGGTGGCATTAACGCTGTTGCGATGGCAACACCAAAAATAACACTGGCTATGGTTCCTTTTTTGGCCCGTGCGATTACCAAGGCCAAACCACCGAAAAATGCTATCAGAACATCTCGTATATCGGGTGCCGTTCTTGCTAAAAGCTCTGAAGATTCATCCCTTAACGGAAAAAAGCGAAAAAACAGATACGCTGTAATAACACTGAGCACTACCATTACAGCAAAATTCTTTAAAGATCGCTTTAAGGTATCAATATCATTGATTGCAACTGACATTCCTATTCCCAAAATAGGACCCATTAATGGGGAGATTAACATCGCCCCGATGACCACTGCCGTAGAATTTGCATTCAAGCCGATCGATGCAATAAATATAGAACAAATTAAAATCCATGAAGTATGCCCCTTAAAGGGAATATCTGCAATAATCGCCTCTTTAGTGGCCTGTTGATCCGTATTGGTTCGAATATCCAATAACTCCGAAAGAAACTTTTTCACACTTCCAAGTAAACCTTGAAAATCCTTTTTTACTTCCTCTCCGCCATTACTCTCATTACTGGTTGGAGTGATATTATCTTGATCTAAATTGTTTTCCATTTCTATGCAAATTCGTCACCAAAAGCATCTTTCACTTTGTTTAAAACCTGTTTAATATCCTGTTCTTTAGCCTTGGGATAAATCAATAGTACATCTTCCTTATCTACAATAATATAATCATCAAGCCCATCTACAACCACAATTTTACCCTCTTTGGACCGTATCATATTCCCGCTTGAATCTTGAGATAATACCTTGGCATTTACAACTGCATTGTTATCCGCATCCTTGTCCAATTTATCATACAACGAACCCCAAGTTCCTAAATCGTTCCAATCAAATGAGGCCTCTAACACATAAATTGATTTTGAATTTTCCAAAATGGCATAATCTATAGAGATGTTTTCTGCGTTAGGATAATTTTTAGCTATGAATTCCTTTTCGTTTTTGGTATTATAAACGGAAGCTCCATCTTGAAATAAACGATATTGTTCTGGCTGATAATTTTTAAATGCGTTCACTATGGTCTTTACGCTCCACATAAAAATCCCCGCATTCCAAAGGAAATTACCTTGGGCCAAAAACTCTTTTGCTGTCTCATAATCCGGTTTCTCCCTGAATTGATCAACCTTTTTCAATTGGGCCGCATCTTCCCTGTTATATTCTATATACCCAAAACCAGTATTAGGAAAAGAAGGTTTAATACCCAAGGTACACAAAACCTCCTCTTTTTCACATTTCTTGAAGCAAGCGGTAACATCGTTTGCAAATGCTTCTTCATCTTCTATCCAATGATCACTAGGTGCAACGATCATCACTGCGTCTTCGTTCATCTTTTGAATTTTCAAGGCCGCATATAGGATACAAGGTGCGGTATTGCGCATAGCTGGCTCAAGAACTACCTGTTCCTGTTTTACCTTTGGCAATTGTTCCAATACCAAATCATTATAGCGTTCATTGGTTAGAATAAGGATGTTTTCTGTTGGAACGAACTTATTCAATCGGTCAAAAGTTTTTTGAATCAGACTTTTTCCTGCTCCTAGCATATCGTGAAATTGCTTAGGGTTATCAGTTGTGCTAATCGGCCAAAACCTAGACCCTACTCCTCCCGCCATTAAAATGGCATAATAATTTCTATTCATACTAATTTTGTATTAATTCCACTTCGGCGTTCGGTTGAAAAAGATACATTTTACCACTCGACATTTCTACACATTCAAAGCGCTTTGTTCTTTTATTCCCCTTTTTAAAAAGTCTTCCATTATAAATTCGGAAAACACTACCTATCGGTAATTCAAAAACGTAAGTTTTTTCTGATTGTTGTTCATCAAATTGTTTTAAAGCCATGGACAATTGTGCATCTGTGCTACTACTCGCTTTGGGATTCTTAAAGTGTCTGGCCAGAAGCGGTAGTAATTTGGAAGGGAAAATCTCAGGATGAATAAAAGGCAACATTAAATACTGAAACGTTCTCTTCCATTCTATCCCGTGGGGTTTAATATGCCGTCCATATTTCTCAAAGGCCACTAAATGTGCAATCTCATGAATTAAGGTAACTAAAAATCGATACTTGTTAAGTGATGCGTTTACCGTAATCTGATGTCGGCCATCTTTTCTTCTTCTATAATCCCCATGTCTTGTCACTCGCTCATTCACAATCTTCAAATGGACCTGACTTGCTTTAATCAGTTCAAAACAAGGAACGACCGCCGCTTCTGGAAGATATTTAGCTAAAGTTTGTTGCATTCTTAGGGCGTAGTACTACTTACCTGTAACATTTTACCATTATACAATTTTTGTCCGTTCAAAGCAAAATCCATGATATAATTCGCCATCTCAAAGGCAGATACCGGCGCTTTATAACCTGGAAACGCCTCTTGCAACATTTCTGTCTGAACAGCACCTAAGGCCAAGGCATTAAACGATGGGCCTGTTTCCTTAAATTCCTCCGCAAGTAATTCAGTCAGCGTAATCACTGCTCCTTTACTGGAACTGTAAGCAGATAAGCCTGTAAATTTTGCACTCCCTTGCACGCCTCCCATTGAACTAATGGTCAGCACATGACCTGTTTTCTCCATAAAAGGGATGACTAGCTTAGTCAGCGCAGCAACACCGAATACATTTACGTCATAAACGGATTTGAACTCAGCATCCGTGGTTTCCAAAAACGGCTTATTGACCAATTTCCCAGCATTATGGATCAATGCTGAAATCTCTATTTTTTTATCGGTCAAATATTGCGCTAATTTTTCACGATCTTCTATTGCCGCAATATCGAAAGAAAGCGATTCAATATTCGTATGACCAAGACGTTTAGTCGGATGCTCATTTCTGGATAATGCCAAAACAGTATGCCCAGCATCAGCCAACAATTTCGTCAATTCAAATCCAATTCCCCTGCTCGTACCCGTAACGATTACATATGCCATTAATTGTATTTTATTTCTTTAATAGGTGCATTGACAATGCCCGTCAAAACAGGAATACACTCGTTCACTATAGTCGCCATAAATATAAAATCCATCTTCGAAGCTTCGTCCCCTACTTTATGATATTCATTGAAATTGGTGAAATCAAAAGAACTATACGTTTGGGCAGGAACATTAAAAGTATCATAAAAAGGTGCATTGTCCGAACGCCTGAAGAGGTTGAATTCCTTTGCTTTTGGCAGAAATCCCACTAAATTTTTATGCGCATACCCATTACTGATTTCCGCTAAATTCGATAACTCAAACCCTGTCAAATAAAGGCTATGGTCTTTATCTACCATGGGAACGCCAATCATTTCAAAGTTAAGCATCGCATAAAGGTCTAGATTTTGTTTCTTCAATTTTTCCGCTAAATGTTTGGAACCCAAAAGCCCCTTCTCTTCCGCGGTAAACAAGGCGAAAATAATACTCCGTTTATTGGGCTTTTGGTTTCCAAAAAAACGTGCGAATTCCAAAACCGAAGTAGTGCCCGAAGCATTATCGTTAGCCCCATTTGCGATGACATCGCCACTCTGACCATTCTGTACACCAATATGATCATAGTGTGCCCCAACAATAATAAATTCATTTTTAAGATCAGGGTCGGTTCCTGGGAGATACCCAACCATATTATAGGCAATACCATCCTTATAATCAGTCAAGGTATCCCGATACGAAGAAAAATAAGGTTGAATATTATTTTTCTCAAATACGTTTTGAATAAAATCCGCGGCTTTTGAAATACCTTCACTTCCCGTATCCCTACCCTGAAGTTCGTCGGCCGTTAAAAAAAGCATTATTTTTTCGATATCCTGTGACGTAGTGAACGCTTTTATTTTTCCGCTGGCCATCTTACGATCGGTAGTATTATTAACATCTTTCGAGGTGTTTCGCACAACTTCTCCGCGAACACCGTTCGGTTTGTTCGTAGGATTTAATACGGTAGACTGCTCAACCTTTGCACCACCACATCCTAATACCAGAAAGCCGATAAACCATAAAACTATATTTTTCATAAGTACATTCTAAATTAAAATCTAAAGATAAAAAAAAGCATCCCGTTTAGAGGATGCTTTTGTAATTCTATTTTCAAGTTCTGTCCTATGCCAACATGGTCACAGGATTCTCCACGAAATAGCGTAAGGTTTGAAGGAATTGAGCTCCTACTGCACCGTCAACAGTTCTATGGTCACAGGCCAACGTTAGTTTCATTGTACTACCAACCACGATTTCCCCATTTTTAACCACAGGTTTTTCCACTATAGCTCCTACGGACAATATTGCAGAATTTGGTTGATTGATAATACTTGTAAACTCTTGAATACCGAACATTCCTAAGTTTGATACCGTAAACGTACTTCCCTCCATTTCCGAAGGAGAAATTTTCTTATTACGCGCTTTTCCGGCCAAATCCTTAACCGCAGCTCCTATTTGGGTAAGACCTAATAAATCACAGTGCTTTACTACCGGAACTACCAAACCTTCATCAACGGCCACTGCGACACCCATGTGAATGTGCTTATGGAACTTGGTAGTATCTCCATTCCAAGATGTATTTACTTGCGGATGTTTTCTTAACGCCATGGCACAGGCTTTCAAAACCATATCATTAAATGAAACCTTGGTATCTGGAAGACTATTTATTTGAAGCCTAGATTCTTTTGCATTATCCATATCCACCTCAATGGTCAGGTAAAAATGGGGGGCCGTAAACTTAGAATTTCCTAATGCTTTGGCTATTGCCTTTCGCATATTTGAATTCTTGACCTCCTCTGTTCCTTCTTCTCCAGCCGGTATAGCCATTGAAACAGGCGCAGCAGCCGATGTAGAACTCTCTGTTTTTGAACTGGGCGCAGCAGGCTTAGCTTCAGAATTAGGTTTATAATTCTCTATATCCTTTTTTATTATTCTGCCATTATCTCCTGATCCGGAAACATTGGCCAAATCGATTCCTTTATCCTCTGCAATTTTCTTTGCCAATGGGGAGACAAAAATTCGTTCTCCATCTGAAACAGTTTTAGTTACATCTTTAGCCTCAGATTTACTTTCAGTTTTTTCCAGTGAACCGTTGCTCGATTTCTCTTCTTCTTTTTTCGAATCCGGACTTGTTTTCTTCTTGCTTCCGCCGGGCTTACCGTTCAAAACAGCATCAACATCTGTTCCTTCTGGACCTATAACCGCTAAAACAGCATCTACGGGAGATGATTCTCCCTCTTGAATACCGATGTATAGCAACTTACCCGAATAGAAAGACTCAAATTCCATCGTAGCCTTGTCGGTTTCGATTTCGGCTAAAATATCGCCTTCCTCAACATCATCACCAACCTTTTTCAACCAGCTAGCTACGGTACCTTCCTCCATGGTATCGCTCAACCGCGGCATTTTTACGATTTCCACCCCTTCAGGAATCGAACCATCGCCTTCGTCATCATCCGACTCTTCTTCATCCGACGAAACAGAATCTTCGGCCTTATCTTCAGCAGTGCTTTTGTCTTCCGATGGTTTATTTTCTGAGTTGGATGAACCGTCTCCGTTCAATAATCCGGAAATATCTTCGCCTTCTTCCCCTATTATCGCCAACAAGGTATCAACAGGGGCTCCGTCTCCTTCTTCGATACCTATGTGCAACAATGTACCTTCGTGAAAGGATTCGAACTCCATTGTTGCCTTATCGGTTTCAATTTCTGCTAATATATCTCCTTCTTCAACTTTGTCTCCTACTTTTTTCAACCATTTAGCCACGGTACCTTCTTCCATGGTATCGCTTAAACGGGGCATATTTATTACTTCAGCCATCTACTTACAATTTATGTTGAACAAATGGAAAATCCTCTTGTTCGTAAACCATATCGTACAATTGATTTACTGGTGGATAATCAGATTCTTCCGCAAACTTCTCACATTCTTTGACCAAGTCCTTAACCCTTTTGTCAATGTTCTTGATTTCTTCGTCGGTTGCGTATTTATTTTCTTTAATAACATCCAATACTTGTGTAATCGGATCTATTTTCTTGTATTCTTCAACTTCATCCTTAGTTCTATAATGTTGGGCATCTGACATTGAATGTCCTCTATATCTGTAGGTCTTCATTTCCAAGAAAGTAGGTCCGCCACCACTTCTTGCCCTTTCAATGGCCTTGCTCATTTCTTGGGCAACGGTTACAGGGTTCATTCCATCCACAGGTCCGCAGGGCATCTCATATCCCAACCCAAGTTTCCATATCTCAGTAGAAAAAGAAGTTCTTGCAACGGAAGTACCCATGGCATATCCATTATTTTCGCATATAAACACAACCGGCAACTGCCATAACATTGCTAAATTGAAAGTTTCATGCAACGACCCTTGCCGCACAGCACCATCACCCATGTAACATAAGGTAACATTATCCCTACCGGCGTACTTATCCCCAAAGGCCATACCCGCACCTAAAGGAATTTGACCACCAACGATACCGTGACCTCCGTGAAAGCGATGTTCTTTAGAAAAGATATGCATAGAACCGCCCATTCCTTTAGAAGTTCCTGTTACTTTTCCATAAAGTTCAGCCATTACCCTTTTTGGGTCAACACCCATTCCAATCGGTTGCACATGGTTTCTATATGCAGTTATCATTCGATCCTTGGTAAGATCCATTGCATGCAAAGCACCTGCCAAAACCGCTTCTTGTCCGTTGTACAAATGAAGAAATCCTCTTACCTTTTGTTGTATATAGACAGCGGCCAGTTTATCCTCAAATTTTCTCCAAAACAGCATTTCCTCATACCATTTTAAATATGTTTCCTTGGTGATTTTTTTCATCAATTTTAGCTATAGGTTTTAATTTCTTTACAGATATCAGAGGTTAGCATTACCTAGGTATCGCGGAAGAACAAAAATACACATATAAATGAATCGATAAAAATAATAGAGGCAAATCGATTAAGAAATTATAAGACCAACAAAAATGGATGTTAACGTGTTTAATTTCAATCCTTTCATTAAGAACAGATTATTTCAAGTAGCTACCATTAAACCCTAAGGGAAGTAAATCTGCCAAAGAACTGCACTCAACAACACTACCGGTTTCACCCATTAACAGAACTTTTATTGGTGCATGCTGCTTGAACTCATATTCTGAAATAGCTTGCCTACAATTACCACACGGAGCCGCTGGGGTATCTAATTTATTATTCAATGAAGTGGCAGAAACCGCAATGGCCTTTATTTTTACGTTAGGGAATTTAGCCCCCGCATAAAAAACAGCAACCCGCTCAGCACACAATCCCGAAGGATAAGAGGCATTTTCTTGATTGTTACCTTCAATGATTTGTCCATTTTCCAGTAATACCGAAGCCCCTACCAAAAAATTGGAATAGGGGGCGTATGCTTTCTTTCTCGCCGCCACCGCTGCATCAATCAATATTTTATAATCTGCACATAATTCTTCGCACGAATCATAAACGGTTAAATCAATGCTAATTTTCTTCTGGGTAGACATACTTTATTTTTTGTGTAATCTACAAATTAATTAAGTGCTAATATTTTTTAGTTAAAACTTGAATATTTGACTGAAATAAGCAAACCTGCCAATTGGCAGGTTTGCTTATTCTTTTATTCATGACAACCACAAATCTTAATCATTATAAAACTCTTCACCTAAATTAAAGGTAAGAGAAAAACGTAATGTATTTTCCAATGGATTTCTAACTTGAGAAGTGGAGAATAAATAGGACAGATCTATCTGGGCAGCTTTAAACTTAAAGCCTGCCCCTAAGGTAAAGAACTTTCTTGAGCCTTTTTCAGCACTTTCGTTGAAATAACCCGTACGTACCATAAAAGCATCTTGATAAGTATATTCTGCCCCTAAGGCCCATGTAAATTCTTTTAACTCTTCACTAAAACCACCGGGTGCATCGGTAAAAGAATTAAAAATACCACTAAAACCACTTTCATTTTGATAAATGTCATTATCCTCAGCATCTATATCACCATCATCATCATAATCCTGTGGGGTAGGCACTAACAGTTTATTGAACTCCGTAGTTATACCGACCACATTTTCTTGATCCAGGATAAAATCAAACCCTCCACCAAAACTTAAGTTACTTGGCAAAAAGTTTTCCTGCCCACCGGCGTCATATTGAATTTTACCCCCTATGTTAGACAAGTTAAAACCCGCCCTCCAACGGCCATCAAAATTATTATATGCTATTTCTCTAGAGCGGTAGAACCCTGCCACATCTACGGCAAAAGTACTTGCCGCCTGGGAATCAGCCCCGGAATCTTGGAACTTCAAATTAGACCTGATGAACCTCCCTGCCACAGCCATAGAAAATGTAGGACTTAATTTTAGGGAATATGATCCGTCTAACGCCAATTCATTAGGTTTAACCACTCTTCCTTCGGTGTCATCTATTGATTGCCTCAGGACAATCTCGCCCAATGTAAAATACCTTAAACTGACCGCGAAAGCACTTTGCTCATCTATTTTATTATAAAAGCTGGCATTGAGTAGGGCAATATCTGTTATGATGCTTTCTAAGTAAGGGGTATAACTTATTCCTATACCCATTTTACGTTCAGCAAACGCAAATTTAGCAGGGTTCCATTGTTGGGAAAAGGCATCGGTAGAGGTCGCCACACCTATATCTGCCATACCAGCGGATCGGGCATCGGCCGCAATGGTAAGGAATGGTACCGCCGTTGTTATAACCCTTTGATCATTTTGGGCGTAATTTTTTCCAATTATCAGCAAAAAGAAAATTATTGCAATTTTTCTCATTAGAACGGTTCTTTAATTTTAAAAGGCGAAATATAGTGTTTCCTTTATTTCAATTTCAATATTTTACATGTAAACGGCCTTTTTTCCGTTATCGTGTATGATTACCAAGATTTTTAAAAGAAATAAGACTTCAAAAAAATTGTCGAAAATAATTTTAATGAAAATTCTTCAACGCCTCAATGAAAGAATGATTTAAACCATACTATAAACCATATTTCATCGTTTACCTAAATAGGTGGGATTAATTTAAAACTAAAGTACTTATCAAGAAAGTCAAAATTATTTTCACTCATAAAATAATCCAACAAAAACACCGTTCTATTGAGCGAAAGTGATAAACAAGTAAATCCAAAATATAGCTTCACATAACTATAATTTCTTAAGAAAGCGTAGTTTGTGAAAATTGAACTCAAGTCCTAATTATGAAGAAACATTTTATTAAAGTTGTATTCTCATGCACGGTTATCCTAGGCGGCTTAACACTAAACAGCTGTTCTAAATCGTCTTCGTCAAAAAACACGTCCAGAGCTACAGGTTGGAAAATAAATGCCAAAGAAGGTGGTTTTCAATACAATACTGATTTTAAAGAGCAAGAAACCGCTCCGGGATTGGTGTTCGTTGAAGGCGGTACGTTTACAAAAGGAAAGGTGCAGGATGATGTTATGCATGACTGGAACAATACCCCAACTTCTCAGCATGTTCAATCATTTTACATGGATGAGACAGAAGTTACAAACGTGATGTATTTGGAATACTTAGATTACCTAAAAAGCGTTTATCCACCAGAAAATCCAAAATACACCAATATATATGTAGGCGCTTTACCAGATACGCTGGTATGGAGAAACAGACTTGGTTTCAATGAAACAATGACCAATAATTACTTAAGACACCCTGCTTATGCAGAATATCCGGTTGTTGGTGTAAACTGGATCCAAGCAACACAGTTCGCTGAATGGAGGACGGATCGTGTAAATGAGATTATGCTCGAGCGTGAAGGATATTTATCCGACGATGCAAAATATCAGGCTTCAACAGGAGAAGTTCAGGGAACTTTTAGTACAGAAGCCTATTTGAACAGACCAGAATCCGTTTATAACGGACAAATAGATTCTCTTCAAGGGAAAATGAAAAAAGATAGTGTTTCAGTTTTCGCAAAAAGAAGTAGTGGTATCATTATGCCAGAATACCGACTCCCAACCGAAACGGAATGGGAATATGCAGCACAGGCCCAAGTTGGTCAAAGGGAATACAATAACTATCGAGGAAGAAAAAAATATCCTTGGGAAGGTGATTACACCAGAAATGGACAACGCGTAGGGAGAGGAGATCAATTGGCTAATTTCAAGCAAGGAAAAGGTGATTACGGTGGAATCGCCGGATGGTCAGATGATGGCGCCGATATTACCGCAGAGGTTATGTCCTACAAGCCAAATGACCTAGGCCTTTATGACATGGCAGGTAACGTGGCCGAATGGGTAGCAGATGTATACAGACCGATTGTAGATGATGAAGTAAGCGATTTCAACTATTACAGAGGAAACATATACATGAAAACTGCCATTGGTGAAGATGGAAAAGTGAACATCTTAAGAGATTCGGTAATCTTTGATACTTTACCAAATGGAAAAGTTGTTGCCGTTAACTTACCAGGAGAAATAAAAATGGTGCCCATTGACGAAGAAGAGACCTATTTAAGAACGAATTTCTCTTCAAGTGACAACCGTAGTTATAGAGACGGCGATGCCGGTTCATCAAGATTTTACGACAGGTTCAATGACGATGAAGAAGAGGATCCAAGTAAAAAAATGTATAATTCACCCAGACATTCGGTTGAACGTGACTCTGCCGGAAATCTCGTAAAAGGTTTTGATGAGTCAAACAGCAGAACTACTCTTATAAATGATGAAGTTAGAGTCTATAAAGGAGGCTCTTGGAGAGATAGGGCTTACTGGTTAGATCCAGCCCAGCGAAGATATTTGCCACAATATATGGCCACAGACTACATCGGATTTAGATGTGCAATGTCTAGAGTTGGTTCTAAATCAAAAACCAAGAACAAAACAATTAGAGGAAAAAAAGCAAAATAATTTTTTTTCTAATGAAATTAAAAAAGCCCTTATTAAGGGCTTTTTTTTATCTTCGATTTCATGAACATTCAAGACTTACATTCTATTTTTTTAAAGTACCCTAGCGTTAGCACCGATACTCGAAAAATCAAGAAAAACGATATATTTTTTGCATTAAAGGGAGATAATTTCAATGGTAACAGCTATACGCAGAAAGCCCTCGAAAAAGGGGCCAGTTATGTTATTATCGACGAAAAGGAATATGAATTGAACCAACAAACCATCTTGGTCGACAACACCCTTGAAACCCTTCAGAAACTCGCCAATTACCATAGAAACTACTGCGATGCAAAAATCATAAGTCTTACCGGAAGCAACGGAAAGACGACCACTAAAGAGTTAATACATGCCGTACTGGCAAGAAAATACAAAACCATTGCCACAAAAGGCAATCTCAATAACCATATTGGAGTTCCCTTGACACTCCTATCCATTTCACCAGAGACAGAAATAGCCATTGTTGAAATGGGCGCCAACCATTTAAATGAGATAAAATTTCTATGCGAAATTGCAGAGCCTGATTTTGGATATATTACCAACTTCGGCAAAGCCCATTTAGAAGGTTTTGGAGGCGTAGATGGTGTTATAAAGGGAAAAAGCGAATTGTACGATTACCTTATAAAAAATGATAAATCAATCTTTTTTAATGCAGACGATGATATTCAGCTAGAAAAGCTAAAATCCTATTCAAAAAAATATGGTTTTAGCAGTACTACTCCCGATTTCTATCAAATTGAATTCGTAAAGGCCGATCCATTCGTTACCCTTCAGGTCGAAGACATACTAATACAATCGCAACTCATTGGGGCGTATAATTATCAGAATTGCTGCGCTGCAATTATAGTCGGCAAGCACTTTAAGGTTGATTTAAATACCATAAGGCTTGGCATTGAAAACTACACCCCAGACAATAACAGATCTCAAATCATCAAAAAAGATACTTTCTATATCATCTTAGATGCTTACAATGCAAATCCATCAAGCATGAAGGCTGCACTTGAAAATTTTAATCACCTAGAGAAAACATATAAGTTTGTTATTTTAGGAGACATGTTTGAATTAGGAACTTCTGCAAAACAAGAGCATCAAGCCATTGCCGATTTAGCGCTGTCACTTGATTTTAAGGAAACTTTATTAGTGGGAGAAAATTTTTATAACACAGACACCCCCTTTACGAAGCTAAAAACATTTGAAAAATTGAAGGAGTATCTAAAAGAAAATAAATTAAACCCTAATGCTTCAATCCTGATAAAAGGCTCAAGAGGAATGGCTCTTGAACGGGTATTGGATATACTATAAAAGTGGGATATACTGGATTCGAACCGGTGACCTCTGCCCTGTCAAGGCAGCGCTCTAAACCAACTGAGCTAATATCCCCTGGAATCTAAGATAATAAAAAACAACCGTAATTATCTTAGACAATAACTACATTAAAACTAAAAAAGGCCTCCAATCACGGAAGCCTTTTTATTTGTGGGCCCTACTGGGTTCGAACCAGTGACCCCCTGCTTGTAAGGCAGGTGCTCTGAACCAGCTGAGCTAAGGGCCCCTAAAGGAGTGCAAATATATAATAGTTTTACATTCTCCAAAAGAAAAAACAAAGAAAAATTAAAGAATTTCTGCTACCACAAAATTACTTCCCCCCACATAAATAAAATCATTTGACGCAGCTTGTTTTTTAGCTGACTCAAAAGCTTTATTCACAGACGAATAGGAAGACCCTTGAAAACCCTGTCGTGTGAAACTCTCACAGAGGACCTTTTCATCCAGACCCCTGTTTATTTTAGGTTTACAAAAATAATAGGTTGCATTTTTTGGGAATAAAGGTAAAATACCACTTAAATCCTTATCCTTCACAAACCCAATAACGAAGTGAAGTCTTGCTGATTTTTGTTGCTTAACTTGATCTAGTACAATGGCCAAACCTTCTTTATTATGTGCAGTATCACAAATGATCGTTGGATCACTTCCTATTTGCTGCCAACGGCCCATCAATCCGGTATTCTCAACTACATTTTTCAATCCATTGACAATATTTTCTTGTGAAATATGAAATCCCTTCAGTTGCATGATTACAGCTAGAACACCTTTAATGTTTTTCCTTTGGTAAGAACCAAGCAGGCCTATTTCATACTCTGGAAAAGAAAGGTCTTCCGCAAATACGAGTGGTGCATTCAAACTTTTAGCTTTCTTCTCGAATACAGGTGCGGTATCCCCATTGAACTCACTAATCACAACAGGAATACCCTTTTTAATAATTCCAGCTTTTTCCCCAGCAATTTCAGGTAGGGTATTTCCCAACATATCGGTATGGTCAAAACCTATATTGGTAATCAGACTAACCTCTGGAACAATAATATTGGTAGAATCCAAGCGACCTCCCAAACCGACTTCAACAATGGCGATATCCACTTTCTTATCCTCAAAATAAGAAAAAGCCATTCCCACGGTCATCTCGAAAAAGGAAAAAGTATTTTCTTCTAAAAAAGATTTGTTCCTCTCTATAAAATCGACCACATATTTTTTACTGGCTTTTTTACCGTTTATACGAATGCGCTCCCTAAAATCCTTTAAATGTGGTGAAGTATAGAGACCAACCTTATATCCCGCTTCTTGAAGTATAGATGCGAGCATATGGCTACTTGAGCCTTTACCATTGGTACCGGCAATGTGGATAGTTTTAAATTTCGCGTGTGGATTACCTAAATGACGCGCAAGAGATACTATTCCGTCCAGTTTGGCATTGAATGCGACTTTTCCTTTGTTTTGGTACATTGGAAGTTGCGCGAACATCCAATCTAAGGTTTCCGTGTAGGTCACTCCCCTAGTTTGAAATTAACCACCACGAAACCAACTTGTTCACTTGGTGCATTGCTATCAAGATTCCATTTATGCATAAAGGCGGTTTTTTTTGCGGGCTCCAATAAACACGGATTATTGTTCGTAGTACCCCTTACCCCTGGTGTCGCACTGATCACTTTACCGTTCCTATCCACAACAATTTTAACGACCACCGTACCAGATTCGTTACATTCTTGTTGCACTTTCCCTTTATTGACAAGAGACCTACCGTTTAAGCCATAACCTCCAGTACCACTCCCAGAACCTGGACTTCCGTAATAACTAGTGGCATAAGGATCACCATCGGGCTGCCCTTTATCTCCGGCCTTAGCATCATCTCCTTCACTACCTGATGCCGTTCCGTCAGATTTATTAAGACCACCCATAAGTTCGTCCAAACGTTTCTTTTTCGCTTCTTGTTCTTGCCTCGCTTTCTCTTCAGCATCCCGTTTTTGTTGTGCTATACGAGCCGCCTCTGCCTTGGCTTTCTTTTCTGCCTCTTCAGATTTTCGCTTAGCCTCTGCCGCTTCATTTTCTGCCTTTCTTTTAGCATCTTCAGCTTGTTTTATCCGAATAGACTCTTCATTTTCTTGAGTTAAAACTTTTTCAGATGGTGCTTCTTTGTCTGCAACTTCCTTAACCACTTCCTCTTGAGACTCTTCGACGGCCTCTGCCACCTCTTGCTTTGTTGGCTCTACAGGCGGAGTCTCCAATGGTTCTGAACGAATTTTTTCCTTGGGTTGAAATTGTCCACTTCCAAAATCGGTAGTACCAAAATTAACGGAAATACCATTTTCTTCCGGCGGATCCATATAAGTAAGCCCAATGTAAAATAAAGCCAATAGAAGCACACTTAGCAACAAGGTTGTAAGTGTTAATGATTTTTTCTTGTGTCTCGTATCTAAAAATGCCATTTAATTGGGCCGTACCGCCAATATCACCTTGTAGTTATTCCTATTAGCGATATCCATTACGTTGACTGCTTCTTTAATTGCAACGCTTTCTTCCGCTCTTAGAATAATTGTAGGATTGTCTTGACCTTCAAGGGCTTTTTTTAATTCAATTTCAATATATTCTCCGTTAATTCTTTGATTATTCACAAAGTACTGTAGGTTTTTATCTATGCTTACAGATACGTTCTGAGTATTCGTAGATTTTCCTTTTGCCTTTGGCAATAACAAGTCAAGCGCATTAGGTGAGTTTGCCGTTAACATGAAAAATATCAATAACAAGAATACAATATCTGTCATTGAGGACATGCTAAAGTCTGGACTGACCTTATTTCTTCCTTTTAATTTCATATTGAAAAATTAAAGGGGTTCGTTTAATAAATCTAGAAACTCAACAGCGTTGGCTTCCATTTTATGGACTACTTTATCTGTTCGGTTGACCAAATGATTATACCCTACATACGCAATAATACCCACGATAAGCCCTGCCACTGTAGTCGTCATGGCCGTATAGATACCAGATGCCAATGAGCCCATTTCGGCCTGACCGCCACTACTCGCCATTTCGTGAAATGCGAGAATCATACCGATAACAGTTCCCAAAAACCCGATCATAGGCGCAGCTCCTGCCACAGTTGCCAAAACGCTTACATTTTTTTCAAGCTTATAAACCTCTAAAGTACCAGCATTTTCGATGGCGGTATTGATATCGTCTAGAGGTTTACCGATACGCGAAATTCCCTTTTCGGTCAACCTAGCGACTGGAGAATCTGTTTGTGCACATAAAATTTTGGCCGCCTCTAACTTACCCGATGTCACATGGTCCCTAATCTGGTTCATGAAATTCTTATCTATCTTCGATGCAGCATTTACCGCCAAAAGACGTTCAAAATAAATATATAGTGCAACCCCTAACATAATGAAGAGCACCGAAATAATAATCACACTGCCAGCCCCCCCATTAAAGACCAAATCTATAACTGAAAGAGTTTTCTCTTCTGACAACATTTCACCGCTCGCATCTTGAGCCAAATCCTGGAATAATAACATAGTGTTCTTTAAGTATTGAATTTGCCTTTATAACGGTGATTTGTCGATTAAATTATCCGTGAAGCACATAATCTCTAATTAAAACAAAAACACCGGCACCACTAATAAAACCTATAAAGGCCAACCAGGATATTTTCTTCAAGTACCAGAAAAAATCGATTTTTTCCATCCCCATGGCCACAACGCCTGCAGCGGAACCGATAATCAACATACTGCCCCCTGAACCTGCGGAATAAGCGATAAAATGCCATAAGGGACTATCAAGAGCTTGACCGAACATGCCCATACTTGCCGCTACCAAGGGTACGTTATCAATAACAGCAGACCCTACCCCGAACAATAACACTACTATATCGGTATTCGGTATTGCTTCATTCAAACTTTGGGCATAATGAAAAAGCATACCTAATGATTCTAAGGCGGCCACCGCTAGTAATATCCCTAAAAAGAAAAGAATACTTGGTAATTCAATTTTCGATAATGAATGATGAACGGGGCTATGATGGCCGACACCTTCGTGTTCGCCTCCGTCAACATTAGAAATGCTGAACTTTTTATTACTGAATATTTCGGCAAACGTGGCAACGACGGCAAGTGACAACATCATACCAACATAAGGTGGCAAATGTGTAATCGTCTTGAAAAATGGAACAAAAACGATTGCCCCCAAACCTAGATAAAGCATTATGGACCCATATTTTGATTTTGGTGTCTCTTCTTCAAAATCGCCCTCTATCTTACCCTTAAAAGCTTTGTTGCTTCCTGCAATCAAAGTTGGAACAATCATACATATCACTGAAGGAATAAATACATGTAGCACTAACTGACCTGCCGTCACTTTATTCGCGATCCAAAGCATCGTTGTAGTGACATCTCCAATGGGTGACCATGCTCCACCAGCATTGGCGGCTATGATAATGAGACCCGCAAACCACAACCTTGTTTCTCGGTCATTAACCACCTTTTGTAAAATAGTGATCAAGACAATAGTAGCCGTTAAGTTATCGATAATAGCGGACAGGATAAAAGCTAAAATAGCAAACAACCACAACAACTTTCTTTTACTTCGAGTCCTTATGTACCCCTTAATAGTAGCGAAACCATCAAAATAATCTATTATTTCAACAATGGTCATAGCACCTAGAAGGAATACGAGAATCTCTGCAGTTTTCCCCAAATGATGCAAAAGAATTTCATCCATATGGGTCGGCTCCAATTCTTGCAGAACCGTGTTAACTTCAAAAACATCCATATGGGTCAATGCAATAATCGCCCACAAAATAGCCATCATGGCCAATGCCGGAATTAATTTGTCTATTTTAAGATTGTGCTCTAAAGTAATGGCAAGATATCCCGCCAAAAAAACAATAATAATAAGGGTTTCCATTTTCGTTGGTTTTTTTAATGACTACATCTAAAGTGTCAAATATAGGTTCTATTTCGAAAAATTGAAATTAACGAAAGATATTTAAAATCGCATTCGAATTACGAATGTTTTTATAATTACACGTAAGTAAACTGACATCCAAAGACTTAAAATTATGAAAATTGAAATTAACAGGTTTTTATTGACATCTTTTTAACCTAAAACTTTAAATAAATTATAGTATTATTTGAAACTGAAAAGAAAAAGGTCATTATTCCATGACCTACCATGCTACTTTTTAAAATTCAAATTTTTGATCCTATATCTTTACCTTTGGTAACATAACCTTTTAAGATACGTATATGGATTTTTCCTTGTCAGAAGAACAAAAACTAATTCAACAAGCGGCAAGAGATTTTGCACAAACCGAGTTACTCCCCAACGTCATAGAGCGTGACGAAACACAAAGTTTTCCAGAGGAACAAGTGAAAAAGCTTGGTGATTTAGGATTTTTGGGAATGATGGTTGATCCGAAATACGGTGGCAGCGGCCTGGACACCCTTTCTTACGTTTTGGCCATGGAAGAATTATCAAAAATAGATGCCTCAACCTCCGTTGTAGTATCTGTCAACAACTCTTTGGTTTGCTGGGGATTGGAAAAATTTGGCACTGAGGAACAAAAGAAAAAATACTTGACAAGATTAGCCACCGGAGAAATTATCGGGGCATTTTGCCTATCCGAACCCGAAGCTGGTAGTGATGCCACTTCACAAAAAACAACCGCTATCGACAAAGGCGACCATTATATCTTAAATGGAACAAAAAATTGGATTACTAACGGAAGTTCCGCAAGTGTTTATTTGGTTATCGCACAAACGGACAAGGAAAAAAAGCACCGCGGAATCAATGTCCTAATTGTTGAAAAAGGAGCGGAAGGTTTTGAAATCGGCCCTAAAGAAAACAAGTTGGGCATTCGTGGCAGCGACACCCATTCCTTAATTTTTAATGACGTTAAAGTTCCAAAAGAAAATAGGATCGGAGAAGATGGCTTTGGTTTCAAATTCGCAATGAAAACTTTGGCAGGTGGTCGAATCGGTATTGCGGCACAAGCTTTAGGCATAGCCGCCGGGGCCTATGAACTGGCCTTAAAATATTCTAAAGAACGAAAGGCCTTTGGCACAGAAATCAGCAACCACCAGGCCATAGCCTTTAAACTGGCCGACATGCATACCGAAATACAGGCTGCACGTTTGTTGGTCTATCAATCGGCATTAGATAAAGATAATGGTAGAGATTATGACCTTTCTGGGGCAATGGCGAAATTATACGCTTCAAAAGTAGCCATGGAGACTTCTGTTGAAGCGGTTCAAATACACGGCGGAAATGGTTTTGTAAAAGAATACCATGTCGAGCGCTTGATGCGCGACGCAAAGATTACACAGATTTACGAGGGCACTTCAGAAATACAAAAAATTGTAATTTCCAGAAGTATTTTACAATAAATTATTTTTATCACCATAACACCCCTTCTAGTTTAGGGGGTTATTATTCATTTAGGTTTATATAATTTGTTAATGAAACTATATAGACGGGTATAATTGTTACAAAGTCTCCATTATCAGATTTTACCCCCTCCAATTCTATTGTATTTAAATCATTATACCCTAAATTTATCAATCTGATAAATTGAACCAATCAAAAATTGATAATTAATGATTTTTTAGCCTTTTATTTAATTCGTTGAATTTTTTATTCGAATAAGTTAAAATCATTGAATATAATATATACAATTTGATATTTTTGAAGAAATACCATAAAGATGACATTGAAGAAGCAAGGATTATATCTCCCGGAATTTGAACATGATAACTGTGGGGCTGGTTTTATATGTAGCCTAAAAGGAAAAAAATCCAATGACATTATACATAAGGCATTGGAAATCCTGTACCGCCTAGAACATAGAGGTGCCGTAAGTGCCGATGGTAAGACTGGTGATGGTGCAGGAATATTAATTGATGTACCCCACGACTTTTTTCAGGCCGTTTGTAACTTTGAATTACCAAAAGTCGGTGATTATGCCGTTGGTAACGTTTTCTTTCCCAGAAAGGAGAATCAACGTAATTTCTGTGTTTCCATATTTGAGGAAAACATAAAAAAACAAGGGTTAAAGTTATTAGGTTGGCGCGATGTCCCAGTCAATCGCTCCATTCCGGGTAGAATTGCCGCTGAAACCGAGCCCTTTGTCAGGCAAATTTTTGTGGCCAAAGAAAACCCCGAACAAGATTATTTTACTTTTAACTTGAAGCTTTTCATTGCCAGAAAAGTTACAGAACACACCATAATAAAATCAAAATTATCGGAAAGTAAGTTCTTCTATGTACCTAGCCTATCCACTAAAATAATCATCTTCAAGGGTTTATTGATGCCCTTGGATATAAGCTTATATTATTCCGATTTAATGGACTCAAGGGTGGTTACCAGGTTGGCATTGGTACACCAAAGATTCTCTACCAATACGTTCCCTACTTGGGATTTGGCACAACCCTTTAGATATATGTGCCATAATGGTGAAATAAACACGCTTAGAGGAAATGTATCGCGAATGTTCTCTAGAGAGGAACTGTTGAAAAGTGACCTGTTCGGTGACGAAATCAAGAACATCCTTCCCATCATTTTACCCGGAAAATCAGATTCCGCAACCATGGATATGGTGGTTGAATTATTATTGATGACCGGTAGATCTTTGCCAGAAGTGATGATGATTTTGGTTCCAGAAGCTTGGGAAAAGAATACTGAAATGTCAGAGGCTAAAAAAGCCTTCTACGAATACCATTCTTGTATGATGGAACCTTGGGATGGTCCCGCATCTATCCCATTTACCGACGGAAACTTTATTGGAGCAGTACTGGATAGGAATGGACTTAGACCCTCGCGTTATTCGGTCACTAAGGATGACTATGTAGTGATGTCATCAGAAACCGGAGTTGTTGAAATCGCACCTGAGAATGTTGAATTCCACGGTCGTTTAGAACCCGGTAAAATGTTTTTGGTCGACATGGAAGAAGGCCGCATCGTAAACGATGAAGAGATTAAAGAGAAAATTGCACAAAGATATCCTTACAAAAAATGGTTAAAAGACAACTTGGTTTACTTAAGGGATATACCTTATAATGACTGTCCTTTATTCCTAGGTGAAGAAACCCTTGAAAAAAGGAAGTCAGTTTTCGGATACACTCTCGAAGATATCAACACCATAGTTTTACCTATGGCTAAAACAGGTAAGGAACCCATTGGCTCTATGGGGTCTGATACCCCAATTGCAGTTTTATCGCAACGTCCTCAACTTATATATAACTACTTCAAGCAATTATTTGCACAGGTGACCAATCCGCCATTGGATGGAATACGTGAAGAATTGATAACGGATATTAGCCTAACCTTAGGAAGTGACCATAACATTTTTGAATTTTCTGAATTACACTGCAGAAAGCTAAAAATTCAGAATCCGGTAATTTCAAAAGAGGATTTGGACAAAATCAAAAATTACGATGTAAGCCCAGATTATAAAGTGGTTTCCATTTCTATCCTATACTCCATTAAACAAGGCCATAATGGTTTAGAAGATGCCTTACAATCTGTACTTACAGAAGCATCTAAAGCAGTTGACAACGGTGCTAATATCATTATATTATCCGATAGGAGCGTTAGCGAGGACATGGCCCCAATACCAGCTTTATTGGCGTGTTCTTTCGTAAACAGTGGATTACAAAAACTTGGGAAACGCTCTAAATTGAGCATTATCGTTGAATCAGCAGAACCTAGAGAAGTGCACCATTTTGCGCTTTTATTCGGATTTGGTGCAAGTGCTATTAATCCTTATCTGGTTAATGAAATCATAGCCGAACAGATAGAAGAACATGATATTACCGAAATCACGTTTGAAGAAGCCATAAAGAATTATAATAAGGCAGTAGGCAAGGGCATTTTAAAAGTAATGAACAAGATTGGAATCTCTACACTTAACTCCTACCGCGGATCCCAACTTTTTGAGTGTATTGGCATAAATACCAAAGTAGTTGAAAAATACTTCCCGAATACCCCAACACGTATACAAGGAATAGGTCTGTATCAAATAGAAAAAGAAATAGCTCTACGCCACCACAAGACCTTCAATAAAAAAGAGGTTGCCGCTACTCTTGATCTGGAAATTGGTGGAGAATATAGATGGCGTAGAGATGGTGAAAAACACATGTTCAACCCGTTATCTATTGCAAAACTTCAAAAAGCAGTGCGCGGTAACGAACCAGAGACCTATAAGGAGTATTCTCAAATGGTCAACGAACAAGCACATAATTTAATGACCATTCGAGGACTTTTCGAATTCTCTAATTACGACCCGATTCCATTAGATGAAGTTGAACCTTGGACGGAAATCGTAAAACGATTCAAGACTGGAGCAATGTCCTATGGTTCTATAAGTAAGGAAGCCCATGAAAATTTAGCCATCGCCATGAACCGTATCGGTGGTAAAAGTAATTCTGGCGAAGGTGGCGAAGATGAAAATAGATTTTACAAAAATTCAACCGGCGATTGGAGAAATAGCGCTATTAAGCAAGTTGCATCAGGTAGATTTGGTGTGACCTCCAATTATCTGACTAACGCAAAAGAAATTCAAATTAAGATGGCACAGGGGGCCAAACCAGGTGAGGGAGGTCAATTACCAGGCCCTAAAGTAAATCCAGCAATTGCAAAAACTAGAAATTCGACTCCGTATGTAGGTTTGATTTCTCCGCCACCGCATCATGATATTTATTCCATTGAAGATTTATCACAGCTTATTTACGATTTAAAATCGGCCAATAGAAAAGCGAGGATCAATGTGAAATTGGTTTCAGAAGTTGGTGTAGGAACCGTTGCTGCGGGTGTAGCAAAAGCTAAGGCAGATGTTGTACTGGTATCCGGTTTTGATGGTGGT
The DNA here is from genome assembly GCF_048537565.1 of Maribacter sp. X9. GTDB lineage: Bacteria > Bacteroidota > Bacteroidia > Flavobacteriales > Flavobacteriaceae > Maribacter. Next base: position 4,120,039 of record NZ_CP183215.1, read on the forward strand.
ACAGGAGCTTCACCGTTGACCTCTTTGAAGCACGCCGGGCTTCCATGGGAGTTGGGTATTGCCGAAGCACAACAAACTTTGGTACTTAACGATTTGAGAAACAGAATCGTTTTAGAATGTGACGGTCAATTGAAAACGGGTAGAGATGTGGCTGTAGCCTGCCTACTAGGTGCTGAAGAGTTTGGTTTCGCAACGGCTCCTTTAGTAGCCTCTGGATGTATTATGATGCGTGTTTGCCATTTGAATACATGCCCGGTCGGTATAGCTACCCAAAACCCTGAACTACGGAAGAAATTTCAAGGCAAACCCGAGCACGTGGTAAACTACATGTATTTTGTAGCCCAAGAATTACGTGAGATAATGGCTCAATTAGGATTCAGGACCATTAATGAAATGGTAGGTCAGGTTCAAAAACTAGATCGTAAAAAAGCCATTGACCATTATAAGGCAGCTGGAATAGATTTAACCCCTATTCTACATCAGGTAGATGTTCCAAAAGGAACCAAGTTGTATAATACAGAGAAACAAAAGCACGACATCGATAAATCCATAGAATTTGATATTATAGCCAAAGCAAATCCATCTTTATTCAGAAAGGAAAAATTGACATTAGATTATCCAATCTGTAACACAGACAGAGCTGTAGGGGCGATTATAAGCAATGAAATCTCCAAAACCTACGGAGCTGAAGGATTACCTATCAATACACTCAGACTTAATTTCACAGGTTCTGCAGGACAAAGTTTTGGCGCCTTTGCAACAAGAGGACTAACAATGGTGGTAAACGGGAATACAAATGATTATTTAGGAAAAGGGCTTTCAGGAGCGAAGCTCGTAATTAAAGTCCCCGAAAAATCAACCATCATACCTGAAGATAATGTGATTACGGGCAATGTGACGCTTTACGGTGCCACAGCAGGTAGAGCTTATATAAACGGAAAAGCCGGGGAGCGTTTCTGTGTTCGAAATTCAGGAGCAAAAGCAGTAGTGGAAGGTATTGGTGATCATGGTTGTGAATATATGACCGGTGGGATTGCCGTAATTCTTGGTGAAGTTGGAAGAAATTTCGGAGCTGGAATGAGTGGTGGTATAGCCTATGTATTAGATGAGAAAAAGACCTTTAAACAAAGATGTAGCTTAGAAGGCTTAAACCTTTTGGATGTTACAGAAGACAACGATATTAAAGAATTAAAAGATTTGATAGAAAGTCATTACAACTCAACCTTAAGTCCGTTAGCGCAACGAATTTTAGAGAATTGGGAATCGTATTTACCTAAATTCATTAAGGTGTTACCTGAAGAATACAGACAAGCTTTGATACGTTTAGAAGAAGAAAATTTACAAACTATTTAAAAATCGAAAGATGGGGAAGACAACAGGATTTTTGGAATTCGATAGAAAAGTGGAACAATACGCACCAGTTGAGGAGCGCGTAAAAAATTATAGGGAATTTACGGTTCCTATGCCTGAAAAGGAATTAAAGGATCAAGGTGCACGTTGTATGGATTGCGGTATTCCCTTTTGCCATAGCGGTTGCCCACTGGGAAATTTAATTCCGGACTTCAACGATGCGGTTTATCGTGGAAAATGGAAAAAAGCTAGTGAAATATTACATTCAACTAATAATTTTCCTGAATTTACAGGTAGATTATGTCCGGCACCATGCGAAGAAGCGTGTGTTTTAGGAATCAATGAGAATCCGGTAAGTATTGAAAATATTGAAAAAAACATAGTTGAAACAGCTTTTAAGAATGGTTGGATATCAGCAAAACCCCCGGTCTACAGAACCGGTAAGAAAATTGCGGTTGTTGGATCGGGGCCTGCGGGTCTCGCTGCGGCACAGCAATTAAACAGAGCCGGCCACGAGGTAACGGTTTTTGAACGTGATGAAAAACCCGGTGGACTTATGCGATATGGTATTCCAGATTTTAAAATGGAAAAATCCATTATTGACAGAAGGTTAGAAGTTCTAAAGGAAGAGGGCATCACCTTTATCTGCAATACGCATATCGGCGTTGACATTCAAGCCGCTAAATTAAAAGAAGATTTCGATGCTATCGTTTTAACAGGTGGCGCTACTATAAGAAGAAATCTACCCATTGAAGGTTCTGACTTAAAAGGAGTAGTACAAGCGATGGATTTTTTGGGCCAAAATAACAGGCGTGTAGATGGTATTAAGGACTTAGGTGAAGAAATAAAGGCCACTGGTAAAGATGTGATTGTAATTGGTGGTGGAGATACAGGTTCCGATTGTATAGGAACCTCTTTTCGTCATGGAGCCACATCAGTTTCAAATTTTGAAATCATGCCTATGGCCACCGTCGAAAGACCTGAAGACCAACCTTGGCCTTTCTGGCCAATGAGATTACGTACAAGTTCTTCCCATAAAGAAGGTGCCGAGCGATTTTTCAGTATTTCGACCAAAAAATTTATTGGTGACGAATTAGGTAATTTAAAAGGACTGATTACTTCTGAAGTGGAATGGATTAAAAATCCAGGACAAAGGCCCCAACTAAAAGAGGTGGAAGGCACGGAAAAGGAATGGAAATGTGAATTAGCACTGCTTGCACTAGGGTTTACAGGCTCTGAAGATACTATAGCCAAGCAATTAGGTATCGAAATGGATGCCCGAACCAATGTTAAAGCATCTGAAGTTAACTATAAGACCAATATACCCGGCATTTTTGTAGCAGGTGATCAACGAAGGGGGCAGTCTCTAATTGTATGGGCTATTTCAGAAGGACGGCAAGCGGCATATCATGTTGACAAGTACTTAATGGGCGAAACAGCATTACCTTTAAAAGGAGACGGTGATTTACCTAGGGTATAGTTAGTAGATACTCTTTATATAATAGTAAAACGCCCAGTTAGAAATAGCTGGGTTTTTTTGTATATAAAAGTTTTACAAACATTTATCAACGTTCTATGAAAAACCTTAAAGATGTCCAAAATGAGGACTTAGGGTGTTCAATAGCAAACTCAATAGCCTTGGCTTTTAAATATTTACACAAGGAGGGAGCCCTATTTAATCTCAGTATCATTTAAGGCAAAACTAAGGCATTAAGACTCTGGTTCAAAGGTGTCAAAAATGTAAAGTTCTTTCTTTCCAGATTGATTACAATTCTCGCATAAAAACGATACTTAAACATAACCCTTCTGTCCAGTTCAATACACATAGTAGGCAAAATGCCTTCCTATTTGTA